>JBOHBB010000176.1:0-5355 GCA_050698135.1 Gaiellaceae bacterium
GGGACCAGGTTGGCAAGGGCGCCAGCGCGGCGACGCCGAGCAGCAGCCCTTAATGCCAGGGAGGCGGCTTGCTTATGGAGCGTTTCTGGAGCGCCCGAGCGTACGGTCGCACTCATGACCGGACCACAGCTTCAAGGCTCTCGACCGCCTCGAGGGTCCCGGATCGGGCAAGGCGGACTACGCGACTACAAGGAGACAACCATGCACCGCCTACTGATCGCTCCGCTCGCCCTGGTCGCTGCCGTCGCGACCGTGGCCACGACTGCGACCGCGGGGGAAGCGCTCGAGCCGGGGTCGCTCGCGCTCCCGGCGCTCGCCGGCGCCGAGTTCGGGGAGGGGACGGCAGCGAGAGCGGCCGTCCAGAGCGCGGCCGAGGCGCGCCGACAACCTTCGCATCGCCTCTTCAATGCCTGGCTCGCTGCTTTCAACAGCGGTGATCGGGAGCGATACGCGAAGTTCCTGGCGAAACACTTCCCGTCTCGCGTCCCGTTGCTGGGCCCGGAGATGGCCTTCCGGGACTTCACGGGCGGGTTCGCGCTCCGAAAGCTGCAACGCGTGTCGGCCACCCGCGTCTCCGGGTGGGTGCAGGAGCGCGACTCCGATCAGTTCGCGCGCTTCGCGCTGAAGTGCTCGGCCACCACGCCCCGGAAGATCCTCTCGTTGCAGCTGGTCGCCATCCCACGGCCGGCCGAGTTTCCCATCCCGCGGCTCACCGAGAGTGAAGCGATCGCAGGCGTCGAGGCGCTACTGCGCAAGAAGGCCGCCGAGGACCGGTTCAGCGGTGCGGCGCTCGTGGCGAAGAGCGGGCGGATTCTCTTCGGCAGCGCCTACGGGTTGGCCGATCGCGAGCGAGGCATCTCGAACACGCTCGAGACGCGCTTCCGTATCGGGTCGATGAACAAGATGTTCACCGCGGTGGCGACGCTCCAGCTCGTCGAGGAGGGGAAGCTCGCGCTGGACGACCCCGTCGGCATGCACCTGCGCAGCTATCCGAACAAGGACGTGGCCTCGAAGGTGACCGTGCGCCACCTGCTCACGCACACGGGAGGAACCGGCGACATCTTCGGGCCGGAGTACGACCGCAACATTCTGAAGCTGCGGGAGCACGACGACTACGTGAAGCTCTACGGCTGGCGTCCACCCAGCTTCGAGCCGGGCACCCGCTTCGAGTACTCGAACTACGGCTTCGTCCTGCTCGGCGCGATCGTCGAAGCGGTGAGCGGTGAGTCCTACTACGGCTACGTCCGCGAGAGCGTCTTCGGCCCTGCCGGCATGATCTCCACGGACTCGCTGCCCGAGTCCGAGGACGTGCCGAACCGCTCGATCGGCTACACGCGGCCCTACCCCGGCGCCGAGTCGCTGCAGCCCAACACCCTCATGCTCCCCTGGAGGGGCACCGCCGCCGGCGGCGGCTACTCGACGGTCGGCGACCTCGCGCGCTTCGCCGACGCGCTCATGAGTCACGAGTTGCTCAGTCCCGGTTCCACGGAGCTGTTGCTCGCCGGGAAGATCGACCTCGGTTACGGGGTGAAGTACGCGTTCGGATTCCTCGACAGTCGAGACGAGAGCGGAAACGGCTGGGTGGGGCACGGCGGCGGCTTCCCCGGCATGAACGGGGACCTGAGGATCTACCCACGATCCGGGTACGTGGTCGCGGTGCTGGCGAACGTCGATCCGCCGGCGGCACAGCGGATCACGGACTACCTGGACCCGCGGCTTCCGACCTCTTCGAGCTCGTAGTGCTCCGGGCGCCGTCGAGGTCGAGATAAGGGACTAGAGCGCATGCCTAAGAGCGTCGGGGACACTCACCCTCCCGTGACTCGAGGAGCCGGACGGGAGTCGCGCCTCGGCGCGCTTCCCATGCTGCGTCGACCAGCGCGCGAACTAGGCACCCCAGCGGAAACGTCGTATCGTCGCTTCGACTTGAGAATTCGCGTCCTCGGCCCGCTCGAAGTCCTGAGCGACGACAGCGTCGTGCGCCTGGGCGGCCCGAAGCAGCGCACGGTGCTCGCGCTGCTGGCGGCGGAGGTCGGCAGGTCGGTCTCGGTGGACGAGCTGATCGACGGCGTCTGGGGCGACGAGCCAACGGCCGGGGCGCGCTCGACGCTGCAGACGTACGTCTCGAACCTCAGGGCTGCGATCGGCGATGTCATCGTGCGCGACGACGGCGGCTACCGGCTCACGGCCGACCCTCGGGACGTCGACGCGGTCGAGTTCGAGCGAACGGTCGAGGAGACGGCCGCGCTCGTGGAGATGCAGCCCGCGGCGGCAGCGCAACGGCTCCGCGCAGCCCTGGCGCTCTGGCGCGGCCACCCGTACGGCGACGTGCCCGGCTGCTTCGCTCTGGAGCTCGAGGCACGGCGCCTGGAGGAGCTGCGCCTCCGCGCAGTCGAGACGCGGATCGAGGCTGAGCTCACGCTCGGACGCAACGCGGAGCTGGTTGCGGAGCTCGAGGTGCTGTGCGAAGAGTTCGCGACCTACGAGCGCTTCCGCGCGCAGCACATGCTCGCACTCTATCGCTCCGGCCGTCAGGCGGAAGCCCTCCGTGCGTACCAGAAGACGCGCGCGCACCTGGCTGAGGAGCTCGGCCTCGAGCCCTCTGCGCAGCTCCACGAGCTCGAGCAAAGGATCCTCAACCACGACCCGTCGCTCGAGCTCGAGACGGAGCCGCAGGTACGGACGCTCGCCTTCCTGCTCACCGACATCGACGGCTCGACGATTCTCTGGGAGCTGCAGACCGACGCCATGCGCTCTGCGATCGCGCAGCACGACCGGATCGTGCTGAGCGCAGCCGAGGCGGCCGGAGGGCGGCCCGTGAAGCGTGTCGGCGACGGCCTCGACCTCGTCTTCGCAGATACGGGTGCTGCGGTCGCCGCCGCCAACGAGATCCACCGCGGCCTCTCGTCCGTCGAGTGGGGGGAGCTGGCGCCGCTGCGCGTTCGGATGGCGATCGACGCCGGCGAGGTCGAGGCCCGCGGCGCGGACTACTTCGGCCCGGTGCTCAATCGCGCCGGCCGGATGCTCGCGGCCGCGCACGCCGACCAGGTGCTGCTCTCGGCGGACGCGCACGCGGCGCTCGCGGCGTCCAGCGACGGCTGGCAGGCGAAAGCGCTGGGCGAGTTCCGGTTCAAGGGCATCGGAGCCCCGCAGCTCGTCTTCCAGCTCCTCGTCGACGGCCTTCCCGCCGACTTCCCGCCCCTCCGGATCGACCGCCCGCCCCCGGCGATCGTGCCCGGTGCGTTCGGCCGCTCGGTGCGCGGATACGAGCTCCGCGAGCAGGTTGGCGGCGGCGGTCTCGGCATCGTGTACCGCGCGTATCAACCCTCTGTCGGGCGTGAGGTGGCGATCAAGGCGATCCGCGCCGAGCTCGTCAACGAGCCGTCGTTCGTCCGCGGGTTCGAGGCGGAGGCGCAGCTCGTCGCCCAGCTCGAGCACCCGCATCTCGTTCCGCTCCACGACTACTGGCGAGACCCAGAGGGCGCCTATCTCGTGATGCGCTGGCTGCGGGGAGGGTCGCTGCGGCAGGCACTCGACCGAGGCCCCTGGAACCTCGAGCCTGCCTCCCGCCTGCTGTTGCAGGTCGCGGGCGCGCTCGCCTACGCGCACCGGCAGGGTGTCGTCCACCGGAACGTCAAGCCCGCGAACGTCCTGCTCGACGAGGAGGGAAACGCGTACCTCACCGACTTCGCGCTCGCCCCCCGCGCGGCCGGCGTGGACGAGGGGCCGCCGGTCACGTCGTCACCCGAGTACGTCTCGCCGGAGGAGCTGGCGGGCGAGCCGTTCACGTCGCGCTCGGACATCTACGGCCTCGGCCTGCTCACGTTCGAGCTGCTCACCGGCCAGCGGCCGCCACTGGCCGGTCCGCTGCCGCCGGTGCGCTCGGTTCGGCCCGAGCTGCCACCCGCGCTGAACGAGGTCGTCGCCCGCGCCACTGCGTTGGATCCGGGCGAGCGCTACGAGTCGGTCGACGGGTTCGTTGCTGCGGTCGACACCGCCGTGGGGGGCGCCGCGCCGGCCGAGACGTACACACCCGTGGAGAACCCGTACAAGGGCCTTCGGGCGTTCGGAGAGGCGGACGCCGCCGACTTCTACGGACGCGACGCGCTCGTCGGCGAGCTCGTGCGCGCGCTCGTCGACCATCGCCTGGTCGCCGTCGTCGGCCCGTCCGGGATCGGAAAGTCGTCGGTCGTGAAGGCCGGGGTCGTCCCGTCGTTGCGCAGCGGTGCAGTCCCGGGATCGGAGGAGTGGCTCGTCACCGACATGTTCCCGGGCTCGTCTCCGTACGAGGAGCTCGCCGCCGCGCTCCTCCGGGTCGCAGTGAAACGGCCGGACGACCCCCCCGAGGAGCTCGCGCGCGACGAGCTCGGGATCCGGCGCGTCGTGAAGCAGATCCTGCCGCCCGGGAGCGAGCTGCTGCTCGTCGTCGACCAGTTCGAGGAGCTGTTCACGCTGACGGCCGAGGAGACGCGCCGCCGTTTCATCGCAGGCCTCACCGCACTCGCCGACGACCCACGCTCGCCCGTGCGCGTTCTCGTCACGCTGCGCGCCGACTTCCTCGACCAACCACTCCTGTACCCGGAGCTCGGGGAGCTCCTGCGGGCCGGGCTGGTCGCCGTCGCCGCACCCTCGGACGACGAGCTGGCGGAGGCGATCGAGCGGCCCGCGCAACGCGTCGGCGTTCGGTACGAGTGCGGGCTCGTCTCCCAGATCGTGGCCGACCTCCGCGACCAGCCGGGCGCCCTGCCGCTGCTGCAGTACGCGCTGACCGAGCTGTTCGCCGCCCGCGCCTCCGACACGCTGGTGCTCGGGGGCTACGTCGTGACCGGCGGCGTCGTCGGCGCGATCGGGCGCCGGGCGGAGGACATCTATGCGCGCCTCGGTCCGGCGGCACAGGTCGCGTGCCGCCAGGTCTTCCTGCGCCTCGTCGGCGCCGATCCCAGCGCGCAGGACACGAGGCGCAGGGTGCGCCGCAGCGAGCTCCGCCAGCTGGAGCTCGACCCCGACGCGGTGGAGGAGATCCTCGCGTGCTACGGCGAGCATCGACTGCTCACCTTCGACCGCGAGCCGCTGACGCGGACGCCGACCGTCGAGGTCGCGCACGAGGCGATCCTGTCCCAGTGGGAGCGGCTCCACGGCTGGATCGAGGAGCGGCGGGGCGACCTCCTTCTCCACCGGCGGCTCGTAGAGGCGGCCGCGGAGTGGCAGGACACGGGGCGCGACCCCGAGTACCTGCCGCGGGAGGGCCGCCTTGCGCAGTTCGAGGCGTGGGCGGGTGCGACCGACCTCGCCCTGACCGTCGCCGAGCGCGAGTTCCTGGCCGAGGCGCGTGCCGCCGCGGACGCGACGGCACGGCGA
>JBOHBB010000177.1:0-6473 GCA_050698135.1 Gaiellaceae bacterium
CCCCTGGCGCCCGGAGTGGCGACCTGGGCGAGATCGCGGAACAGGAGCCGGGCGGCCGGCTCCGAGCGGGGCGCCGTCACCCGTTGCCCGGAGCGGACGGGAGGTCGAGCCCGCTCTCGCGCGCAACGTCGAGAGCCTCTTCGTAGCCGGCGTCGGCATGCCGCATGACGCCCGTCCCAGGGTCGGTGGTGAGGACGCGCTCGAGCTTCGTCGCGGCGGCGTCGCTCCCGTCGGCGACGACGACCATGCCGGCGTGGATCGAGTTGCCGATCCCGACGCCCCCGCCGTGATGGACGCTGACCCAGGTCGCGCCGGCGGCGACGTTCACGAGCGCGTTCAGGATCGGCCAGTCGGCGATCGCGTCGGAGCCGTCCCGCATCGCCTCCGTCTCGCGGTAGGGCGACGCAACGGAGCCGGAGTCGAGGTGGTCTCGCCCGATCACGACCGGCGCCGAGACGCGGCGCGAGCGGACGAGCTCGTTGATCGCCATCCCCGCGCGCGCCCGGTCCCCGTACCCGAGCCAGCAGATCCGCG
Source organism: Gaiellaceae bacterium (assembly GCA_050698135.1). Taxonomy (GTDB): domain Bacteria; phylum Actinomycetota; class Thermoleophilia; order Gaiellales; family Gaiellaceae; genus GMQP-bins7. The sequence goes on from JBOHBB010000177.1 coordinate 535, forward strand.
CGGGCAGACCCTGGAACGCGACCCGCCCGGGCGCGAGCTCCAGCCAGCGCCGGAGGAGCGCGTCGTGCGGGAAGAGCCCGGCGAGCTCGCCGTCGATCGCCGCGATGTCGCCCGGATCGCCGGAGAGAGCGGCCCACCGAAAGGGCCCGACACCGCGGCAGAAGAGCGGCCGGATATAGGCCGGGACGAAGCCCGGGTATGCGAACGCGTCCTCGACGCCGGCCTCCCTGGCCTCTCCTCGCAGGTTGTTTCCGTAGTCGAAGACGTGGACGCCTCGCCTGACGTACCCGAGCAAACCCTCCACGTGCGCGGCGATCGACGCCCGGGCCTGCCGCAGGTACTCGTCGGGATCGCTCCGTCGCAGCCGTGCCGCGGCCTCCACGTCGACGCCCTGCGGCACGTACCCCGTGAGCGGGTCGTGCGCGGCCGTCTGGTCGGTGACGAGATCGAAGTCCTCGCTGCGTCGCGCGAGCTCGGGCACGACGTCCGCGGCGTTCGCGAGCAGCCCGACCGACAAGGGCCGTCCGTCGCGCGCCGCCTGCCGCACCCGCTGCACGGCGTCGTCCAGGGAGTCCGTCGCCTCGTCGAGGTACCGCGTCGCGAGACGGCGCTCGATCCTCGAGGGGTCGACCTCCACGCAAAGGATCGCGGCTCCGGCCATCGTCGCCGCGAGCGGCTGCGCCCCGCCCATGCCGCCGAGCCCGGCGGTCAGGATCGTCCGTCCGGCGAGGTCCGCCGAGCCGAAGTGCGTCTCGCCGGCGGCGGCGAACGTCTGGTACGTGCCTTGCAGGATCCCCTGCGAGCCGATGTAGATCCAGCTCCCCGCGGTCATCTGGCCGTACATCGTCAGCCCCTCGGCCTCGAGTTTGCGGAACTCGTCCCACGTCGCCCAGCGCGGCACGAGGAGCGCATTGGCGATGAGCACCCGCGGCGCCCACTCCGAGGTGCGGAAGACGCCGACCGGCTTGCCGCTCTGGACGAGGAGCGTCTCGTCGTCGCCCAGTCGCAGCAGGGTCCGGACGATCGCCTTCAGCGCCTCGTGGCTGCGCGCCGCCCGCCCGGTCCCCCCGTACACCACGAGCTCCTCCGGGTGCTCGGCGACCTCGGGGTCGAGATTGTTGAGCAGCATGCGCAGCGGCGCCTCCGTCTGCCACGTGCGCGCGTTGAGCGCGCCCCCGCGCGGCGCCACGATCGTCGAGAGGTCGCCGCACAGCGAGTCGACGACGCCGTCGAGCGAGGCCGTGCGACTCACGCAAGCGCTCCGATCTCGCGCTCGGCCGCCCCCAGCACGGCCCCGGAGCGGATCGCGTCGGCGACCCTCTCGATGTCACCGCTCAGCGAGCGGTCCTCGACGAGCCGCTCCGAGAGCGTGCGGACGAGGTCGTGCACGGCGCGCACGCCCTCACCCGGTCGCAGGGGGGCGAGGAACTCGATCGCCTGGGCCCCCGCCAGCAGCTCGATCGCGAGGGTCCGCTCCGCGTTGTCGAGCACGCGCAGCGCCTTCAGGCCGGCGGCGTTCCCCATCGAGACATGGTCCTCCTGGCCGGCGCTCGTCGGGATCGAGTCGACGCTCGCCGGGTGCGCAAGCACCTTGTTCTCGGAGACGAGCGCGGCCGCCACGTACTGCGGGATCATGAAGCCGGAGTTGAGCCCACCCTCCTCCACGAGGAAGGGAGGCAGCCCTTCGGAGAGGTTGGGGTTCACGAGCCGCTCCGTCCGTCGCTCGGAGATGCTCGCGAGCTCCGCGACGGCAAGCGCGAGCGTGTCGAGCGCGAAGGCGACCGGCTGGCCATGGAAGTTCCCGGCGGACACGACCTCGCCTTCCTCGACCAGCACGAGTGGATTGTCCGTCGCCGCGTTGAGCTCGACGGTGACCGTCGCCTCGACGTAGCCGAGCAGGTCGCGGCAGGCACCGTGCACCTGGGGCGCGCAGCGGAGCGAGTACGCGTCCTGGACCTTGTCGCACCAGCGATGGGACTCGATGATCGCCGATCCCTCGAGCAGCCTCCACACGTTGTCCGCGGCCTCGCCTTGCCCCTTCAGCGGGCGCGAGCGGTGCACCGCGGGCGTGAAGCTCGTGCGCGAGCCCTGGAGCGACTCGAGCGAGAGAGCGCACGCGAGGTCCGCGGTCCGGGCGAGCCGCAGCGCGCGGACGAGCCCGAGCGCGGCCATCGCCGTCATGAACTGCGTCCCGTTGATCAGCGACAGGCCCTCCTTGCTCGCGAGGCGGATCGGCTCGAGACCGACCGCGCGCAGCGCCTCCGCCCCCGGGAGGCGCTCGCCGGCGACCGTGGCCTCCCCCTCGCCGACGAGGGGCAGCGCGAGGTGGGCGAGCGGAGCGAGATCGCCGCTCGCACCGACCGACCCGCGGGCGGGGACGACCGGGACGACGCCGCGATTCAGGCACTCCACGAGCAGCTCCACGGTGGGCACGTGCGCTCCCGAGTAGCCCTTCGCGAGCGCGTTCGCCCGCAGGAGCATCGCCGCCCGGACGACCTCGTCCGGATAGGGCTCGCCGACTCCGCACGCGTGGCTCCGGAGCAGGCGAAGCTGGAGCTCCTCCGAGCGCTCCTCGGGGACGTGTGTCGAGACGAAGCGGCCGAACCCGGTGTTGACGCCGTACGTGTGCTCCCCGCTCAGCGAGTCGAGGAGCTCCCGCGCGGCTCGCATCCGGTCGCGCGCGGCGGTCCCGAGCTCTGCGGGGGCGCCGTGCACGGCCGCGTCCCAGACGTCCTCGACGGTCACGTCGGCTCCCGTCAGGACGATCGACCGCGGCACGGCTCGAGTCTAGAGCGCCTGCTCGAGCACGCGCGTCTCGTCGACACCGGGGACGCTCGCCCCGGCGGCCGTCGCGGCCTCGAGGACGCTCGCCGGGACCAGGCCGACGAGCTCGCCGCCCCGAACCGTGACGCCGCGGGCGGCCGCCTCGGCGACGACGCGCGCGTAGACCTCGTGCAGCGGCGAGCGCGCGAGGTCGAGCACGTTCATGCTCACCTGCGTGCGCCCTGCGCGGGGTAGGCGGAGGCCGATCGCCTGCACGCCCGGCATCCCGCCGCCCGACTCTCGCACTGCCCGGGCGACATCGCGGGCGACATCGACGTCGTCGGTCTCGAGCTCGACGTTGTAGGCGACGAGGGGCGCCCGGGCGCCGACGAGCACGACGCCCGTGCGCGGATCGATCCGGCGGGGGCCTGCGTCTGGCTCGAGCTCGCCCGCCTCGACGCGCCGCTCGAGCCCGACGAGCCCTCCCGCGCGAAAGAACGCCGGCCGCCGGCCGTGACCGACGGCCCCGTAGAGGAACACGGGCAACCCGAGCTCTGTCGCGAGGAGCTCCGAGACTGCGAGCGCGGCCCTGGCGGCGGCGTCCAGGTCCGCGGGCACGAGCGCGACGAGCGGGACCACGTCGAGGGCGCCGACCCGGGGATGCACGCCGTCGTGGACGCGCAGGTCGACGAGCTCCACGGCTCGGGCCGCGCCCGCGAGCAGTGCGCGTACGAGGGCGTCCTCGTCCCCGGCGAGCGTGTACACGGAGCGGTGGTGATCGGCGTCCGCGTGCACGTCGAGCAGCTTCACGGCGCTCGCGAACGCCCGGCCGATCTCCTCGACCGCGCCGGGATCGCGCCCCTCGGAGACGTTCGGCACGGCCTCGAGCACGATCCGTACCCTACGAGGCGTTGACGGGCGAGGAGGACGACACGACACGACCGCGCGACGGCCGGGGCCGCACGTTCGCGCGCCTGCTCACGTTCCTCCGGCCGTACCGCGCGTCGCTCGTGGTCTCGTCCCTGCTCGCGATCGGGTCCCAGGTCGCGGGCATCCTCGTGCCCGTCCTCACCGGCGTCGTCATCGACGAGCTCTCGGACGAACCGGACACGACGATCCTCGTGCTCCTGATCGCGGCGGTCGTCGGCCTCGGCCTCCTCCGCGGCGCGCTCATGCTCGGCCGGCGCCTGATCTCCGGGCGGCAGGCGCTCGGGGTCGAGTACGACCTCCGCGACGAGCTGTACGGGCATTTCCTGCGGCTGTCCTTCGGCTTCTACGACCGAAGCCAGACGGGCCAGCTCATGTCACGGGCGACGATCGACCTCCAGTCCGTGCGCTTCTTCCTCGGCTACGGCCTGATCTTCTTCGCGCAACACGTGGTCACGATCCTCGTCGTCTCCGTCGTCCTCTTCGTCTACAGCTGGCAGCTGGCGCTCATCGCGCTCGCGATCACCCCGGTCGTCGTGCTCGTCGCCTACCGCTACAGCAGGGTCTCGCACCCCGTGCTGCGGGAAGTCCAGCAGCAGCTCGCAGAGGTGGCGACGGTCGCCGAGGAGTCGATCGCCGGCGTGCACGTCGTCAAGTCGTTCTCGCAGGAGGAGCGGCGGAGCGCCCGCTTCTCGGAGGCCGCGGACGCGGTCTTCGATCGCGCGCTGGCCGCGAACCGCCAGCGCGCCTTCTACGTCCCGCTCCTCACGTTCCTCCCGCTCGTCGCCCAGGCGGCCGTCCTCCTCGTCGCCGGGCGGATGGTCGTCTCCGGCTCGCTCTCGATCGGCGACTTCTTCGCGTTCAACCTTCTGCTCGCGATGCTCGTGATGCCGCTCCGCATGCTCGGGATGTGGGTCGGCCAGGCTCAGCGGGCGACCGCCGCGGGCGAGCGCATCTTCGAGATCCTCGACGAGCCCGAGGAGATCGCCGACGCCGAGCATGCGCGACCTCTTCCGCCCGGGCCGGGCTCGGTCGTGTTCGAGGGAGTGGACTTCGGGTACGAGCCGGGTCGCCCGGTGCTCGAGGACGTCCAGCTCGAGATCTCCCCCGGGCGAACGGTCGCGCTCATCGGCCGCACCGGTTCGGGAAAGACAACGCTCGCCGCGCTCGTCCCCCGCTTCTACGAGGCGACCGCCGGGCGGGTGCTCGTCGACGGCATCGACGTCCGCGACCTCGAGCGGCGATCGCTTCGGCGCGAGATCGGGGTGATCTCGCAGGACCCGTTCCTCTTCTCCGCGTCGATCCGGGACAACATCGCCTTCGGGATGCCCGACGCGCCGCACGACGCGGTCGAGGCCGCGGCCCGAGCCGCCCAGGCGCACGAGTTCATCCTCGAGCTCCCTCAGGGGTACGACACGGTCGTGGGAGAGCGCGGGATCACGCTCTCCGGAGGCCAGCGCCAGCGCATCGCGATCGCGAGAGCGCTCCTGATCGACCCGCGGATCCTCGTCCTCGACGACGCGACCGCCTCCGTCGACGCGACGACGGAAGCGCGCATCCGGGCGGGCCTCCGCGAGGTGATGCGCGACCGGACGACGATCATCATCGCCCACCGCCTGTCGACGATCGCCCTGGCCGACGAGATCGTCGTGCTCGACCGCGGGCGCGTCGCCGTCCGGGGGACGCAATCTGACCTGCTCGAGGAGAGCGCGCTCTTCCGCGAGATCCACGAGCACGGGCTGCTGCAGCAGGTGGTCGCCGGTTGAGCGCTCGGGCTTGCGACGCCGCGGTCGACGGGCGCAGGGAGGCGACGGTGCGGTGGACCGGTCGCTCGGCACAGGCTCGGCACGGTCTCGTGCCCCACGCGCCCGCGTTGCCCGGTTACGCTCGCAGTGGGTGGTGGGCCGGGGTGCCCCGAAGGAGGCGCGCCGCTCGATGAAGGTCTGGCAGGCGGGGAGCCATCTCACCGACGAGCGCGGCGCCCGCGTCGAGGACTGGAGCTGGCGCCAGACGCGCAGGCGCCTGGGCGTGCTCGTCCGTCTCGCGCGGCCCTACCGTGCACGCACGGCGCTCGCGATCGTGACGCTCCTCGGGTTCACGCTCGTCGCCCTGCTCCCGCCGTACCTCGCGAAGCTCGCCGTCGACGACGGGATCTCCGAGGGCGACCTCGGCCGTCTCACCGTCATCGTCGTCGCCTTCGTCGCCGCGGGCATCGCCGCGTTCGCCCTCTCGGGCGCGCAGACCTACTA
>JBOHBB010000178.1:0-39936 GCA_050698135.1 Gaiellaceae bacterium
GGGTGATCGAGCGCCACGGCCCGCAGGCAGTCGGCTTCCTCTCCTCGGCCCGCCTGACGAACGAGGAGAACTACCTGATCCAGAAGCTCGCGCGCACCGTCGGCACCAACTCGGTCCATTCCTGCGAAGCCACCTGACACGCGCCGACCTTGTACGGCCTGGTCAGGTCGTTGGGGAGAGGAGCAAGTTCCAACTCGATCCCGGAGATCGAGAACAACCGCTTCCTCTTCGTGATCGGGTCGAACACGACCGAGGCGCACCCCGTGCTCGCACTCCGGATCAAGAAGGCGGTGCGGAACGGTGCGACCCTCGTCGTCGCCGACCCTCGCAAGATCTGGCTGACGAAGATCGCGAAGCGCCACCTGCAGCTCCGCCCCGGGACGGACGTGTGGCTGCTGAACGCGATGATGCACACGATCCTCTCCGAGGGCCTCCAGGACGAGGAGTACATCCGCGAGCTCACCGACGACTTCGAGGCGGTGCACGACGTCGTCATGCGCTACCCGCCCGAGGAGGCCGAGAAGGTCACGGGCGTCACGGCCGAGGCCATCCGCGCGACCGCCCGCGAGTACGCGAGCGAGCGGCACGCTGGGATCTTCTACACCCTCGGGATCACCGAGCACGCCTGCGGAGTCGACAACATCTGGTCGCTTGCAAACCTCGTGCTCATGACCGGCCACCTGGGGTACGAGTCGACCGGTCTGAACGCGCTGCGCGGCCAGAACAACGTGCAGGGGCTCAACGACTCCGGTGCGAACCCGAGTTACCTTCCCGGCTACCAGTCCGTCGACGAGCCCGAGGTGAGGCGCAAGTTCTCCGAGGCGTGGGGCGTGCAGGTGCCTGAGGTCGCCGGCTACCGCCTCGACCAGATGATGTCGGGCCTCCACGACGGGCGGATCAGGGCGATGTACCTGATCGGCGAGAACCCGGCCCAGACCGAGCCGAACGCCCGCCATGTCGAGGAGGGGCTCGAGCGGCTCGACTTCCTCGTCGCCCAGGACCTCTTTCTGAACGACACGTCGGAGCGCTTCGCCGACGTGGTCTTCCCGGCCTCGAGCTTCGCCGAGAAGGACGGCACCTTCACCAACACCGAGCGCCGGATCAGCCGCGTTCGCGCCGCCTCGCCGCTCCCTGGCGAAGCCCGGGTCGACCGCGAGATCGTCATCGACCTGGCACGGGCGCTCGGCGCGTGCTGGCCGGATTACCCCGATGCCGAGGCGGTCTGGAACGAGCTCGCCGACCTCTCGCCCAACTGGTACGGGATCCGCTACGACCGGATCGAGGAGAACGGCATGCAGTGGCCGTGCACGGATCTCGAGCACCCCGGGACGCCGTACCTCCACGCGCCCAGGCCGGCGCTCCCGAGCGGCAAGGGCAAGTTCTTCCCCGTCGAATACCAGGAGCCCATCGAGCAGCCCGACTCGGAGTACCCGCTCGTCCTCTCCACGGGGCGCACGCTCTACCACTACAACTCGGCGACGATGACGATGCGCGAGTCCGGCATCACGGAGAAGCAGGAGGAGCCCTTCTTCGAGATCTCGGCCGAGGACGCCTCCAACCTGGGGCTCGCAGACGGCGACCGTGCGCGCCTCGTCTCGCGCCGCGGCGAGCTGGAGGCAGTTGCGCACGTGACCGAACGCGTCTATCCCGGGCTCGTGTGGATGGCGCTCCACTTCGCGCAGGCCAAGGTCAACTGGTTGACCCATGACGTCGGCGATTCCCTCATCGGCACGCCCGAGTACAAGGTGTCGGCAGTCCGGGTCGAGCCCGTGTGACCGACTCGCTCGCCTTCGACGCCGTCGGTCCGCACCTGCGCGGGCGCTTCGGCAAGCCCTACCGGTACGACGACGAGTGCGAGTCGACGCAGCTCCTCCTCGCGCCCGACGATCCCGAGGGCGCGGTCGCCGTCTCCGACCACCAGACCGCAGGTCGGGGCCGTCTCGGTCGCTCGTGGGTGGCGCCACCGGGGACGAGCATCCAGGTCTCGGTCCTGCTACGTCCGCCGCCTGACCGCATGGTCCCCCAGCTTTCGCTCCTGGGAGGAATCGCGACCGCGGAAGCGGTGGACGAGGCACTCCAATTCTGGCGCTCGGCCCAGATCAAGTGGCCGAACGACGTCATGGTCAACCGGCGCAAGGTGGCCGGCGTGCTCGCCGAAGCCCGGGAGGGAGCTGTCGTGCTCGGGATCGGCATCAACGTCAACCAGATACGAGATCAGCTACCTGCCGAGGCGCGCGTGCCCGCCGCGTCGCTGCGCACCCTCGACGGCCGCACGCACGACAGAGCGGCGATCCTCGCCGACCTGCTCGCGCGCCTCGAACGGCTCTATGCCGCCTGGCTCGAGGGAGGGCTCGACGCCGTTTACGGCGATCTCGGCGCACGCGACTTCCTGCGCGGGCGAAGGGTCACCATCGACGGCGAGGAGGCGACCGCGCTCCAGATCCTCCGGGACGGCAGGCTGAAGGTGGAGACGGCCTCCGGCGAGGTGCGCACGCTCGAGTCGGGCGAAGTGCGCTACGCGGCCTAGCGTCGTGCCGAACGCAGGTGCGAGCCACCTGCGGTGACGGTCACCGGGTCAGCGATCGCCGAAGACGATCGAGATCACGAGGTAGATCGCGAACGCGATCGGGACGATGAAGGAGGCGAGCCGCCTGCCCCGGGAACGCTCGGTGCCGTCCTCGTCCTCGGCCTCGTCCTCGAGCTCGTAGGGCTCCGGCTCGAGCGGCTCGGCCTCGAACGGCTCCTGCTCGAAGGTCTCCGGCTCGAAGACCTCCGGCTCGAGGACGGTGGTGTCCGTTGGGAAGGGGGCGCTCGGCGCCGGCTCCCGCGTGTCGACTCGCTCGACGTCCTCGACGAGGCTGTCCTGGAGGTCGAACAGGCTCGGCCACTTACCGCACGTGCGACAGGAGTTCGCGACCGGCTCGTTCACCGTGCCGCACTCGGAGCATCGCCAGGGAGCGTCCGGCATGCCCCGAGGATAGAGAGGGCCGCGGCCCTAGCGCGTCATCCGAAGCGGGATCTCGACGAGATTGATGCGCGAGCCGTCCTCCGCCGAGCTCTCGTAGACGATCAGCGCTCCGACACCGTCGAACGGGACCGTGTAGGCGTCAGTCGTGAAGTCGAAGGTACCGCGCGTCCCGCTCCCGGAGGTCGCCGTCACGAAGTTCTCGTCGACGATCCGGCCGTCCGTGTCGGTGAGCTCGTACTGGAAGTTCGCCTCGAACGTGTTGGCCGTGCCCGTGACCCGCAGTGCGCTCGCAACGTCCTCGAAGGCAAGCGGCGACTCGACGAGGATCGCCGGCGTCTGGTCCTCGAAGTCGGCGCGCGTGGCGAACCCCTCCTGGACTTCGACCTGCTCGACCTCCGGGAACTGAGTCAGCGTGTACACGACCTGCGCCAGCCCCTCGTCGGTCAGCTCTGCGTCGAGCTGCACCGCGGCGACACCGTCGTCGATCGAGACCTCCGCCTCCTCCCCTGCCTCGGGGATCGCGGTCGAGAGGTCGAGGTCCGCCTCCTCCTGAGCGGTCGGGCCCTGGAAGAGTGCCGCCATCGCGGCACTGGCCTCGCCCTTGGCCGGGTCGACCTCGCGGAGCACCGGCCACACCTTGCCCTCGCGAAGGAAGTAGACGCGGATCTCGGCCGTCTCGACGGGCGCGGTCGTGGTCGTCGTCGTCTCGGAGGCCTCGTCGTCGCCTCCACAGCCGGCCGCGAGCAGGCCGAGGGCGAGCGCCAGGACGGTGACGACGTGCTTCACGGCCAGAGGGTAGACGCGGAGCGCGGATCGGGAACGACCTCCGCGATCCGGCGGCGGAGGTCCGCATGGTCGAGGGGGTGGTCGAGCCCGAGCCGCGCCGCCGTCTCCGCTTCGAGGCCCTGGAAGAGGTCGAGCGTCTCCCAGAGGGCCCGCGCGACGTCGCGGAGGTCGTAGTGGGCATAGGCGCGCTCGAGGGCGGCGAGCGCCCCGGGATCGGCCCAGCGCTCGAGGAAGCGGCCGTTGTGCCACGTGTCGACATACGGATCGACGGCCCGGGCGTGCCACTCGAGCAGCTCCAGGAGCCGACACTTCATGTACCCGTCGAGGCACGAGATCGCGGTGAAGACCTCTCCGCGGCGGAGCTTCTTCGCCGCCCACAGGCCGTGGTGCCAGAAGTCGCTCGCGAGCTGCATCAAGGCGGCCGCGTCGGGGAGTGCTCGCCGCTCCGGAGCAGCGAGCTCGGCCAGCACGTCCTCGATCCCGATCTCGTCGTGGAGGACCAAGTAGCCGCGGGCGAGGACGACGTCGGCGCCGGCAGCTGCGGCCAGGTCCCGACTGGCCGTTGTCTCGAACAGCGGGAAGTCCACGTCCACCCCGTCCTCGTAGAGCACTCGGCGCTCGACGCGGTCCCCGACCGACGTCGACTCGAGGAAGGTGAGGACCGGAGTGCCGAAGCGGGCGACCCACTCGGCGTCGCGGGCGTATCGACCCGGTTCGTCGACGAAGAGGACGAGGTCGAGGTCCGACCAGCGGTCGGCCGGGGAGTCGCGGCGCGCCCGCGAGCCGACGAGCAGGACCCCCCGGACGTCGTCGGTCTCCCGTGCCCAGTCGACCACCGCCGCGACCAGGAGGTCGTTACGGCTGTTGACGTTCAGGAGCAGGGCCTCATCGAGCTCGAGTACGTGCTCGTTCACCCCTCGCAGCGTCAGCTCGCCCCGCGCCGTCCGCGACGCGAGCTCGGGCAGCATCGCCTTCGTGTAGACGCCCGGAAGAGGCCCCGTCTGCGGGACGCCGCCCGCCTCGGCGAGCGCGCGCAGCGCCTCGGGCGTCAGCAGCGGGCAGTCGACGGGGAGGACGAGGGCGTCGTCGTGCGAGGCTGCCCGCAGGCCCGCGATGACGCCGAACACGGGCGCTCGCTCCTCCGCGTCGTCGTCGACGACGGTGAACGGCAGCTCGAGGCCGTCGGACGCCTTGCCGACCGCGATCACCTCCGCGCACGTCTCCTGCAGGAGCCGCCACCCGCGCTCCGCGAGCGTCTCCCCGCCGAGCGAGGCGAGCGCCTTCGGCGAGCCGAACCGCTCGGACGCTCCTCCGACGAGCAGCACCCCGGTCGCGGCTAAACGATCCGCCACGGCTCGGTGTAGACGGAGACGCGCCCGCCGCGGACGAAGCCGCAGAGCGTGACGCCGCGATCCTCCGCCAGCTCCACGGCGAGCGAGGACGGCGCGCCGACGGCGACGACGACCGGGCAGCCGGCGACGGACGCCTTCTGCACGAGCTCGAACGACAAGCGACCGCTGACGCAGAGGACGTGCCCCGAGAGCGGGAGCAGCCCGTCGAGGAACGCCCTGCCCACGACCTTGTCCATCGCGTTGTGGCGGCCGACGTCCTCGCGAACGCAGAGCAGCTCTCCCTCCGCCGAGAAGAGCCCAGTCGCGTGCAGCCCGCCGGTCGCGGCGAAGGCCACCTGGTCGACCAGGAGACGATCGGGCAGCGACGCGACGACCTCCCACGCCACCTCGAGCGCGCTCTCGACGCGCGGGGCGGCCACGCGCACGGCCTCGACCGCGCCCTTCCCACACACCCCGCAGGAAGACGAGGTGTAGAAGTGCCGCCGGAGGCGCTCCGGATCGAACCCGGTCGCCTCGACGTCGACGGTGTTCGCCGCCAGATCGTCCGGGGCGCGCGCGGTCGCGGGCGCGAGGCCCTCGGTGAGGCAGAAGCCGAGGGCGAGCTCCTCGTCGTGGCCGGGCGTCCGCATGGTCACGGCCACCGGCTCGCCTCCGATCCGGATCTCGAGCGGTTCCTCTACGGCGACGACGTCCTCGACCTCGCGGCGTTCGGGTAGTCGCAGCGCGCGGACGCGGGAGGTGCTGTACGGCGGCGCCTGCAGCGGAGGTTCCCGGCTCACGCGGCCAGCGTACTCGCCCCGTTCGTCAGCTCGTCACCGCGCAGACGGCGAAGACCGTGATCGACCAGGCCGAGCCCGTCCCGTTGACTTCACGCGCGCTCGCCCGGTAGATGTTGTCGTTGTCCGGGAAGGACTGCTGGAGCGCGACCTGCGGCAGGAGCGGATTCAGCCGGGCGCCGCCACCGAGCAGCCGCTTCCCCGTCGGGCAGGCGACCTGCATCGTCCGACCGGGCGTCGAGTTGGACACCGACGTCGCCTCGACGCGCTCGACGGCGCTCACGCCGGGAGGGCCGGCGGGACCCGCCGGACCGGGCGGGCCTGCGGGCAGCTTGCCTCCGACGAAGTCGGCACGACGAAGCGTCCCGTTCCGAACCTTCGTGGACGTGACGGCGTTCGCCGCCAGCTTGCTCGTCGTCACGGCACTGTTTCGCAGCTGCGGCGTCCCGACGCTGTTCCGAGGCACCTGCAGCACGGTCGCATAGCCCGTGCCGCCCAGCGCGACGAGGAGCGCCACGCATGCGATCACAAGTGCGGGCGAGGGCCGTCGAATCGGGATCCTGCGCATGTCCGTACCTCCTGTTCGTCGAGGAAGCGCCGGACGCTAGCAACCCTCTTTGACGATCCCGTAAACCCCCGGAAGGGATCGAGCGCTACTCCACCGTGACGGTCTTCGCGAGATTCCGCGGCTGATCGACGTTCAGGCCACGGAGGCGTGCGATCCGGTAGGCGAGGAGCTGCAGAGGGAGGATCGCGAGGACGACCTGGAGGAACGCCGGCGTCTTCGGGACGTAGATGACGTCGTCGGCGTGGTGCTGGATGTCCTCGTTGCCGTCTGTCGCGATCGCGATGACGTGCGCGCCGCGGGCGCGGACCTCCTGGATGTTCGAGACGATCTTGTCGTAGACGTGGATGTTCGTCGCGACGACGACGACGGGCGTCTGCTCGTCGAGGAGCGCGATCGGGCCGTGCTTCATCTCGCCCGCGGAGTACGCCTCCGTCGGGATGTACGAGATCTCCTTCAGCTTCAGCGCGCCCTCGAGCGCGACCGGCAGCCCGATGTGCCGGCCGAGGTAGAGGAAGAAGTGCGCGTCGTGGTAACGGCGCGCGATCTCCTCGATCGGGTGGTCTGCGTCGAGGAACGCCTGGACCTTGCGCGGGAGCTTGTAGACGTAGTCGAGGATGAACTCGATCTCGCCCGCGGGCAGCGTCTCCCGGATCTGCGCGAGCTTGAGCGCGACGAGATAGAGGAGCGCGACCTGCGCCGTGAATGTCTTCGACGCCGCGACGCCCATCTCGAGGCCGGCTCGCGTGTACAGCACCGAGTCGACCTCGCGGGTGACCTGCGACCCCATCATGTTCGTGATCGCGACCGTGCGCGCGCCCTTCTCGCGGGCGAGCTTGAGCGCCTCGATCGTGTCGCGCGTCTCGCCCGACTGCGTGATCCCGATGACGAGGTCGTGCTCGTTGATCACCGGGTTCCGGTAGACCCACTCGCTCGCGATGTCGAACTCCACCGGCACGCGCGCCCATTCCTCGATGACGTAGCGGCCGACGACGCACGCGTGGTACGCGGTGCCGCAGGCGAGCAGGACGATGCGGCGGAGATCCCGGACCTCGTCGTCGTTCATCCCCAGGCCCTCGAGGACGAGCTTGCCGTGCCGGACCCGGTCTCCGATCGTCTCCGCGATCGCCTCGGGCTGCTCGAAGATCTCCTTCAGCATGAACGTCTCGAACCCGGCCTTCTCGGCGCCCTCGTCGTCCCAGTCGAGCTCGACGGGCTCGTGCTCGACCGCGTTGCCCTCGACGTCCACGAACGTTGCCCCGTCGGGGGTGATCGCGACGATCTCGCCGTCGCCCGGGAACTGGACGACGCGCGTCTCCCGCAGGAAGGCCGCCGCGTTCGAGCCGAGGAACATCTCGCCCTGCGCGACCCCGACGACGAGTGGCACCTGGTGCCGGGCGCCGACGAGGAGGCCCGGGTGGTCGCGATGGATGACGACGAAGGCGAAATGGCCCTCGAGCTCCGCGAGCGTCCTGCGGACTGCCTCGACGAGGTCGCCGGCGTAATGCCGCTCGACGAGGTGCGTGACGGTCTCCGCGTCGGTCTCCGAGCTGAACCGGTGCCCCTCGCTGCCGAGACTCTCCTTCAGCTCGCGGTAGTTCTCGACGATCCCGTTGAGGACGACCGAGACGCGCTCGGGCTCGCAGCCGGCGAGTGGATGCGCGTTCTGCTCCGTGACGGCGCCGTGGGTCGCCCAGCGCGTGTGCCCCAGGCCGGTCGTGGCGGTGGAGCGGTTCGGCCCAGCCGCCCGCCTCAGGTTGTCGAGGTTCCCGACGGCTCGTACGTAGTCGAGCCCGTCGCGCTCGAGGAGGGCGATCCCGGCCGAGTCGTAGCCGCGATACTCCATCCGCTCGAGGCCCTGGAGCAGCAGCGCCTTGCACTCACGCGACCCGACGTATCCGATGATCCCGCACACGAGAGCCTCCTAGAAATGCGTAAGAGCCCGGCGGCGCCCCGCGTCGGGCTCAGCCGAGCTCTCTTTCGACGAGCGCGGCGATGCTAGCACACAGAACCTCTGCATCTTCCGCATTTTGGGACTCGGCCAGGACGCGGACAAGAGGCTCCGTGCCGGACGGCCGCACGAGCACGCGGCCGTCGTCCCCGAGGGCGGCGCCGAGCCGGTCGACCTCGTCGAGCAGCGACTGCGGCAGCTCGCGGCGCGAGACGCGGACGTCGCGCTTCGCCTGCGGGTACCGCGGCATGACCGCGGCGGCCTCGCTCAGCGTCCGCCCCTCGAGCGCGCTGCACAGGAGAAGGGCCGCCGCGAGGCCGTCTCCGGTGACGTGGTTCCCGAGCCAGATCAGGTGTCCGGACTGCTCGCCCCCGAGGAAGCCGCCCTCGCGGCGCAGCGCCTCGAGCACGTAGCGGTCGCCGACGGGCGTCGTGACGACGCGGACCCGGTGCTCGGCCATGAGCCGGCTGAACCCGAGGTTCGTCATCACGGTCACGGCGACGAACTCGACGCCGAGCGAGAGCGCGAGGATGGCGAGGATCTGGTCTCCGTCGAGCGCCTCACCGCGCTCGTCCACCGCGAGCATCCGGTCGCCGTCGCCGTCGAACGCGACGCCGAGGTCGAGCCCCCGCGCTCGCACGCTCTCCTGGAGGGCGCGGAGATCGGTCGCGCCGCACTCGACGTTGATGTTCGTCCCGTCGGGCGCCGACCCGATCGCGTACACCTCCGCGCCGAGCTGCTCGAAGGCGGCGGGGGCGATCCCCGAGAAGGCGCCATGCGCGCAGTCGACGCCGATGCGCAGCCCGGTGAGGTCGGAGCCGAACCCTTCGAGGACGTGCGCGAGGTAGCGCTCGCGGGCGCCGGCGACGCGCTCCACCGAGCCGCCGCCCGACGAGGGCGCGTCGAAGAGGGCCTCGATCGCCTCCTCGTCCTCGTCGACGAGCTTTCGCCCCTCTCCATCGAACAGCTTGACCCCGTTGTACTCGGGTGGATTGTGCGAGGCCGAGACGACCGCCCCGAGGTCCTCGGCGAGCAGTGCGACCGCGGGTGTGGGGAGCACGCCGCCCAGCAGCGCGGTTGCCCCTGCCGACGAGATGCCCTGCGCCAACGCCGCCTCGAGCTCCGGCCCGGAGCCACGCGTGTCTCGGCCGACGAGCACGCGGCCCGCTCCGGCCCAGAGCGTGGCCGCCTTGCCGACTCGCTCGACGAGATCCAGCGTCAGGTCCTCGCCGACGACGCCGCGGACGCCGTCAGTGCCGAAGTAGCGCCGCGCCACGGCGGCGGGCCTACCGCTTCGAGAACTGGGGCGCCGTGCGCGCCTTGTGCAGCCCGGCCTTCTTGCGCTCGACGATGCGCGCGTCGCGCGTGAGGAAGCCCTGTCGCTTCAGCGGGACGCGCACCTCGGGGTCGGCCTCGACGAGGGCGCGCGCAATCCCGTGGCGAACGGCGCCGGCCTGGCCGGACGGCCCGCCGCCGTGGACGCGGACCCGCAGGTCGTACGTCCCCGCGGCCCCGGCGACCTCGAACGGCGCGAGCACCATGCGCTGATGGGTCGACCGCGGGAAGTACTCCTCGAGGGAGCGCCCGTTGATCCACGTCTTGCCGTCGCCCGGGCGGAGGATCACGCGGGCGATCGACGTCTTGCGCTTCCCCGTGCCGAGGTACTGGGCGAGGTCGGCCATCACGAGAACTCCAGCGGCTTCGGGGACTGGGCGGCATGCGGGTGCTCGGGGCCTGCGTAGATCTTCAACTTGCCGATCTGCGCCGCCGCGAGCTTGTTCTTCGGAAGCATGCCCTTGACCGCCTTCCGGAGCACCTCGGTCGGGCGTCGCTCGAGCTGGTCGCGGAGCGTGCGCTGCCTGATCCCGCCCGGGTAGCCCGAGTGCCGGTAGTAGATCTTCGTGTCGAGCTTCGAGCCCGTCACCGCCACCTTCTCCGCGTTCACGACGACGACGAAGTCGCCGGTGTCGACGTGCGGCGTGTACTGCGGCTTGCCCTTCCCGCGAAGCGTGTCCGCGATCCGGGTCGCCAGGCGGCCGAGCGTCTGCCCCTCGGCATCGACGAGGAACCACTCGCGCTCGATCTCACCGGGCTTGGCCGTATACGTCTTCATCACAGAAAGAGGGCGGACTCGGTGCCCGCCGGCGCCGGATTCTAGCACCTGTCGACTAGCCAAACGGGGAGCGTAGGACCGGACCCGCGTCCCTTGACCTCGTGCCAGAGATCACCTTGAGTTCGCAGAGGGCGGCGGCGGTGCCGTCCATTGCGGCTAGGGGAGAAAAAGGGGGAAGGACTGTGGCTACACCGGACCAGATCCGGAGGCGCGGCCGATGGTCGCTCGTCCTCGGAACACTCATCGCAGCGCTGATGGTGGCAGCCGTCGCGTGGGCTGACCCGATCGCCAACAACATCGACACGACAGTCGACCCCGCGCTGGAGTCGGTGGCGATCACCGCAGGCGGGTCGGTATCGGTCGGCTTCTACGACATCTCATCGAACACCGATCCCGCGGGTGATGGCGGGAACGGCTGCAACTCGACGGGGTCGGCTCCGTCGACCGTCACGCTGTCGGTGCCAGCAAACGTGACGGTCAATTCTTCGAGCTTCAGTCTCGTCGGGTGCGGAGTCACGCACGCAAGCTCCGTGTCCTTTACCTCCAGCGTGCCGGGTAGCTACACGATCAGCATTGCGAGTGTGACCGGAGGCAAGTCCGGAAGTTTGTGGAACACAGCTCCCGCGAGCTTCACGCTCACCGTGAACTCGGCTCCAGCGACCGACACGACGCCGCCCGTCATCACGCCGGACGTCAGCGGCACGCTCGGAGACAACGGCTGGTACGTCAGCGACGTCACCGTCTCGTGGAACGTCGTGGACGACGAGTCGGCGATCTCGTCGTCGTCCGGCTGCGGCCCGACGACGATCAACGCCGACACGAC
Organism: Gaiellaceae bacterium; assembly: GCA_050698135.1. Lineage (GTDB taxonomy): Bacteria > Actinomycetota > Thermoleophilia > Gaiellales > Gaiellaceae > GMQP-bins7. The sequence continues at coordinate 11,335 of JBOHBB010000178.1, forward strand.
TGGCACGACGCTCACCTGCACGGCGACGAGCGCCGGAGGAACCGCTTCCGATTCGGTGACGATCAAGCGAGATGCCACCGCTCCAACTGTCGTTCTCGACCCGAGCGCGGACAGCTGTTCGGTTCCAGGGAACAACGGCTGGTGCCGCGGCGAGCAGACGGCGGGATTCACGGCGAGCGATGCCACCTCCGGGCTCGATCCGGACGGCGCGGCTTCGCGTGACTCCACGAAGTCGACGACGACGAACGGCGCGGCCGTCCTGATTGCATCCGGCGCCGTCAGCGACCTGGCCGGCAACTCGAACGCCGGCATCGACGCCGGGCCGTTCAAGATCGACTCGGTCGCACCCGCGGTCACGTGCCAGTCGCCGGCGCCGGCGTTCATCCTGAACCAGCCGGGCGCGCAGGTGTCCGCGTCGGTCACCGATGCGACCTCGCAGCCGGTCAGTGCGACCGAGCTCGGCAACGCCGACACCACGTCCCCCGGGCCGAAGACCGTCGGCATTACCGGCGAGGACAACGCCGGGAACAGCGCCTCGGCCAACTGCGCGTACACGGTCGGCTTCAACTTCGCCGGCCTGTTCGCGCCGATCGACCGGCCGAACGCGATGAATGTGTCCAAGGCCGGCCAGGCGATTCCGCTCAAGTGGCGGCTCACGGACTACTTCGGCGACCCGGTGACCAGCCTCACCTCGGTCACGGTCACGGTCGCCTCGATCGCGTGCTCGTACGGCTCCGGGACTCCGGACGAGCTCGAGGAGTACGCCTCGGGATCCTCCGGGCTTCAGAACCAGGGCGACGGCTACTACCAGTTCAACTGGAAGACGCCGACAAGCTATGCGGGCTCGTGCAAGCAGGTGAACCTCAACCTCGGCGAAGGCACCGTCCGCACGAACCTCGCCCTCATCAGCTTCAAGAAGTAGACGTCAGGATCCGCTGGAATACGACGAGGGGCGCCGCGAGGCGCCCCTCACTCGTTCAGCCGGCCGGCTCGGGGACCGGTGCGGGCGGGCGGCGCGCGAACGAGATCACGAGCGCCGGCGCAACGACCGCGACCGTCGCGCCGACGGCGATCGCGACGACGCCCCACTCCGTGTAGGCGAGCCCTCCGAGGAGCGCGAGCGCCGCAGCCGTCAATCCGGCGACGAGGTCGGTGAACCCGACGAGCCGGCCCCGCTCGACCGGCTTCGCGAACGTGACGAGCTCGGAGGTGGCGGCGACGTAGGACACGCTCCACCCCAGCCCGAGAAGGAAGAGGGAGAGCGACATCCCTGGGATCTCGATCACCCAGGCGAGCATCACGGTCGAGAGCGCCATGATCACGAGGCCGCCGATCAGGGCCCGATGTCGACCGGCCCGGTCGACGAGCTGTCCGACGACCAGGACGAGCCCGAACATCCCGACGATGTGCAGGCTGATGACGGTGAAGACGTCTGCCTGCTCGTGGTCGTGGCCGACGACGATGTAGCCGGTGAGGTTCATGACGCCTGCCATGACGGCGAAGCTCGCGATGGCGGCAAGGACGGCTGACGGGACTCCGGGGCGCCGCAGGATCTCCCCGAGTGGCGCAGCCGTCTCCTTCGCAGGAGGCGCGCCAGGTGCGAGCTCGGCACGCTCGAGGTCGAGGGCGATCGTGCGTGGGTCGGGCCTGATCGCGAGCGCGATGATCAGACCAACGGCGCACATCACGCCCGCCGCGAACCAGGGAACGACGAGCGTGTCGAGCTCGAGGTCCTTCCCGGCGAAGAGCGGCCTGAACACCAGCGGCCCGGTGGCAGCGCCGAAGAGCGACCCGAACAGGACGTACGAGATCGCGCGCGCCTTGCGCGACTCGGGATACATGTCCGCGACCGCGGTCCTGGAGAGGAGCACGGCGCCGTTCATGGCTCCGATGGCGCCGAATCCGAGGATCACGAGCGGCGCCGAGTCGACGACGCATCCGAGCGCGGTCAGGACGCAGCCGAGCATCCCCACGACGAAGCCGCCCGAGATGACGGGCACGCGTCCGTATCGATCCATGAGCCGTCCGGCCGGAAGCGCGGCGAGCGCTCCGGCGGTGAGGAAGATCGCCGGGCCGAGCCCGAGGATCGACTCGACGCCGGTGACGAGGACGAGCGTGATCGTCGCCACCGCGACGGCGAGCTGCAGCACGCCGGAGAGCGTGACGAGGCAGAGAGCCAGCAGGACCGTGTTGCGACGGATCCGTGACGCGCTCGTCAACGAGCGGCGAATTCAAGCAGCCCGAACTCGAATGCCCGCGCCCCGCCGTGCGACGGGTGCCGGATGCCGGGCAGGCCGAGGGCCGAGCAGGCGAGCCGCCCTACGGGAACGACGCGCCTGCCGCGCGCCAGCTCTCGGGCGAAGCGCACGCCCGCGGCTGCCTCCTGGCGCGTCGGCCGGCGGTTCGTGGAGTGCGTGCCGGGATGAGTGGGAACGACGTTCCAGAGGAGGACGCGCTCTACGAGCCCGAGCTCCATGAGCACGCGGTGAACGACCGTCGCGGTCGCCTCTGCCGGGCCGTCTCCGGTCAGCTGACGCTCCGAGGTGAACGGGATCCCGGAGACCCGGGCTCCCCGGTATCCGGGCGCCTCACCGACGAGCAGCAGCTCCGCGCCCGTGCGCCGGCCGAGATAGTCGGCGAGGCGCTCCCGCAGCAGCGCTGCGCGGCACCCCTCCGCGTACTGGTTGAACGTCCGGCCGATGCGGGCGGCCGCGAGCTCCTCCACGAATGCGGCAGGCGCTACGATGGCACGAGCGTAACGGGGAGCTCGGGACAACCGGGCTGAGAGGGCGGCTGAGGCGCCGCCGACCCGCAGAACCTGATCTGGGTAATGCCAGCGGAGGAAGGCGTGTCGGAGAAGATCGTGGTGGTGGTCGCGGGCGGCGAGGCTCCTCGCGCGGAGGCGGCACTCCGTGTTCCGATCGGCGCGCAGGTGATCGCGGCCGACGGCGGGCTCGACCACGCCCGCGCGCTCGGGCTCGACGTCTCGGTCGCGGTCGGCGACTTCGACTCCGCCTCCCCGGACGCGGTCGCCGCCGCAGAGTCGGAGGGTACGCGCGTCGTCCGCCACCCGGCCGACAAGGACGCGACCGACCTCGAGCTCGCGCTCGACCTCGCCGCCTCGTCCGGCGCCGAGCGGATCCTCGTGCTCGCGGGCGGCGGTGGACGGCTCGACCACCTGCTCTCGGCGCTCCTCCTGCTGGGGCACGAGCGGTACGCGAGCGCACAGGTCGACGCACTCGTCGGACCGGCGCGCGTCCACGTCGTGCGTGGCACACGCACGCTCGCGGGCGAGCCCGGCGAGCTGGTCTCGCTGCTCGCGCTCCACGGGCCCGCGGCGGGGATCCGCACCGAGGGACTGGCCTACGCGCTTCACGGCGAAACGCTCGGGGCGGGCTCGAGCCGCGGGGTCTCGAACGTGCTCACCGCTCCGACGGCGACGGTCACGGTCGAGCACGGCACCCTCGTCGCGGTGTTTCCCGGGGCCGACGGAGGGGAGCCCGAGTGACGAGCTGGCACAAGGGACTCGGCGTGCTCGCGGTGGCCGTGCTCGCCCTCGGCGCGAGCGCGTGTGGCGGCGAGGCGCCCACGGAGGTGGTGCTCGTCACGCACGACTCGTTCGCGGTGTCCGACAAGGTGAAGGAGGCCTTCGAGCGGGAGAGCGGGCTCACCCTCCGGATCCTGCAATCGGGCGACGCGAGCGAGATGCTGACGAAGGCCCTCCTGACCGCGGGCAACCCGCAGGGGGACGTGCTCTTCGGAGTCGACGACAACCTCCTCTCCCGGGCGCTCGACGGCGACCTCTTCGACGCGTACGAGTCGCCCGGGCTGGCCGACGTGGACGAGCGGTACGTCCTCGACGACGAGCACCGCGTGACGCCGATCGATCACGGCGAGGTGTGTCTCAACTACGACAAGCCCTGGTTCGCCGAGCGCGGCATCGCCCCGCCGACCTCGCTCGACGACCTCGCGGCGCCACGGTACGAGCGCCTCCTCGTCGTCGAGAACCCGGCCACGTCCACTCCCGGGCTCGCATTCCTGCTGGCGACGATCGCGCGCTTCGGGGAGGACGGCTGGCAGGAGTTCTGGCGCACGCTACGGGCCAACGACGCGCTCGTCGTCGACGGCTGGGAGGAGGCCTACACCGCGAGGTTCTCCGGCGCGGCCGGAAGCACGGGCGACCGGCCGATCGTCGTCTCGTACGCGTCGAGCCCTCCCGCCGAGGTCTTCTATCGCACACCGCAACCAACCGAGGCGCCGACCGCGGTCGTCGAGTCGAGCTGCTACCGGCAGGTCGAGCTCGCGGGGGTCCTCCGCGGCGCGGCGAACGAGGACGGGGCACGGAGGCTCGTCGACTTCATGCTCACGCGACGCTTCCAGGAGGACATCCCGCTCTCGATGTTCGTCTTTCCCGTCAACCGGGAGGCCGCCCTGCCGCCCGTGTTCGAGCGCCACGCGGTCGTCCCGAAGGACCCGCTCGAGCTCCCGCCAGGCGAGGTCGAGGAGAACCGCGACGCGTGGATCGACGAGTGGACGCGCATCATCCTACGCTGAGCGGGCGCGCGTTCAGAACGCTCAGCTGCGGCGTCCCGCTCGCCTTCCTCGCGGTCTTTTTCGTCTTCCCGCTCGCCGCGATCGTCGAGCGCGGCCTCCGCTCGGGTGACGGGCTCGCGTCGCCGCTCGACGTCCTCACCGACCCGCTGACCCGCGACGTCGTCTGGTTCACCGCCTGGCAGGCGCTCGCGTCGACCGCGCTCACGATCGCCGCCTCCCTCCCGGCTGCGTACGTGCTCGGGCGGTTCGCGTTCCCGGGCCGCAGCCTCGTGCGCGCGCTCGTCGTCGTCCCCTTCGTCCTCCCGACGGTCGTCGTCGCTCTCGCCTTCCTCGCGATCCTCCCGGACGGCCTCGAGCGGGGCTGGGCCGCGATCCTCGTCGCCCACGTCTTCTTCAACGTCGCCGTCGTCGTCCGCGTCGTCGGCACGTTCTGGGCGGGGCTCGATCCCCGCGTCTCCGAGGCGGCCGCGACTCTCGGAGCGGGGCCGTGGCGGCGCTTTCGGGAGGTGACGCTACCGCTCCTCGCGCCGTCGCTCGCCGCGGCGGCAGCGGTCGTGTTCCTGTTCTCCTTCACGTCGTTCGGGGTCGTCCTCATCCTCGGCGGCCCTGCGTACTCGACGATCGAGGCCGAGATCTACAACCAGGCGGTGCGCAGCTTCGACCTGCGCGCGGCCGCGGTGCTCTCGCTCGTCCAGCTCGCGTGCGTCGCCGCGACCGTGTGGGTGACGCTCCGGCTCGAGACGAAGCTGTCGGTCGCGGGCTACCTCCGCAGCGAACGCGAGACACTGCGCAAGCCCGCGACACGGCGCGACTGGATCGTCATCGCGGCAAGCCTGGGTACGCTCGGCCTCTTCCTCGGGCTCCCGCTCGCCGTCCTCGCCGAGCGCTCGCTCGCCGTCGGAGACGGCCACGGCTTCGGGGCCTACCGCGAGTTGACGCGCCCCACCTCCGCGCTGCTCGCGACGCCCTGGGAGGCGATCCTGAACTCGGTCGTGTACGCGGCCGCGGCGACCGCGATCGCCATCGTCGTGGGCGGGCTCGCCGCCTTCGCCGTCGCCGGGAGGCGCGGCTCGCGCCTGCTCGACGGGCTGATCATGCTCCCGCTCGGCGCCTCCGCGGTCATGCTCGGCTTCGGCTTCGTGATCGCCTTCGACCGCTGGCCGGTCGACTTCCGCTCGGCGCCGTGGATCGTCCCCGTGGTGCAGGCGCTCGTCGCGATCCCGTTCGTCGTCCGTGCCGTCGCCCCCACGCTGCGGGCGATCGACGAGCGCCAGCGCGAGGCGGCGGCGCTCCTCGGAGCCTCTCCCGGGCGCGTGCGGAGGGAGATCGACCTCCCCATCGTCGGGCGCGCGCTCGCAGTGGCCGCCGGCTTCGCGTTCGCGATCTCGCTCGGCGAGTTCGGCGCGACGGTCTTCCTGGCGCGGCCGGACAACCCCACGCTCCCCGTCGCGATCTTTCGCTTCCTCGGGCGCCCCGGCGAGCTGAACGCCGCCCAGGCCTACGCGCTCGCCGTGATCCTGATGGCGGTCACCGTGACGTCGGTCCTCGTCGTCGAGCGCATCCGGCCGCGCCGGGACGGAGGGTGGCTCTGATGCTCGCCGTCGAGGACATGAGCGTACGGTTCGGCGGGAAGGCGGCGCTCGACGGCGTCACGCTCGAGGTCGGGGACGGCGAGGTCGTCACCGTGCTCGGGCCGAGTGGATCGGGGAAGAGCACGCTGCTCCGGGTGATCGCCGGTCTCCAGCGACCCGACTCGGGCCGGGTGCTCCTCGACGGCGTCGACCTCGCGCCCATCCCTCCCCACCGCCGCGGCATCGGGCTCGTGTTCCAGGACCACGCGCTCTTCCACCACCGCGACGTCCGCGGGAACGTCGCGTTCGGCCTGCGCATGCGCGGCGACCCGAGCGGCGCGATCGACCGCCGCGTGCGTGAGCTCCTCGCCCTCGTCGGCCTCGCGGGCTTCGAGCGCCGACCCGTCGCCACGCTCTCGGGCGGAGAGCAGCAACGCGTCGCGCTGGCGCGCGCGCTCGCGCCCGAGCCACGCGTGCTCCTGCTCGACGAGCCGCTCGGCTCGCTCGACCGCCGTCTGCGCGACGGGCTCCTCGAGGAGCTCGAGCGGATCTTCGGCGAGCTCGGCGTCACTGCGCTCTACGTGACGCACGACCGGGCCGAGGCATTCGCGCTCGGAGACCGGGTCGCGGTCGTGCGGGCGGGACGCGTCGTGCAGGTCGGGACCGCCGACGAGCTCTGGGCGCGCCCGGCCGACGAGGACGTCGCGCGCTTCCTCGGGCTCGCCAACGTCTCGGACGGCCGAGTCGTTCGGCCCGAGGCCGTGGCGCTCAGCCCGGCGTGCGACGGCGAGGACGGTGACGGCGTCGTCGAATCGGCCGTTCGGCAGGGGCCGACGGTTCGCGTCGTCGTACGACTCGACGACGGACACGAGCTGGAGGCCGCGGTCGGCTCGCTCGACCACCCCCGCCCCGGGGATCGCGTGAACGTCGAGGTCGACCCGGCAGGCATCGTACGGCTCGGATGATCAGGCGGCGCGTCATCGTCCACGGCTTCGTCCAGGGCGTGTTCTTCCGGGACACCCTGCGACGGAGCGCCGGGCGGCTCGGCGTGTCGGGCTGGGCCCGCAACAACCCGGACGGAACGGTCGAGGCGGTCTTCGAGGGCGAGCGGGAGGCCGTCGAGCTGATGCTCGAGCTCAGTCGTGAAGGGCCGCGCGGTGCACGCGTCGACGCGACCGAGACGACGGACGAGGCGCCCGAGGGCATGACGGGGTTCTCGATCCACTGATCCCTACCAGCGCTCCCAGCGAACGACCTCGTCCGGTGCGCGCCGCGGCTGTGTGCGCCGGCTCGTGACGGTGCTCCAGCCGGGGTCCGGCGCAGGAACACCGATCGTCACGAGGGCGACGAGCGCGACGTCGTCCGGGATCCCGAGCGCTTGCCGGACCTTCTCGGCGGCCGGCCCCTCGATGCCCGAGACCCCGGCGGCAAGCCCCTCGTCGATCGCCGCGAGCAAGAGGAGCATGAGCGCCGCGCCGGCGTCCACGAACCAGAACGGGACCGGCCAGTCGATCTCCTCGCCGTCAACGAGCTTGTCCGGCTTCCGATAGCGGTCGTGGTAGTCGTCCACGCGCGTGAGGACGAGCACGTGTACCGGAGCGCTCTCGAGCCACGGCTCGTCGTCGCGTGTCGTCCATCCCGCCTCGGCCATGATCCGGGCGATCGCGTCGCGACCCTCGGGCTCGGTGACCACCAGAAGCCGCTGCCCCTGGCTGTAGCCCGCGCTCGGCGCTCGCCGGACTGTCCCGACGATGCGCTCGACCTGCTCCCGCGACACCGGTGTCGGCGCGTAGTGGCGGACCATGCGCCGCTTCGGGAGGAGCTCCCTGAACTCCATCAGCGCCGGAACCTGGCCTCGACCGACAGCGCGCGATCGAGCGTCACGCGGCAGCTCTTCTTGCCGCGGCAGGCGCCGCCCCAGCCGGCGAGCCGCGCGCCCTTCGCCGGGATCGCTCGGAGCGAGACGCGCATTCCGCGGTGGAACGTCGCCGAGCACCGACCGGGGCACGAGAGCCCGCGCGGCGTGCTGAGGACGCGTCCGGGGCCTGCTACCGCCACCCGGAGACCGACCTTCGCCGGCCCGAAGCCGCGGTCGAGGTAGCGGCTCACGGCGAACTCGGCGCAGCCGAGGATGTGGGCGTGGAAGTAGTCGTCCGACCCGACGTCGAGCACGGCCGGCCGCCACGGCTCGTCCCCTGCGTACATGAGGTCCCTCGGACTGTCCGAGACGTGCCCCGCCCGGGTGTGGTTGGGCGCGCACGCCGGGACGAACCCCATCGTGTGCAGCACCTCGTGGAGCATCGCGAAGTCCATGATCTGCAGTCCGGCGCGCGAGCGCTCGGGGTCGTAGCAGGAGGCGCCGAGCCCGAACGTCCCGCGCAGGTACAGCGCGGCGACGGCGCCCGGCAGCGCGGGCGGCCACGCGCCGCCACCGCATGCTGCCGCATTCGACCCGTCGTAGTACGCGGCGTAGATCTTGCCCGGCCGGACGACGCCCTTCGCACGGAGCTCCTGCTCGAGCGCGTCCCGCAGGGAGAGGCCGCGCGCCGCCAGCTCGGCGTCCGACTTCGTCAGCCGTACGAACGTGACGTCGAGGTCGCCGCGGAACGTGTCGAGCCGAAGCCCGTTGTTGAACGTCTGCCCGCGTAGCCAGCGCTGCCAGTTGGCGACCGAGGCGTCGATCGTCCCGTTCGTGTCGAGCGCCCGATCGGCGCGATCGGACGGGAGGACGTACAGGGCGTGGACCTGCGGCCCTTCGGCCTCGTCGGGCCGATCCACGGTCGCCCGGGGAGGCGAGTCGGGAGCGGCGCTCGAGGCCGATGCCGAGGCGAGCAGCGAGACTGCGGCGAGGGCGACGAGGCCGCGCAGAGCGGCTGTCACTCCCACTCGATCGTGGCCGGCGGCTTCGAGGAGATGTCGTAGACCACGCGGTTGACGCCCGGGATCTCGTTGATGACCCGGCTCGACACCGCCTCGAGCACCTCGTACGGGAGGCGCGCCCAGTCAGCGGTCATCGCGTCCTCGGAGGTGACCGCGCGGATCACGATCGGGTACGCGTACGTGCGCTCGTCCCCCTGGACGCCCACGGAGCGGATCGCGGGGAGGACGGCGAACGTCTGCCAGAGGTCGCGGTAGAGGTCGGCGCGGCGTATCTCCTCGAGCAGGATCGCGTCGGCCCGGCGCAAGATCGCGAGCCGCTCCTCGGTCACCTCGCCGACGATCCGGATCGCGAGCCCGGGCCCGGGGAACGGCTGGCGCCAGACCATACGCTCGGGGAGCCCGAGCTCCTCGCCGACCCGGCGGACCTCGTCCTTGAAGAGCAGCCGGAGCGGCTCGACGAGCTTCATCCGCATGTCCTCGGGAAGGCCCCCCACGTTGTGATGCGACTTGATCTTCGCAGCGACCCCGTCCTCGGCGCCGCCGGACTCGATCACGTCCGAGTAGAGCGTGCCCTGGACGAGGTAGCGGACATCTCCAAGCTCTCGCGCCTCCTCCTCGAACACGCGGATGAACTCCTCGCCGACGATCTTGCGCTTCTCCTCCGGGTCGGCGACGCCCGCGAGTCGGGTGAGGAAGCGGTCCTGCGCCTGGACGTGCACGAGCGGGATGTGGAAGTGCCTGCCGAACGTCTCCACGACCTGCTCGGCCTCGTTCTCGCGCAGGAGGCCGTGGTCGACGAAGACGCAGGTGAGCTGGTCCCCGACCGCCTTGTGCACGAGCAGCGCCGCCACCGCAGAATCGACGCCGCCCGAGAGCGCACAGAGCACGCGCTCCGTGCCCACCGCCGCCCGGATCCGCTCGACCTGCTCCTCGATGACGGCGGCCGGCGTCCACGTCGGCGGCACGCCCGCCACCTCGTACAGGAAGTTCTTGAGGATGTCCTGCCCGTGGGGTGTGTGCACGACCTCGGGGTGGAACTGGACGCCGTACAGGCGCCGCTTCCGATCCTCGAAGGCGGCGATCGGCGTGGACGGAGACGATGCGGTGACCGTCGCGCCCACCGGAGGAGCGGTCACGGAGTCGCGGTGGCTCATCCACACGACCTGCTCGGGCGGGAGGTCGTGGAAGAGCTCGGACTCGGCTGCCTCGAGCCCGGCCTTGCCGAACTCGGAGGCGTCCGTCCGCTCGACCGAGCCGCCCAGGTCGCGCGCCATGAGCTGCATGCCGTAGCAGATGCCGAGCGTGGGAATGCCGAGGTCGAAGATGGCGGGGTCGACCTCGGGCGCGCCCTCGGCGTAGACCGAGGCCGGCCCGCCGGAGAGCACGATCGCGACGGGGCTTCGTCGCGCGATCTCGTCCGCCGAGAGACGGTGGCCGACGAGCTCGGAGTACACTCGTGCGTCGCGAACACGGCGAGCGATCAGCTGGCTGTACTGGCCTCCGAGATCGACGACGAGGACCGGCCGCTGCTCCGGTGCGACCTCGGAGACGGGGAGCGGGACGACCTTCGCCATCAGCCCCTGCGGTAGTTGGGCGCGTCCTTCGTGATCGTGACGCCGTGCGGATGGCTTTCCTGGAGGCCCGCCGGCGTGATGCGCGTGAAGCGCGTCCGCGCCTTCATCTCCTCGATCGTCGCCGCGCCGCAGTAGCCCATCGACTGCCGCAGGCCGCCGACGACCTGGTGGACGATCGGCGCGAGCGGGCCCTTGTAGGGCACACGTCCCTCGATCCCCTCCGGCACGAGCTTGTCCACGTCCTCGACGTCCCCCTGGAAGTAGCGGTCCTTCGAGAACGAGCGCGCCTTCATCGCCCCCAGCGACCCCATGCCGCGGTACTCCTTGAAGCGCTCGCCCTGTGCGACGATCACCTCACCCGGGGCCTCGTCGGTGCCGGCGAGCATCGAGCCGAGCATGACCGCGTCCGCGCCGGCTGCGATCGCCTTCGCGATGTCACCGGAGTTGCGCACGCCCCCATCCGCGATGACGGGGACGTCGTGGTCCACGAGCGCCTGCGCCGCGTCGTAGACCGCGGTCACCTGCGGGACGCCGACGCCGGCGACGACGCGGGTCGTACAGATGCTCCCTGGTCCGACCCCCAGCTTCACCGCGTCCGCGCCCGCGTCGACGAGCGCCAGCGCGCCGTCGCCCGTGGCGACGTTGCCGGCGACGAGCTCGACGTCGTGCGTCGCCTTGATCTTCCGTACGACGTCGAGGACGCCGTGCGAATGGCCGTGCGCCGTGTCGACGACGAGGACGTCGACCTCCGCACCCACGAGCGCGGCAGCCCGCTCGAGCGCGTCCGGCCCGACGCCGACGGCCGCGCCGACGCGCAGACGGCCCTGGTCGTCCTTCGTCGCGTCCGGGTACTTGACCTTCTTCGAGATGTCCTTGACCGTGATCAGGCCCTTGAGCCGCCCGTCGGCGTCGACGACCGGGAGCTTCTCGACCTTGTTCCGGTGCAGGATCGCCTCGGCCTCCTCGAGCGTCGTCCCGACGGGCGCGGTCACGAGGTCGCGGCTCGTCATCAGCGCCGAGACCTGCTGTGACGTGTCCGTCTCGAAGCGAAGGTCCCGGTTCGTGAGGATCCCGACGAGAACGCCGTCGTCGTCGATGATCGGGACGCCCGAGATCCGGTACCGCTCCATCAGCTCGAGCGCGTCGGAGACGAGATCGACGGCGCGGAGCGTGACGGGCTCGACGATCATCCCCGACTCGGAGCGCTTCACCTTGTCGACCTCCGCGACCTGGTCCGTGATCGAGAGGTTGCGGTGGACGATCCCGATGCCTCCGGCACGCGCGAGCGCGATGGCCAGCCGCGCCTCCGTGACGGTGTCCATCGCGGCGGAGATCAGCGGGATGTTCAGCGGGATCGCGGGCGTGAGCCGCGTCACCGTCGAGACGTCGTTCGGGAGCACGGACGACTCCGCCGGGAGCAGGAGGACGTCGTCGAACGTGAGCCCCTCCTTGCCGAACTTCCGCTCGAACGCGACGAGGCGCTCGATCTCCTGCTGACGGAACTCGGTCTCCATCACGCGACGTTAGCAGCGCCGAATGATGAGCATGACCGGAATCCGCTCGCGCGAACCCCGGTCGCGCAAGAACCCTCGGGGGACGGCAATCAGCCGAGCGCGATGCCGACCTCGTGGAGGCGTTCGCGAGCTCTCGCCCCGCCGGTGAGGTCGCCTTTCTCGTCGAAGACATCGAGCGCGATTGCAGCCGCCTGAGCCGCAGCCGCCGCGTCACCCGAGAGAGATAGCGCTTCGGCACGCATGAGGTGGACGTCGGCACGCGCGAAGAAGAAGTCGGTCGTCTCGACACCCTCCACGGCCCGCCGGAGCAGCGTCTCGGCCTCCTGGTGGCCACCTTCGTGGGAGAGGAGGCAGCCCTCGATGGCGTTCGCGAGCACGAAGTTGATGAGATCGTCCGGTGGGCTCGCCTCGCGAGCGATCGCCGTCATGTCTCGGGCCTCGTCGAAGCGGCCCTCCGTGTACAGGAGCTGGGCGAGGCGTACGGCCACCGTGGAGAAGAACGCCTGGTTGCCAAGGGCCTGCAGCTCCTCGACGCCCTGGCGGAGGTGCGCCTCCGTGGCCGCCGTGTCGCCCGCGTGATGCTCGATCCATGCCCCGTGAAGCGTCACGCCGGCAGCGCTGACCGTCATCCCCGCGGATCGGTAGAAGTCCTGGCCGAACGCGAACAGCTCGCGAGCCTGCTCGAAGTCACCCTGCATCGCGAGCAGCCGCGCGAGCGTGGTGGCCGCGCCCGCTTGAAGCGCTATCGAGTCTCCGGCTTCGCGCTGGAGCTCACGCACGCGCTCGATCGCCTCGGACACGGGAGTGGGCCCGAACACATGGGCGGATCGGATCCACCAGAGAAGGTCGTCGGTCCGCCTGTACGTGCCGGCTCGCCGAAAGTGCTCCAGGCCACGTTCGCAGGCGGCCGCCGTCTCCGCAGCCTGCAGGCTCACCCACTTCTCGCCCGCCAGGCTCCACCAGTAGTACCCGAGCCCTTCGTCGTTGTCGGCCGCGCTGAGAACACGGTAGGAGTCCTCCAGGCGCGCGAACCGCTCCTCGAGCGGGATCGAGCCACCGCCGAAGAAGTCCATCGAGTTCTCGATGACCGTGGCGATGGCCGCGATCACCGGGTCTCCGGCCGAGCGCGCCCGGGCAAGCGCGACCTGGGCCGCCGGCAGATCCTCGGACTCCAGGAGCGCCATGGCCAGGTCGGGCGCGAGGGCGAACCGGCTGGGGTCGTCGTCGGCGAGGATCTCGGTCGCTCGCCGGAACAGCGAACGCCCCGCGTTGAAGTCGCCTCGGTCCATCGCTGCTCGCCCGGCAGCAGCGAGGCGCTCGGAGGTGCGTGGCGCGAGACGAGAAAGCGCCGGATCGGCGGGATCGAGCTCCAGGCGGTACCTATGCGCCTGCTCGAGGTGGTAACCGACGATCTCGTCGCTCTCGACGAGGTCGTGGCGTGACAGCCAGTCCGCGAAACGCTCGTGCAGCTCGGCGCGCGTCGCCTTCGGCAACGACTCGTACGCGGCGTCACGGATCAACAGATGGCGGAAGCGGAATCCCTCGTCCTCCGGGAACGTCGGCGAGGTCGACCGGATGAGCTCCTTCCGCACGAGCGTCGCGAGATGCGACTCGACCGCGGGCCGCACGGGATCGGGGGCCAACACGTCCACGGAGCCGCGATGGAAGACCTCGCCTTCGACCGACCCACGCTCCATGACGACGCGCACGTCGCCGTCCAGCCCGTCGATCCGCGCCTGGAGAAGCGCGTGAATCGTGGGCGGAACGGCGATCTCGCCGTCGCCGCCGTGCTCGCGCACCATCGCGAGCATCTCCTCGACGAAGAGCGGGTTGCCGGCCGAGGCCGACGTGATGCGCTCCTGCAGCCCGGCGTCGAGCGGCGCGCTCGCAGCGAGGCTGTTCATGAGCACCGCGCAGTCCTCTGCGCCCAGAGGCTCGAGCAGGAGCGACGTCGCGTTGAGCTTCCCACCGCCCCACCCCGGACGGACGTCGAGGAGCTCCGTTCGCGCGATACAGAGGAGGAAGATCGGCACGTCGCGCGAGAAGTCGGCGACGTGCTCCACGAGATCGATGAAGACCGGCTCCGCCCATTGTAGGTCGTCGATGACCACGACCTGCGGACGCTCGGCGGCACGAGCTTCGAGCAGCCGGCGGAAGGCGAGCTGCGTCTCGGGCGGTGACGTGCCGATCACCGAGTCGGCCTCGACTCCGATCGCGTGCACGATCTCGACGAGCGGCCAGTACGTGATCCCCTCCCCGTACGAGAGGCACCGACCCCGCAGGATGTCGGCCGAGTCGCCCACTCGTTCGAGGAAGTCAGCGACGAGGCGCGACTTGCCGATGCCCGCCGGCCCGAGCAGCGTGAACAGGCGGCAGGTGCGGTCGGCGACCGCGTCCTCGTAGTCCCGCCAGAGCCGCTGCCGCTCGCGCACGCGTCCGACGAGCGGAGTCTCGGGGTGACGTGCGAGCCCGTCGGCGTCGGGGACGACGTCGACGAGACGATACGCCTCGACCGGCTGGGACTTGCCCTTGAGCGCGAGGGGCTCGACCGACTCGACGGTGACGGCGTCCCGGACGAGGATCCTCGTCTCGGCGCCGATGAGGACCTCGCCCGCCGGAGCCGTCTGCTCGAGGCGGGCCGCGACGTTGACGGCGTCGCCCGTGACGAGGGTCTCGCCCTCGCCGCCGACGACGACCTCGCCGGTGTTGACCCCGATGCGCGCCTCGAGCCCGTGCTCCGCGATCGCGGCTCTCATCTCCGAGGCAGCGCGAACGGCCCGCAGCGCGTCGTCCTCATGCGAGACGGGGATGCCGAAGACCGCCATGACCGCGTCGCCGACGAACTTCTCCACGCTCCCCCCGTGGCGCTCGAGGATCGCGCGTAGATCCTCGAAGTAGCGGCGCATGCGCGCACGCAGCGCCTCGGGGTCCGTTGACTCCCCGAGCGCGGTCGAGCCGACGAGGTCGCAGAAGAGGATCGTGACGACCTTGCGCTGCTCGCGAGCCTGCTCCGTCGGTCCGAGCTCGGTTCCGCAGGCACTGCAGAACCGCGCGTCGTCGGCGTTCTCGTGCCCACAGCTCGGACAGGCCGTCACGGCGAGGAGTCTAAGAGGGTCGCCCGGCCTGAAGCTCGTTCAGCACGGTGCGCAACTGACCGGCCGAGACGACGTTTCCCTTCTGCTCGTACAGCGCGAGCGCCTGCTCGACCGCTACGACCGCCTCGTCGACCCGACCAGCGCGCGAGAGCACCTCGCCGAGCGCGGCATGTGCATCGGCCTTGACCGGAAGGAGGTCGACGGGCTCGACGAGCGCGATGGCCTCTCGAGCGAGCTTCTCGGCCTCGGCCTGCTCGCCCTGTGAGGAGACGATTCGCGCGAGCGCGGCGCGCCACCTCGGCTGCGCATCGAGGTCGTCGGCCGCCGCAATGGCCCGACTCTCTTCGGCGTACCTGACGGCTTCTTCCGGGCGGCCCTGGCGGAACACCACGTCGGCGAGCATCGCATCGACGGTGCAGCGGGCTCCTGTGTCGCCGACTGCAGTGAGCACGTCGTGGCCTCGGCGCAGCACTCGCTCGGACTCGTCCAGATCGCCGGACAGCGCAGTCGCAATTCCGACGTCCATCGAGTAGATGCCCCTGCCCAGCGTCAGGCCGAACTCCTCGATGAGCGCCTCTGCGTCCGCGGCGGAGGCGCGGGCCTGAGCGAAGTCGCCATGCATGGCCAGAAGGAGTGCTCGAACGTGGAGCGCGAGCGCCTTGTTCTGGACGTTCACGACCTCGCCACCCAGAAAGAAGTCGCAGAACGCGATCCCGTCCTCGGCCGGCGTCGGCCCCCATGCGACCGGTCGGAGCCTCGAGAGCAACGCGGAGCGCTCGAGCGCCGTGTCGCCCGCCTGCCGTGCAAGGGCGGCAGACCGCTCGAGGTCTGCCTCGCCCTCGCCGGCCCGACCGAGCATGAAGCGGCACATCCCGACGTAGCTGTATGCACGCGCGAGATTCGCAAGGTCACCGGCTCGCTCCAACCCCGAGGCGATCTCGAGTGCCTCGCTGAGCTCGTCCTCGACGTTCGACGCGGGATCGACCCTCGTGCGAAGCCGACTGAGGTCGAGGCGGGCGTGCGCCTCGACAGCCGCGCTACCGACCCTCCGCGCGATCTCGATCGCAGAGCGCAGGATCTCCTGCGCACGCTCCAGCTCGCCGCGTCGCGTGAGGGCAAGAGCGAGATCCGGCAATGCCTCGAGTCGCCTGAGGTCGTCGCTGGGAAGCAGGTCGACACCGCGCTGCAGGAGGCTCGTCGCCGCAGGGAGGTCCGCGCGGCTGAGCGCGCCCGCACCGGCAGCCAGGAGCCTGACGCCGGCGCGCTCGGCGAGGTCGTCGTCGGCGACCGTCCCGGCGAGCTCGAGGCGGAAGTGGTGCGCTTGCTCGAGGTGGTAGCCGAGGATCTCGTCGAGCTCGAAGGTCGGCTCAGCGCCGACGCGCTTCTCGAGCCAACCCGCGAACCCCTCGTGGAGCTCTGCGCGGAGCGCCTTCGGCATCGATCCGTACGCGACCTCACGGATGAGGATGTGACGGAAGCGGTACGCATCGTCGCCGGTGGTGAGCGCGCGCTCGGGCCAGATCAGCTCCTTGCGGATCAGGCTCGAGAGGTGTGTGTCGACGTCGGCGCGCAGCTCATCGGGCACGAGCTGCGCGACCGCGCCGCGATGGAACACCTCACCCTCGACGGCGCCGCGCTCCAGGACGACGCGCAGGTCGCCGTCGAGCGTGTCGATGCGGGCCTGGAGGAGCGCCTGGATCGTGGGAGGCACCGAGACCTCGCCACCGCCCTGTTCGCGAACCATGGCGACCATCTCTTCGACGTAGAGCGGATAACCGGCTGACGCGGCGGTGATCCGCTCGCCCAGCTCGGGATCGAGCTGGCCGTCCGGGACGAGGAACTCCATCAACAGCCCGCACTCATCCACACCGAGCGGCTCGAGAAGCAACGACGTGGCGTTCAGCTTTCCGCCGCCCCAGTCCGGTCGACCCTCGAGCAGCTCGGTGCGCGCGATGCAGAGCAAGAAGATCGGTGCGGCGCGGGAGAGGTCGACGACGTGCTCGACGAGGTCGACGAACACGGGCTCCGCCCATTGCAGGTCGTCCACGACGACGACCTGTGGTCGCTCGGCCGCGCGCGCCTCGAGCAACCGGCGGAACGCGACTCTGGTCTCCTCGGGGGTGGACGAGACCACGGTCTCGGGCTCGATTCCGAGCGGTACGAGCATCTCGAGGAGCGGCCAGTAGGTGATTCCCTCGCCGTATGACAGGCACCTGCCGCGGAGGACGTCGGCAGAGTCGGCCACCTGCTCGAGGAAGTCGGCGACCAGCCGAGACTTCCCGATTCCTGCCGGGCCGAGCAGCGTGAAGAGGCGGCAGGTGCCGTCGGCAACGGCGTCTTCGTAGTCCCGCGCGAGGCGCCGGCGCTCGCGCTCGCGGCCCACGAGCGGCGCTTCCAGGTGGCGCGCGAACGGCGCCGCGTCGCTGATCACCTCGAGGAGCCGATAGGCCTCCACGGGCTCGGACTTCCCCTTGAGCTGGAGCGGCTCCATCGGCTCGACACGGACGGCGTCACGGACGAGCATTCGGGTCCTGGCGCCGATGACGACGTCTCCGGCGGAGGCCGCCTCCTCCAGCCGGGCCGCAACGTTGACGGAATCGCCGGTCACGAGCGTCTCCCCCTCGCCGCCGGCGACGACCTCGCCGGTGTTGACGCCGATTCGGGCCTCGAGGCCGTGCCCCGAGATCGCCGTGCGCATCTCAGCAGCCGCGCGGGCAGCACGCAGCGCGTCGTCCTCGCGCGCTGTCGGGATCCCGAACACCGCCATCACCGCGTCGCCGACGAACTTCTCCACGGTGCCGCCGTGGCGCTCGATGATCCGGCGGAGGTCCTCGAAATACCGGCTCATCCGCCCGCGGAGCGCCTCGGGGTCGGTGGACTCGCCGAGGGCCGTCGAGCCCACGACGTCGCAGAACAGGATCGTGACGACCTTGCGCTGCTCCGGCGTGGCGTGGCGCACCATGAGGGGAGTTGCGCAGGAGCTGCAGAAGCGGGCATCGTCCGCGTTCTCGTGCCCGCACCTCGGGCAGTCCGGCATGCGCGGAGTCTAGGGCTGCCTACGAGTGGGCGGGCTGCAGCTCGGCGAGCTCGACGTTCGCCACGATCGCCCCCGCTACCTGGGGATCGAAGCGACCCGCGCCGACGTCGCGCACGGAGGCGGCTCCGGCGGCGACGGCGAGGCGGAGCGTCTCCTCGGGCGCACGCTCGTCGACGACGGCGGCGAGGAACTGCGCGAGCAGGACGTCG
Source organism: Gaiellaceae bacterium (assembly GCA_050698135.1). GTDB lineage: Bacteria > Actinomycetota > Thermoleophilia > Gaiellales > Gaiellaceae > GMQP-bins7. The sequence goes on from JBOHBB010000178.1 coordinate 29,769, forward strand.
CCCGATCCCACGCGCGAGACGGCCTCGACGTGGGGGGCGAACGCGCGCAGCCTCCGAGCCTTCCTGCCGAAGCGAAGGAGCGCGAAGCAGCCGTTCTCGAGCGTGATCAGCACGTTCCGCGCGCCCATCTCGGCGATCGCATCGAGCGCCATCAGGAAGTCGTCGTCGTCCTCGAGCTCCTGGCCGACGAGCTGCTCCGCCTCGCGCTGGTTCGGGGAGACGAGGAACGGCGCTGCCTCGACCCCGACCTGGAGCGGCTCGCCCTCGCTGTCGAGCACGACCCGCACGTCGCGGCGCGCGAGCTCGCGGATCGTGTCCGCGTAGAACGCCGTCGGCACCTTGCGCGGGAGCGACCCCGCGAGCACGACGAAGTCGGCGCCGCGCGCGAGGTAGTGGAGCTTCTCGACGAGGGTGTCGAGCTCGGCCGGAGTCACCTCCGGCCCCCACTCGTTGATCTCCGTGTACGTGCCCGCCGTGGGGTCGACGACGGCCGTCGACGTCCGCGACTCCGCGGCGATGCGGACGAAGTCGTTGAGGATCGCCTCCGCGGTCAGCTCCTCGACGATGCGCGTTCCCGTGCGCCCTCCGCTGAGCCCCGTCGCGACGACGGGAACGTCGAGACGCTTCAGCGCACGCGCGACGTTGATGCCCTTGCCGCCGGCGAGCGTGAGGACCTCGCTCGAGCGGTGGCGGAACCCGATCTGGAAGACCGGCACCGTGAGCGTGCGGTCGAGGGCGGCGTTCGCGGTGACCGTTACGATCACGTGACGAGCCCCCACAGGTTCGCCGCGGTCGTCCGCGTGTACCACCAGGCCTTGCCGAACAGGCCTGGCTCGGAGACCGCGGAGGCGGCGACGAGGTTCGACGACGCGAGCAGCCGGTCGCCCGAGTAGATCTCGACGTGCCCGAGCGTCGCGCCCGCGCGCACCGGCAGGCCGACCGACTCGGGGGCGACGACGCGCTCCACGAGCGACGTCCCTTCGAGCAGCGTCCGCACCACCGCCCGGGGCGCGACGAGCTCGACGCCGGGTCGCCCGTAGCCGGTCTCGGCCTCCGAGTACACCCGCGCGGTGTCGATGACGGACACGCGGCGGTAGCGGTCGAGCCCGTACGCGAGCATCGTCCTGAGCGCCTCGTTGCGCTCGGCGCGCCCGCGTGTCCCGAGCACGCTCCCGTAGACGATCGCGCCTTTGGCGGCCGCGGCCGCGGCCTGCGACCAGCCCGCGTCGTCCGTGTGCCCCGTCTTCCCGCCGACGAGCGGCGGCCAGCTCTCCAAGAGATCGTCCGTGGACGGGAGCTCGCGCCCGCCCGGGAGCGAGACCGACGTGCGCGCGAGCGCGTCGCGGACGAAGGGCACTCCGAGGGCATACCGGACGAGGAGCGTCGTGTCCCGGGCGCTCGAGACGTGCCCCGCGGCATCGAGGCCGTGCGGGTTCGTGAAGTGCGTGTCGACGAGGCCCAGACCGCGCGCCCTCGCGTTCATCGCCGCCACGAACCGCGAGGTCGATCCACGGCCGACGTGGAGCGCGAGCGTCTCCGCGGCGTCGTTCGCGCTCAGTACGAGCATCGCGCGCAGCAGGTCCGCCACGGTCAGCTGCTCACCGGCGCGCAGGAACGCGGTCGAGCCGCCGATCGACGCGGCCCGTGGCGGCACCGTGACGACGTCCGCGAGGTCGGACCGTTCGAGGACGACGATCGCAGTCATCAGCTTCGTGATGCTCGCGATCGGGCGCTGCTGGCGCGCGCGGTGTCGCGCGAGCACCGTGCCGTCCACGCCGACGAGGTAGAACGCCGCCGCGTCGACGCGCGGCGGCGTCGCGGTCCGCGTGAGGTCGTCGCTCGAGGCCCGGACGGGCGCCGCCAGCAGGGCGGCGACGGCGACGACGGCGAGCAGGGCCCTGCGCATCACCGGCGCGGACTGTACTCGACGCGGGGCCCGGGTCCGCGGTGGTAGCTGGGGGAACCTCCCGGTTCCCCCAGGCCCCTTCCCCTGGTCCGCTTCGCGGACAAGTCGAGGTGGTAGCTGGGGGAACCTCCCGGTTCCCCCAGACCCCTTCCCCTGGTCCGCTTCGCGGACAAGTCGCTTCGCGACTTCACCAGCCGGAGACCGCCCAGACCTGCGCCGCCAGCCGTTCGGCCTCCGCAGCCGCGGCGGCACGCCAGTCGTCCTCCGTGTCCCGGAACGCGTAGATCACGGAGCGCGAGGCCGTCACGAGCGCGGTCGCAGGCCCACTCGTGAAGGCGCGCGCGACGTCGGCCGGCGTGGCCCCCTGAGCGCCGACGCCGGGCAGCAGGAGCGGCGCCTGCGGCATGAGGCGACGCGCCTCGGAGACGCCTCGCGGATAGGTGGCGCCGACCACCGCACCGATGCTCGAGAGCCCACGTTCGCCGACGAGCGGCTTGCCCCATTCCCCCACGAGCTCGGCGAGGTACTGCCAGAGCAGCCGGCCGTCGGAGAGCGCGAGGTCCTGCACGTCGGCGGCGCCCGCGTTCGACGTCCGGACGAGGAAGAAGACTCCCGCTCCGTGCCTGCGGCTGGCCGCGAGCAACGGCTCGACGGAGTCGTCGCCGAGATACGGGCTCGCGGTCATCGCGTCCGCGAGCGGAGGCATCCCGTCACGCGGCTCGAGGTATGCGGATGCATAGGCACGCGCCGTCGAGCCGATGTCTCCGCGTTTCGCGTCGAGGACGACGAGGAGCCCGATCGAGCGTGCGTGGTCGCACACTGTCTCGAGCGCCCGCACTCCGTCCGCCCCCAGCGCCTCGAAGAACGCCGACTGCGGCTTCACGGCGACGACGTACGGCGCGACCGCTTCCGCGATCCCGGTGCAGAAGCGCGCGACCGCGGATGCGGCAGCTGCTCGCCCGAGCACAGCCTCGCCCCGCAGCTCCATCGGCATGACGTCGAGCCGCGGATCGAGGCCGACGACGAGCTGCGTGCGCTTGCGCTCGACCGCCTCTACGAGCCGGTCGCCGAAGTGGCGGCTCTCCTCCATCCCGACGAAGCGTAGGGGCCGCGCCTGCGGTCCCTCGGCGACAAGTGGAGTGCGGTTCACGCTGCGAGGATCTCCGCAGCGTCGAGCGAGACGATCCGAAGCTCCGGCCCCGGACGGCGGACGAAGCCGGAGACGACGAGGAGCTCGTCCGCGTCCTCGGGCGCGAACGACGGCTCGGAAAGCGCGGCCTCGGCGAGGCCCGCGTCCACCTCGAGACGGCCGGCGACGCCCGGCGACAGCGTCCGCGCGGCGGCGACGCGACCTCCTGCGACGAAGAACGCCCGGCGAAGCCCGGGTTGGAGAGCCGGGGCGAGGAGGCAGAGGCGCGAGGCCCGGAGCCTCTCGAGCTCGGCGATCCGCTCGACGACCTCCTCGAGCGCCGTGAGGCGGTCGCGCACTCGGGCTGCGTCCTCGAAGCGCAGGTCGCGCGCGAGGTGGCGCAGCCTCGCGCGGAGCGGTGGAAGAGCGTCCCCGGGGTCGTCGGCCTCGAACCCGTCGAGCGCGCGCGCTGCGAGCCGCGCGCGGCTCTTGCTCCCGATCGGGCCGTACGGCCCGGGCTCCGTGACGATCGCCCAGCGGTCACCGCGGGGCGCGAGGTAGACGGCGCGACCCGGCTTCCCGCGGGCGTTCGCCGGGGGACGGAGCTCGCGGATCAGGCGCAGCTCCTCGAGCGCAGCCTCGAGCTCGGACCCGAGCGGACGCCACTCGATCCGCTCGAGCGCGCCGAGCGCGGCCTCGACCGCAGGACGCTGGCGGCTGCCGGAGAAGTACGAGCGGAGCCGCGCGCGCAGGTCCCGCGCCTTGCCCACGTAGAGGACGGTCTCGTGCCGGTCCCGGAACAGGTAGACGCCGGGCGAGCGGGGGGCGCCCGCGAGCAAGGAGCGCTTCGCGTGCAGCCTACGCGCGCGGGGCGCCGCGAGCTCGACGACATCGGCGACCGTCCGCGCGCCGCGCTCCTGCGCCAGGCCGAGGAGGGCGACGAGGATCTCCGCTGTCGCGAGAGCGTCCGCCAGCGCCCGGTGGCACGGTCGCGTCGACGTGCCGAAGAAGTGGGCGAGCTGCGCCAGGGAGAAGCGCTCGCTCCGCTCCCGGAGGAGGCGTCGGGCGAGCCACACCGTGTCGACCACGGGAGCGGCGACGCGCCGGCCGGTGAGGCGCTCGACCTCCCGGTCGAGGAAGCCGACGTCGAAGCGCGCGTTGTGAGCGACGAGGGGCGCGTCCCCGGCGAAGCGGAGAAAGCGCGTGACCGCGACGCGCGGCGAAGGCGCCCGCCGCAGGTCGGAGTCGCGGATCCCGGTGAGCGATGCGATCTTCCCGGGAAGCGCCATCCCCGGGTCGACGAGCGTCTCGAACGTCTCTTCGATCGCGAGCGCGGAGACACGCACCGCGCCGATCGCGCACATCCGGTCACGCCCGGCGGAGAGGCCGGTCGTCTCGAGGTCGAAGACGACGAGCTCCGCGTCCTCGATCGCGATCTCGGCGGTCGGCTCGCCGGCCAGACCGACGCGGGCGCCGAGCCACGCGAGCCGGGCGTCGCCGTCGACGACGTCGTCGAGGAGCGAGCGGGCGAGCTCGGCCGGCGCACGCTCCAGTGCGAAGAGCGTCCTTGCCGCCTCCTCCGGGGCGACGGGCCCGCGCCGGGCGTGGACGAGCTCGACGAGACGGTCGGCCGCGTCGAAGGAGAGCTGCATGCGTCCGGAGGGTAGCGAACATATGTTCGTATCTCAAGACCGGCTCCCGGAAACGCAGAGGGGCCGCACGCAGCGGCCCCTCCGTCAGAGCGCTTGCGCGCGCTATCCCTTGACCGCAGCCTTGAGCGCGCTTCCGGCCGAGAACTTCGGGACCGTCGTCGCGGCGATCTGCACCCGCTCGCCCGTGCGCGGGTTCACGCCCATGCGCGCGGCGCGGGCTGAGGTGGAGAACTTCCCGAAGCCCGTGAAGGTCACCGAGTCGCCCTGCTTCAGCGCAGCCGTGATGGTGTCGAGCACCGCATCGACCGCGGTGGCCGCGTCTCGCTTGGACAGACCGGCGCTATCGGCGACGGCGTCCACGAAATCCTGCTTGGTCACGTGTCCTCCTCCTGACGTGGATTTCGGTTCCAGGAAACCGAAGGAGCCTAACAGCCCTTCGTATTTGGCTCAACCATGCTGTTTTGCGGCGGTTTTTCGCATTCCCACGAGGTCTTCGGCCCGAAACAGCGCGCGGAGGCGCACGCCGACGCGTGCGAGAGCGTCGGATCCGCCGTCCTCCCGGTCGACGACGCAGACCGCCTGACGGACGAGCAGACCCTCGTCGCGCAGCGCGGAGACGGCCTCGACGAGGGCGCCGCCGGTGGTGACGACGTCCTCGACCAGGCACACGAGCTCGCCCGGTTCGAACGACCCCTCGATGCGATTCGCCGTGCCGTATTCCTTGGTCTCACCGCGGACGATGATGAAGGGAAGATCGGACACCAGCGATGCCGAAGCGGCCAACGCGACGGCTCCGAGGGCGGGGGCGGCGAGCCTGACCGCCTCCGGCTCGAACGCGCTCACGGCCTCGGCGAGCTGTGCCCCGAGCGCGCGGAGGAGCCCCGGGTCGGTCTCGAAGCGGTACTTGTCGAGGTACCAGGACGACCGCTTGCCGGAGCGGAGCACGAAGTCGCCTTCGAGCAGCGCCCGATCGACGAGCAGCCGCCCGAGCTCGTCCTCGGTCATCGGCGGATTGCCGGACGGGCGCCCGCGGCGAGCTTCTCGAACGCGTCGGAGTCGGGTGCGAACACGATCGACGACCCGTCCGCGTAGGACGCGCTCGCGCGCTCGGGCAGCTTCCGTCCGCCGAAGAGCGACCGCCACGCCCAGACCGCGAGGGCTGCGAGGATCGCGAGTCGCACCAGCCGCCTCACGCGTCGGCCGCCTTCGTCCTGCTGCGCCGCTTGGGCTTCTCCGGCTCCGAGATCCGCTCGAGGCACGTCCGGAGGTCGTAGACGACGAGCCCGGCGGTCGGCTGCGGCCCGGTGACGGCCGCGATCATCCGCCCGCCGGCCCGCAGCACGAAGAGCGCTCCCTCCTCGAGCTCGACCTCGACGCGGGTCACCTCCTGCGGCGTCGAGCGAAGCCCGAAGGCCGTCGCGACGACGTCGAGCGCCGCTGTCGCGAGCGGGCCCGAGGCGGCGGGGTCGTCGGGCGTCGCCGCGAGCACCGAGCCGTCCGCGCGGAGCACGACGGCGCGCTCGACCTGCGACGACAGCTCGGTGAGCTCGGCAAGCGCCTGGGCTGCGTCCATCGGTGCCCGACGCTACCAGTGTTCAGCGTGCCGCGAGCCGTTCCGCGAGCGCGCGCGCGGCCTTGGCGCGATGCGAGTGGTCCGCCTTCCAGGCGTTCCCGAGCTCGGAGACCGTGCGCGACTGCCCGAGCGGTACGAAGATCGGGTCATAGCCGAAGCCCTGGCCGCCGGCGGGCTCCGTCGCGATCGTCCCCTCGAGCGTGCCCCCGACCTCCACCTCCGTGCCGTCGGGAGCGAGGACGACGAGCCGGCACACGTAGCGCGCGCGGCGCTCCTCGAGACCCCGGAGCTCGTCGAGAAGGCGTGCGACGCCGTCGTCGGCCCAGCGGGCGGACTCCACGCCCGGACGTCCTCCGAGTGCCGCGACCTCGATGCCCGAGTCCTCGCCCGCGACCCAGTCGTCCGCCACTGCGTGGAGTCGCCCGTGGCGGGCCTTGATCCGTGCATTCTCGAGGAACGAGTCACCGTCCTCGAACGGCTCGTCGGGCGTGTCCAGGAGCTCGATCTCCCACTCCGGAAGCGCGCGTCGCAGCTCACGGAGCTTGTCCGCGTTCCGCGACGCGAGGACGAGCCTCACTCGCGCGGGGCGGCTGCCGCCTCGCGCTGCGCCACGGTGAGCTCCTCGATGCCCCCGGCGGCGAGGTCGAGCAGCCGGTCGAGGAGCTCGCGCGAGAACGGGTCGCGCTCGGCGGTCGCCTGCACCTCGACGAGCTCGGCGTCACCCGTCATGACGACGTTCATGTCCGTCTCCGCGGACGAGTCGTCGTCGTAGTCGAGGTCGAGGAGCGCCTCGCCGCCGACGATCCCGACGGACACGGCCGCGACCGAGCGCGGCATCGCCTTCGAGAGCCCGAACCGGTCGAGCGCCCGGCTCGCCGCGATCCAGGCGCCCGTGATCGACGCGCAGCGCGTCCCGCCGTCGGCCTGCAGGACGTCGCAGTCGAGCCAGAGCGTGTGCTCACCGAGGGCCTCGAAGTCGCACACGGAGCGGAGCGCGCGGCCGATGAGGCGTTGGATCTCGACCGTCCGGCCGTCCGGCCGGCCCCGCGAGACCGCGCGCTGGGTGCGCACGCCGGTCGAGGCCGGGAGCATCGAGTACTCCGCGGTCATCCAGCCGCGGCCTTTGCCGTAGAGCCAGCGCGGCACCCCCTCCTCCACGGTCGCGGTGCAGAGCACGAGCGTCTTTCCCTGCCCGTAGAGGACGGCGCCGTGCGGCTGCTCGAGGAAGTCCGTCGTGATCTCGAGCGGGCGGAGCTCGTCCGGTCGGCGGCCGTCGGCTCTCACGCCGCGGCGGCCTCGAGCGCGGAGAGGTCGACGTGCTCGGCTGCGTCGATCGGGAGCTGGAGGAACCTCCGCCCCGTGTCGCGGAAGACGTCGGGGTCGCCCGTCGTGAGGAAGCGGTACGTGCCCTCGCGCGGCTCCTCGTTCTCGATCCCCTTCCGCGCCAGGGTCTCCGCGACCTCGCGGGCCGTCTCGTCCGCCGAGAAGACGAGCGTGACCCCGCGGCCGAAGACCCGCTGGAGGATCGGCCGGATGAGCGGGTAGTGCGTGCAGCCGAGGATCACCGTGTCCACGCCCGCCTCTTTGAGCGGCGCGGCGTACTCGCGGACGGCTGCGCCGGTCTCCTCGCCGAACGGGTCGTCGCCCTCGATCAGGGGGACGAGGCGCGGGCAGGGGACGGAGACGACCTCCGCGCCCGCGTCGAGCCCGCGCACGAGCTCGGGATACCGGCCGCTCGCCACCGTCGCCTCGGTCGCGAGGAGGCCGATGCGGCGGTTGCGCGTCGCGAGTACGGCTGCGTGAGCCTCCGGGGCGAGCACGCCGATGACCGGCACCGAGAGCTGCAGCTGGAGCTCCGGGAGCGCGGCCGCGGTCGCCGAGTTGCAGGCGGCGACGACGAGCTTGACCCCCCTGCGCTCGAGGTAGCCGGCGATCTCGGCCGCGAAGCGCCGGATCTCGTCGAGCGGCCGTGGCCCGTACGGGAGGCGTGCGCCGTCGCCGAGGTAGACGAAGTCCTCGTGTGGAAGCGTGACGAGGCACTCGTGCAGCACGGTCAGGCCACCCATGCCCGAATCGAAGACACCGATCGCGCGCGAATCCATCCGCGGGATTGTAGGAAGCCGGGCCCGACATCCAGCGTCGGAGTGCCAGGCTCTACCCTGGAGACCGTGCCCAAGCTTGTCGTGACGGCGATCGTCGCCGCGCTCGTCCTCGTCGCGGGCGAGGCGGCCCCCGCCGCGTCGTTCGCGAGGCAGGAGCTCTCGATCCCGATGGACGACGGCACCTCGATCGCGGCGACGCTGTACGTGCCCGAGGGGGCGATGCCCGCGGGCGGGTGGCCCGCGCTCGTCTTCCTCCATGGGTTCGGCGGCGACCGCCGGCAGACGAACGCGATCGCGGAGAGCTACGGCTTCGTCGGCCAGGACTATGCCGTGCTCACGTTCGACGCGAGGGGCCACGGCCAGTCGGGCGGGCTCGTCGGGATCGACGGGCCGCGCGAGGTCGCCGACACGCGCGCGCTCCGCGACTGGCTCGCCGCACGCCCGGACGTGTCCGACACGAGGATCGGCGCCTGGGGCATCTCCTACGGCGGCGGCGGCGCGCTCAACTCGCTCGTCGCGGGCGTGCCCTGGGCAGCGGTCGTCGCCGTCGAGACATGGACCGACCTGTACACGGCGCTCGCGCCGCAGGGGCTCCTCAAGTCCGGGCTCGTGGCGGGCCTGGCGGCGTCGATCCCCGAGTCCAGACGCGATCCCTCGCTCCTCGCCCTGCAGACGGCGATCCTGAGCGGAAACGCCGTGGCGGCGCGCCCATGGGCGGCCGAGCGCTCGAGCCTCGCGAAGCTCGGCTCCGTCACGACGCCGGTGCTGATCGCGCAGGGCCGCAGGGACTTCCTCTTCGGGATCGGGCAGGGATCCGCGGCCTTCGAGCGCCTGCGCGGGCCGAAGGCGCTCTACGTCGGCCTCCACGGCCACACCCCGTCCTCGTTCCCGGCCGCGGACACGGGCTACCTGATGGGGCAGGCGCATTCCTGGTTCGACACGTACCTCCGCGGCGCGGCGCCGACGCACCCGCCCGCGGCGGTCGCGGTCGCCTCCGAGCGCTTCGCGGGAGAGGTGCGGTGGACGACGTCGCTCCCGCGCACGACCTCGACCACGGTCGCGCTTCCCGGCGTCTCGACGTTCGCCCCCGGCGGGAAGGCCGTCCGCACGACCGCGCGCCTGCGCAGGGCGATCGAGGTCTTCGGCTCGCCGACCGTGCGCGTCCCGGTCGCCGCGAGCGGCGGCTGGTCTCGCCTCGTCGCGGTGCTGACCGCGAAGACGCCGCAGGGGAAGGAGTTCGTGGTCAGCGCGGGCGGGATCCCGACCCGGAGCGGCTCCCGCACGGTCACGATCCGGCTCTTCAGCCAGGCGACCTTCGTCCCGAGGCGGTCACGCCTCACCCTGACGCTCGCGTCGTCGTCGACGGCGCAGTCGGGCTCGAACCTCCTCTACCTCGACCAGCCGCCGCTGCCCGCGAGCGCGCGCGTGCGGATCGGGACGGCCGTGCTCGCGCTCCCCGGCCTGCGAGCCCCCGTCACCGGGTAGCGGCGTCACCGTCGAGCGGCCGCGAGCGCCTCGGCTGCCGCCGCGCGCAGGCCGAACGCCGCGTCCTCGTCCGCGTCGAGCGGCAGTTCACCGGGATCGGCGCCGGTGAGCCCCGCGTAGACGACGAGCGCCGCGAGCGCGGTCGCGAGCTCGCTCGGATGGAAGCCATCGGGGCCGTAGAGCGGCAGCTCCGGGTCGCGCCGCCAGGCCGCCTGCCAGGCCGCGCCCACCGGCAGCAGCGTCGCGCCGGCGGCGACGGCGGCGTCGGCATACGACGCGATCGCGGCAGGAAACGCCGACGAGCGCTCCGACTCGGGCCAG
>JBOHBB010000179.1:0-8014 GCA_050698135.1 Gaiellaceae bacterium
GCCTTGAACCATCACGCCCATCGAGTTCACGTCCTTCTCGCCTCCAGAGACCTGGCGGGGGAAATCCTAGAAGGATCGGCCAACCGGAACACGGGCTGCTATGTGACCGAGGCGGGCCAAGACGTGACGGTCCTACGCAACATTGAGGGGTCGCAGGACGCCTGCTGATGGCGGCATGATCCTGAAGTGCACATGGCCAGCTACTTCGCGAGTAGGGGTCCGCTTCGTGAGTAGGGGTCCGCGCCGTACGGTCACCACGAACGGCCTTTCGGGGCACCACGGGCCGCTATGGGCATGTCCCCGAGAAATAAGAAACCCCCGCGCTAGCAGGGGCTTCGAATGGTGGGCGGTACTGGGCTCGAACCAGTGACCCCCAGCTTGTCGAGCTGGTGCTCTCCCAACTGAGCTAACCGCCCCAATTGTGCCCATTTGCAGGCACTTTGCTTCGATCTTGCGCTTGGACGCTCTCCCAAACTCATCGAAGCGCACGATCCGGGGTGATTCTAGCCGACCCCACGAACCCGCGAGCCTCGTCGCCGTTGCGGCCAGTGGAGTCCCGTTCGGGAACGGCGGACGCCCGGCCGGCACTGCTCAGGCATGCGATGCGCGCCAGCCGCCGGGCGCGTACCCCCTGCGTACCGCTTCGACATAGGGCACCGGACAGACGACAGCGCCGATCTCGACCTGCACGTGGCGCTCGACGGTCGACTTCCCCGTCCCGCCGTCCTCCTCGCCCCACACGAGGATCACGCCGGTTCCAGGCTCCGCGTACTCGGCGTCCAGGACAGCGAGGGTCAGCATCTTGCCCTCGTTCGCGCTGTAGCCGATCCAGGTGGAGACGCCCACCGTCTCCCCATCGACGGTGACCCGGTCGAACTGGTGCATCGAGTACACGGCGGAGGGCCAGTCCATGAACTTCGCCCGCTCGCCCTTCTGGAACATCGTTCCGATCGTGCGGGTCACGTCCTCGTCGTCGAGAGCGAGCGTGACCTTCTGGCGGTGGTCGTCGTCCGCCATCTCCCGCAGCGCCTCTCGTCCGACGAAGTCGTGGTCGAAGACGACGTAGCTCCCGTAGCCGAGGTCCCACGGCGTGAAGTAGTAGTCCTCGATGTCCTCTGAGAGGAAGCTGCCGCCGATCGACGCGGATCCCTCGTACCCGGTCGCCGGAAGCCATTCGCGATAGGCCTTCATGCTCTCGCCGGTGTACACGGCCGGGAGCGGAGAGGGAATCCAGCCGGACTCGAGCGTGTTCGACGAGTACGCACGTCCGCCGACGAGTCGGAAACCGAACTCCTCGCCGGCCCTGACGAGCGCCTCGTGGACCGCTGCGCCGTCGTCCCACGGGCCGAAGAGCTCCCACCCCGGCTGTCCGACCATCCCGTGGCGCAACGCGCCCACGGTCTTGCCAGCCATCGTCACGGTCGTCGTGCGGAAGAACCCGAGCTCGGGCGGAGCTCCGCCGAGCGCCTTCCCGATCACCTGCATCGCATTCGGGCCCTGCACCTGGAAGCGAAAGGATCGGCGGCATCCGTCCCTGCGCAGCGCGCTCCTCAGGTCGAGATCGACAGCGACGTCGTACCCGCCGGTCTCCGCGTGGTAGATGATCCAGTTGAGCGCAGGGGCCCGGCCGACCAGCTCGAAGCCCTCCTCGCCGAGTGCGAACAGAATGACGTCTCCGATGACGTAGCCGTCGGGGCTGCACGGCACGAAGTGCTTGGCCCGATCGCCGGTGTATCCGTCGAAGCTGTTGAGCGCGAGGTCCGAGAGCAGCCTGAGCGCGTCCGGGCCCTCGACCGCCAGGTCGTTCATGTGGTACGAGAGATTGAAGAGGACGCAGGTCTGTTGCCACGCCTGCTGCTCATCGCGCCAGTTCGTGAACTCCGCCGGCACACCGGGATAGACGTTCGGCCCCGCCTCGGCGTTTCGAAGCAGCTCGACCGAGCTTTCGGTCGTCGCCAGCAGGTCTTCGAGGCTCCGATTGCTCACGGTGCGCTGCTAGAGGATGCCGCGACTCGCGGTGTCGATGCCACCCGGGAGCCCGCGCTCGACGGCGTCGGCGACGTTGAAGAGGTGCCGCCGCATCGCCGCCTCGGCCGCGATCGCGTCTCCGGCGCTCACGGCTTCGACGATCGCCGCGTGCTCGGCCACGGAGGCAGCCGGGCGTCCCGGAATCAGGATCGTGCGGTACTGGTAGCGCACCGTCTGCGCGTTCAGGCTTCGGATGAGTCGTACGGCGGTCGCGTGGCCGGACAGCTCGAGCAGGGTCGCATGCAGGTCGCCGTTCGCGTCCGATGCGCCTAGGAGATCGCCGCGTTCGAGGAGCCCGCGGTGGTGGGCGAGAGCTTCGCGGAGGCGGCTGACGCCGGCTCCGTCGATGCGCTCTGCCGCCTGGCGGACCGCCAGGCCCTCGAGAACGGCTCGTGCCTGCAGGATCTCGACCGCCTCGTCGTCGCTGACGCGTCGGACTCGTGCTCCGCGATGAGGCTCACGGACGACGAGCCCGTCCTGCTCGAGACGGATGAGGGCGGTACGCACCGCGCCGCGCGTCATGTCGAACGTCGTCGAGAGGTCGGCCTCGACGAGGCGCGCGTCGGGCGCGATCTCACCGCGAACGATCGCCGTGCGGAGGGCGTCGTAGCTCGAGGTGGACGCCATGGCCGACACGCATACTGCCGGAACGTTGCGAAAATCGTCAACAATTCTGTTTGTATGTCCAGCGTGGCCCCCGACAGCCGGATCGACGGCGCGGAGCCAGAGCCGGCGACGAGTGCGCCGGTGGTGACGGTTCTCGGCCTCGGCGAGGCCGGTGGACGACTCGCCCGCGACCTCGTCCGCATCGGCGTCGAGGTTCATGGCTACGACCCTTTGGTCGTCTCGGCTCCCGCTGGCGTCCTCCAGGCCGGCGATCCCGCGGCTGCGGTATCGGGAAGCACGGTCGTGCTCGCCCTGACCACCGCGTCGACTGCGGTTGCCGCTGCCGAGTCGGCGCTACCTGGTCTGCGCACGGGTGCGATCTACGCCGACCTGAATACGACATCGCCTGCGCTGAAGCAGGATGTCGCTGCGCTCGTGGCCGGAGCCGACGCGGGGTTTGCAGACGTCGCCTTGCTCGGACCCGTTCCCGAACGCGGGCTCGAGACGCCGGCGCTGGCATCCGGCCCGGGCGCGCAGGCGTTCGCGGAGGTGCTCGGCCCCCTCGGCATGCCCGTCGAGGTCGTCTCGGACCGGCCGGGTGATGCTGCGACTCTCAAGCTCCTGCGCTCGGTGTTCATGAAGGGGCTCGCTGCCAGCGTGCTCGAAAGCCTGCGCGCCGCCGATGCCGCAGGCCACGCGCCGTGGCTCGAGGCAGAGATCGCCGACGTCATCGGCGAGCCGCTTCTCGAGCGACTGGTCGTGGGAAGCCGCAGGCACGCGGCGCGCCGTGTCGACGAGATGGAAGCCGCGCGCGACCTCCTGCTCGAGCTCGGAGTCGAGCCGCGAATCGTGGCCGCGAGCGTGTCGGTCCTCGCCGAGCTGACAACGGACCGTTCTGTGGACGGGCGATGGTGAACTCGATGTCGACGCAGCGGGCCGTCGTGACCTCGCCCAGCGACCGTGCGCGGGCTCTCGTCCAGGGCGCGTACGACCTGCACGTCCACGTCGCCCCGGACGTGCCTCAGCGGCGGATCGACGACCGTGCGCTCGCACAGCGGTTCGCCGAGCTCGGGCTCGCGGGATTCGCCCTCAAGTCGCATTACACGTCCACTGCCGAGCGCGCGCAGGTCGTGTCGGCGCTCGTCGAGGACGTGGAAGTCGTCGGCACGCTGACCCTCAACGGGGCCGTCGGCGGCATGAACGCGCTCGCCGTCGAGATCGCCGCGCGTGAGGGAGCCCGTGTCGTCTGGATGCCGACGGTCGACTCGCCGGCGGATACGGCGGGCAGGACCGAGCCGAAGGACACAGACAACGTCCCCCAGTGGGCGCGACTCCAGCACGAGCTCCGGAGCCTCGGACTGAGCGTGGGCGCGGTGCACGTCACAGACTCCAGAGGAGCGCTCCTGCCCGGGACGCGAGACGTCCTCCGGGCGATCGCACGCCACGACCTGATCCTCGCCACCGGTCATCTCGGCCGCGATGACACGTTCGCGGTCGTCGACGGGGCGCTCGAGGAGGGAGTCGGACACATCGTCGTCACACACCCAGAGTTCCCGTGTCAGGACTTCTCGCTCGACGATCAGCGCGCTCTCGCCGAGCGTGGGTGCCTGCTGGAGCGTTGCCTGACCACCCCGTTCAGCGGCAAGACGACGTGGGAGCACGTCTTCGACGGCGTACGCGCCGTCGGCGTCGAGCGCACGCTCTTCTCGAGCGACTGCGGAAACCCGAACTACCCGCCGGTCGAGGACGGGCTCGCGCTCTGGGCCGACCGCCTGCTCGGCGGCGGCTTCGACGTGGACGAGGCGCGCGACATGATCGTGGGTCAATCGCGGCGGCTGGCCGGGGCGGCATGACGAACGCTCGCCTCCGGCGCGCGTTCGCGGGGGAAACCGTGTTTCCCCCGCGAGCCCCCTTCTTCTGGAGAGCGCTGGGAACCTCCCGGTTCCCCGCACCCCTCCCCGCTCCTAGGCCAAGCGAGGTTGACCTATGAGCCGAAAGCTCCTCGTGATCGGCGCCCACTCCGCCGACTTCGTCTGGCGCGCGGGTGGCACGATCGCGATCGCGACGTCGAGCGGCGGTGAGGCTCGCGTCCTCGCGCTCTCCTACGGCGAACGGGGGGAGTCCGGCGAGCTCTGGAAGGAAGCGGGGCAGACCCTCGAGCGCGTGAAGGAGATCCGGCACGAGGAGGCGGAGCGAACGGCGGCGGCGCTCGGCGCCGAGTTCGAGTGCCTCGATCTCGGCGACTATCCCCTCGAGGTCGACCGCGACTCGCTCGTCTCGATCGCCGATCGCATCCGCGCGTTCGCTCCCGACGTCGTCGTCACGCACACCGATCGCGACCCCTTCAACCCCGACCACGCGACCGCGTTCTTCGCTGTCGAGAAGGCCCGTGCCCTCGCAGCCGGCGCAGGGGTTCCGAGCGCGTTCGAGACCGTCGAGCCGCCCGAGCTGCTCTTCTTCGAGCCGCATCAGCCCGAGCTGTGCAACTTCGTGCCGACGACCTTCGTCGACATCACGCCGGTGATCGACGAGAAGAACGCCGCCATGGCGGAGATGAAGGCCCAGTCCTACCTCCACACCTACTACTCGCAGCGCGCCGAGCAGCGGGGCAATCACGCGCGACGATCCTCGGGGAATGCAGAGATCCGGTACGCCGAGGCGTTCCAGCGCGTGACACCGCAGGTGGTGAGGTCGCTGTGACCGTAGGCTCGACAGAGGTCGCCAGGAAGCGGAGGTGCCGGCTCCGCCGGCACCGGAGCGGAAAGTGACGAGCCGCTGCGCCGAGCTCGCTCGGCTCGGCTCCGCGACCGTGCACGAGGCCGCCGGGCGTGCCCAGGTGGTCGACGTGCCGCTGATCCAGGTCGTGCCCGGCTCGCGTGCGGCTGGCCCGGCACGAACCGTGCGCTGCGGCCAGGACGACAACCTGATGGTTCACGCGGCGGTGGCCGAGGCCGAGCCGGGCGAGGTGCTCGTCCTCACGATGCCCGAGCCCGGGCCCGTCGCACTCGTCGGCGAGCTGCTCGCGACGCAGTCGAAGGTCGCGGGCGTCGCCGCGCTGCTGGTGGACGCCGCCGTCCGCGACGTAGACGAGTTGCGCGAGCTCGGCCTCCCGATCTGGGCGCGCCACGTGCGCGTCTCGGGGGCGGAGAAGAGTGTTCCGGGCACGATCGGGGACCCGGTCGAGGTCGCCGGTGCGAGGATCCGGCAGGGCGACGTCGTCGTCTTGGACGCGGACGGGGCGGTCGTTGTCGAGCACGAGCGCCTCGAGGAGGTGCTGGCGGCCGCACGAGAGCGAGCCGACCGCGAGCGCGTCAAGCGCGCGCGGCTCCAGGCGGGCGAGCTCTCCTACGACCTCGACGGCCTGCGCCGACTGGTCGAAGGATGAGGGAGCCGATCCACGACCTCGCGCGAATCGGGCATGCGGAGCTCCTGACGCCGAAGCCCGACGAGAGTCTTCGCTTCTTCGTCGACGTGCTCGGCATGGAGGAGGAAGCGCGCGACGGGCAGTCCGTCTTCCTGCGGGGCTGGGGCGACTACCTCCGCTACAGCCTGAAGCTCACCGAGTCGCCGCTGCCCGGCCTCGGACACGTCGCGCTGCGGGCATGGAGCCCCGAGGCGCTCGACCGCCGGGTCGCGGCCGTCGAGTCGACAGGGCGCGGGATCGGCTGGATCGACGGGGATGTAGGTCACGGCCCCGCGTACCGCTGCACCGACCCGGACGGGCACGTCTTCGAGCTCTACTACGAGGCGGAGCGCTACGAGGCGCCCGAGCACCTGCGGCCCTCGTGGAGGAATCAGCCGCAGCGCTACGTCGGCCGCGGTGCGGCCGTCAAGCGCCTGGACCACGTCAACGTGCTCGCGGCGGACGTGCGCGCGAACCGCACGTTCGCCGAGGACGTGCTCGGGTATCGGCTGTACGAGCGCATCGAGCTCGACGACGGGACCGAGACGGGTGCATGGCTCAGCCTCTCGATCGCGGCTCACGAGCTCATCTACGTCGCGGACGCGCACGGGGCGACCGGACGGCTGCACCACCTCGCGTTCTGGGTCGACACCCGCGAGGAGTGCCTACGCGCCGCCGACATCTTCGTCGACCACGACGTTCCCATCGAGGCGGCGCCCTCGAAGCACGGGGTCGCGCAGGGTTTCTTCCTGTACGGGTTCGAGCCCGGCGGGAACCGGATCGAGGTCACCACCGGGGGCTACTTCGTGTACGACCCGGACTTCGAGCCGATCACGTGGACCGCGGAGGAGCGCGCGCGCGGCCAGTACTGGGGCGTGAAGACGATCGAGAGCTTCCACACGTACGGCACGCCCGACGTGGTCGGCGAGGGCTGACGGCGTGGCCTCGCTCCGCGACGCCCTCGCGCAGCCTGAAGGCTTCGTCGTTGCCGCGGAGCTCGTCACGAGTCGCGGCCCCATCACGTCGGAGGGGGGCGCCAGGGTGCTCGCGCTCGCGAGGGATCTCGCTGCGGATCCGAGGATCGACGTGCTTTCCATCACGGACAATCCGGGCGGGCACGCGATGCTCTCCCCCGACGCGCTCGGAACCGACCTCGTCTCGCGCGGGCAGGAGGTGATCATCCACCTCGCCTGCAAGGACTGGAACCGGAACGCGCTCGAGAGTCGCGGCTGGCAGCTGAGCTCGGGAGGCTTCCACAACGTGCTCGCACTGTCCGGCGACTATCCGGCCGTCGGTCATCGGGGCCTCGCTGCTCCGGTCTTCGACATCGACTCGGTCGGGCTCATCAGCCTCTTCTCCGAGATGAACGTAGGCCTCCCGGATGCGCGCAGGCCGGACACGCGGCTCCACCCGACGGACTTCTTCCTGGGCGGTGTCGTCACGAACCACAAGCGCCTCGAGCGCGAGGTGATGCCTCAGTACTTCAAGCTGCGCAAGAAGGTCCGGGCGGGCGCCTGCTTCGTCATCAACCAGGCCGGCTGGAACACGCGCAAGGACGACGAGCTCCTCCGCTGGATCCGGCGCGACGGGCTCGACCTGCACGTCCTGGCGAACGTCTACCTGCTCTCCCGCACGGCCGCGCGCGCCTTCCACCGGGGGATCATCCCCGGGATCGTCGTCACCGACGAGCTGCTCGAGCTGGCCGAGCGGCACGCGGCCAGCCCGGACAAGGGCCGCGCCTTCTTCGTCGATCTCGCGTCGAAGCACCTCGCCGTCGTGCGCGGGCTCGGCTACGACGGCGTCTACCTCGGCGGCCACATGCCGGCGGAGACGTTCGGCGAGATCATCGACCGCGCCGACGCCTTCGGCGCCGACGACTGGCGTGACTTCGCGCGCGAGATCCAGTTCCCGCGTCCGGGGGAGTTCCACTTCTTCGAGCGCGATCCGGAGACCGGTCTCTCGTCCGACGTCGTGAAC
>JBOHBB010000180.1:0-11288 GCA_050698135.1 Gaiellaceae bacterium
CGACCACCCACGGCCCCGCAACCGGGACGCAGACCATCAGCCCGTCGCACTCGTTCGTGGCGCCGGCCGGCGTCGCCGCGACGAGGGCGGCCGCCAGTGTCGCGACCACTGCGCCGAGCCGGACGGCCGGCGTCACGGGACCCTCCGGAAGAGGAACGCCGACAGCGCACCGCCCACGAGCAGGAACGCCACCGCGCCCGCCGAGAACACATCGGTGATCTCGCGAAGCTCCTCCTTCTGCCCGAGGCGTGATCCGAGCTGCTCGTACACCACGCGCAGCTGCTCGCCATCGACCGCGGCGAAGTACTCGCCTCCGGTCCCGGCCGCGAGCAGCTCGAGGGTCTCAGGGCTCGGCGGCACCTGGATGATCCGCCTGAAGCCTCCTGGCAGCTCCTCCTCGACGACTCCCTCCGGCGTCCCCACGAGGACGGTGTACACGGGCACGCCGCGCTTCTTCGCCTCCTCGATCGCCGCCGCCGGCTGGATCCTGCCCCCGTCCTGGGCCCCGTCCGAGATGAGGAGGACGGACCGCGGGACCGCCTGCTCGACCTCGCGATCGCGCTCCCCGAGGCCGACGGCGAGCGCGACCGCGTCGCCGATCGCCGTGCCCTCGCCCGGCTGAAGCGAGTCGAGCGCCGCGTTCACGAGCGCGCGGTCCTCGGTCGGCGGGACGCCGACGGCCGCCCTCGTCGCGAACGAGACGACGCCGACCCGATACTTCTCGGGGACGTCGGCGAGGAACGCCTTCGCCGCTCCGCGCGCGGCGTCCAGCCGTGTCGGCTCGACGTCGTCCGCCTTCATCGACCGCGAGACGTCCATGGCGAGGACGATCGTCGCCTCCTCGCGCGGCACGGTCACGGTCGCGTGCGGGCGTGCGACGCCGACGATCATCGTCCCGAGCCCGACGAGGAGGACGACGAGCGGGAGGTAGCGCAGCCGACCGGGCTCGCGATCGACCATGTTCGGAAGGAGGTCGGGGTTCCCGAACCGCGCCTGGGACGCGACGCGCCGCCGCTCGTACCAGAGGTAGAGGGCGACGAGCAGCGGCAGCAGCGCGAGCGCGAGGAGCGCGATTGGCCACTCGAAGCTCACGCGCGGCTCCGCCGGAGGAACGCGACGAGCGGGCGCAGCCAGTCGCCGGAGGTCGAGAGCACGATGTGCCGGACCCCTGCCGATGCGAACGACTGGGCGACGTCCGCCCTCTCCGCCGCCGCCGCAGCGGCGAAGCGCTCCCTGAGCTTGCGGCTTCGCGTGTCGACGCGCAGATGGCGGCCCGTCTCCGGATCGACGAGCCAGAGGAGCCCGACGTTCGAGAACTCCTGCTCGCGCGGGTCCCGGACCTCGACCGCGACGACGTCGTGGTGCCCCGCGAGCTCGAGCAGCGGGCGGCGCCAGTCGCTCGGTCCGCGGAAGTCGGAGACGACGACCGCCAGTGACTTCTGGCGCGCGAGACCGCCCACGCGGGTGAGCGCCTCGCCGAGGGACGTCGCGCCGGCTCCCGGCCCGCTCTCTGCCTCGCGCACCGCCTTCAGGAGCCCGAGCAGCGCGACCCGCCCCTGCCTCGGCGGGATCGCATAGGCGCTCTCGTCCCCGAACGTCACGATCCCGAGCCGGTTTCCGCGGCGCGTCGCGAGGTGACCGATCGCGATCGCCACGCCCTCGGCGACGTCCGCCTTGCGCCGGTCGGCGGTCCCGAACTGCATCGAGGGGGTGGTGTCGAGCACGAGCCAGGTGACGAGGACGCGCTCCGCGAGATCGACGCGCACGTGCGGCTCGTTCGTTCGCGCGGTCACGTTCCAGTCGATGCGGCGCACGTCGTCGCCGGGGGCGTACGGGCGGATCATCGCGAGCTCGGAGCCGGTCCCGAGCAGCGTCGAGCGGAAGTCGCCGGCCAGCAGCCCCTCCATGCGCTTCCCGATCGTCACGTCGAGCGCGCGCAGCAGCCCCTCCGGCATCCCGCCCGGCCCCGGGCGCGCCGGGGTCGGGCGGGCGAGGAGCGTGCTGGCCGACGTCATACGGTCATGCGGCCGTCACATGCTGGAGGTCGAGCTGGGGCGTCGGCACCGCGGCGAGGACCTGGTCGAGGATGGCGTCCGGGCTCACCTCCTCGGCGAGGGCCTGGTAGGAGAGGACGAGCCGGTGCCGGAGGGCGTCGCGCACGAGGGACTGGAGATCGTCGACGATCGCGTACTCCCGACCGCGAATGAGCGCGAGCGCCCTCGCGCCCTGAACGAGGCTGATCGGCCCGCGGGGGCTCGCGCCGTACGAGATGTACTTGGCGAGGTCTGGCAACCCGTGGGCGGCCGGCTCGCGCGTCGCGGTTGCGATGTCCACCGCGTAGCTGACGAGCGCGGGGTCGACGTAGATGTCGAAGACCGCCCGCTGGAGCGCCATCAGGTCGTCGAGCGAGAGCACCTGCCGGAGCTCCGGCGGCTCGACGAGCTGGCGCTGGACGACGGTCAGCTCCTCGTCGTGCTGCGGGTAGCCGATGACGACCTTGAGAATGAAGCGGTCGATCTGCGCCTCCGGCAACGGGTACGTCCCCTCCGACTCGATCGGGTTCTGCGTCGCCATCACGAGGAAGGGCTCCGGCACCGGATGGGTGTCGTGGCCGATCGTGACCTGGCGCTCCTGCATGACCTCGAGCAGCGCCGACTGCACCTTCGCCGGCGCTCGGTTGATCTCGTCGGCGAGGAGGAAGTTGCAGAAGACAGGCCCGAGCTCCGTGTCGAAGGTGCCGTCGCCCGGGCGGTAGATTCGCGTGCCGACGAGGTCCGAGGGCACGAGGTCGGGCGTGAACTGCACCCTCGCGAACGTCCCGCCGAGGACCCCGGCGGTCGTCTTGATCGTCAGCGTCTTCGCGAGGCCCGGGACGCCCTCGATCAGGAGATGTCCCTGGGCGAGCAGGCACACGAGCACGCGCTCGAGCATCGCATCCTGGCCCGCGATGACCCGCCGTATCTCGAAGAGCGCCTGCTCCATCTCGACCCGCGCAGCCTCCGGGGTCAGGTCGGCCGTCTGCTCGCTCACGTGCGTCCCCTTTCTCCTGGCGTGTAAGCGGTACACGAAAGCAGCGGAACCTAAGTTTTAGGTGAAACCGGGCAGGCGCGTCGGGATCGCGGCCGGCCAGCCGCGCACGACGCCCATCGTGATCGAGCCGACGTAGGCGGAACCGCTCTTCCTGAGCTTCAGCGTCGAGCGCCTGCCGCCGTTCCGGTAGCTGGGGTCCCGTGTTCCGGGGCTCCCGGTTCGGGCGGCGGCTGTACGGGTTCCGGCGGTAGACGGCGTCCGGGTCGCGGGACGCCCGCCTTCCCCTCGGTGATGTTGCGACGGACCTTGGTCGTCGATGAGGTACGGGCCCTCCGTCTGCTCGGGCGCGAGCACGCACGAGACCGTGCCCGACGCGACCCCGGCAGGCCCGGCGCTCGCTGAGCGGCGACCTTCCACGCCACGGCCGTGGCGGCCCCGGCGAGGAGCCCGCCGAGCCGGCGCAGGGAGTCGCGCCTGCTGATACGGGTCTCGTCGTCCATGCGGCGAGCGCAGCGGCCGTGTCTGAGAGCGCCCTGAGAGTACGATCGCCACATGGCCGGCTCGGCGGCGATCGAGGCCTTCGGGTTGTCGAAGACGTACGAGCGCGGCGTACGAGCGCTCGTCGACCTCGACCTCCATGTCGAGCGCGGCGAGGTCTTCGGCTACCTCGGCCCGTACGGCGCCGGCAAGTCGACGACCATCCGGCTGCTTCTCGGGCTCATCCGCCCGACTGCCGGACGCGCCTCCCTCCACGGCCTGGACACGGTCACGAGCGGGGTCGCTTCGCGCCGGTCGGCGGGCTACCTGCCCGGAGACCTGCGACTCGCCGACCGGCTGACCGGTCGCGAGCAGCTCGAGTCGCTGGCACGGCTGCGGGGCGCCGTGGACGAGAGGCTCCGCGACGAGCTCTGCGAGCGCCTGGGCGTCGTCCTCGACCGCCCGATCCGGCAGCTCTCGAAGGGGAACCGCCAGAAGGTCGGGATCGTCCAGGCCTTCATGCACCGCCCGGAGCTCGTCGTGTTGGACGAGCCGACCGCCGGGCTCGACCCGCTCCTGCAGGCGGAGGTCCGCTCGCTCCTGCGCGAGACCGCAGCCGAAGGCCGCACGGTCTTCCTCTCGTCGCACTCGCTCGACGAGGTGCAGCACGTGGCCGACCGGGTCGGGATCATCCGCTCGGGCCGGCTCGTCGACGTGGACGCGGTCGAGAGCCTTCGCGAGCGGTCGCTACGGCACGTGACGCTCGCGTTCGCCGAGCCGATCGACGTCTCCGAGCTGGCCGCCCTGGACGGAGTCCGGGTCACGGCTGCAGACGGCGACCACATCCGGTTGTCCGCCCCGGAGACTGCGATGGACGCGCTCGTGAAGGCCGCCGCCCGGCATCGCCTCGTCGACCTCGTCTCGCAGCCGGCAGACCTCGAGGAGATCTTCCTCGAGCTGTACCGGGAGGGCGACGATGGCGATTGAGCTCACACGACGAGGCCTGCACGACCATCGGCGCGCGCTCGTCGGCTGGTGCCTCGGCGTCGCCGCGTACGTCGGGATGATCGCCGCGATCTTCCCGTCCATCGAGAGCTCGCCCGAGTTCGACGATCTCCTCGAGAGCTATCCGGAGGTCCTCAAGTTGCTCTTCGGCCTCGAGAGCGGGGCGAGCATCACCTCCGGGCCCGGCTTCCTCGACGCCGAGCTCTTCAGCCTCATGCTCCCGCTCTTCGTCCTCGTGCTCGCGATCGGCTCCGGCGCGCGCGCTGTCGCCGGGGAGGAGGACGCGGGCCGCCTCGAGCTCGTCCTCTCCTACCCTCTGCGCCGCCGGGACGCGGTGTTGGCGAAGGGCGCCGCGGTCGGGATCGAGGTGCTGATCGTCTGCGCGGTCATCGGGATCGTCCTGTTCGCGTTCGATCCACTCGTCGGCCTCGATCTCTCGACGGGCCGGGTGCTCGAGGCGCTCGCATCGCTCGTCGCGCTCGGGCTGCTCCACGGCTGGCTCGCGCTGGCGGTCGGAGCCGCGGTGCCGAGCCGCGCGCTCGCGATCGGCGTCCCCGCCGGGCTCGCGGCGACCGCCTACCTCGTCAACGGGCTGCACGAGCTCGCGGGCTGGCTCGACCCGTTCAGGTTCCTCTCGTCGTTCTGGCTCGTCGGCTCCTCGCCGCTCGGAGGAGGCGTGAACGTGGCCGGCGTGCTCGTCGTGCTCGCCGTCGCGATCGGGGTCCTCGTGGCCGGATCGCTGCTCATCGAGCGCCGCGACCTCCAGACCCCCTGAGCTCCCCCACGGACGCCACCGCCTTCACCGTCCCGCCGGACACGAACGCGACGATGAGGCTGCCGTCGTCTCGGTGCACCGCGAGCTCGACCTCGTCCCCGAGGTCGAGCGGGCGGCGATAGTCGAGTCGCGCGCGAACCGGGAGACGAAGGTCGTGACCTGCCGCATGGAGGTAGTGCTCGACCGCGCTCCAGTAGGCGGCGTTGTTGACGTGGCCCATGACGTCGACGTCCGTCGCGCGCAGCGGCCAGGGCGCGCGCGGCGCGTCCGCGGGCGGGTCGGGCAGCGTGAGCCTCGTCGACACGCTCCGTCCCTGCGCAGCCTCCGCGTAGTCGTCGAAGCCGTCGCCGATGCGGGCGGGACGGGCGTCCCGGTCGAGGTGGACCCACGTGCTGTCCACCTCGATGGCGCCTCCTCGATCGCCGGCGAGCGACCAGCGCCTGGCCGCCGCGAGTGCCGCGAGCCCGCTGCCCCAGGTGAGGATCCCGACCTCCCGGTCCTCGAGGAAGGGGGCGACGACGTCGATCCGGATCGACCGCAGCACCCACAGGTGCTCGGGCGCCCCCCAGCCCGTCTCCTCGACGTCGTCGGTCGCTGCATCCTGCAGGAAGCGGGCGACGGCGTCGAGACGCAGGCGTCCGGTCGCGTCGGTGTCCGAGAGCCGGACGCGGTACGCGGTGCGAAAGACCCTGCCTGCGGACGGTACGGGGACGAGCGGCTCCAGTGTTGCTCCTCTGGTCGGACCGGACGCGTCAGCCTATGCGGCTCGGCCCCTGCCCAGCGTGCAAGCATTCACCCATCGACGCGCCTCCTCGTCACCGGCCGACCGACCGCGGCCGCCGGGTCGCTCGCCGCAGGCGCCTCGCCGCAGTTGCGATCCTCGTCGTCTTCTCCGCGATCCTCCTCCTCGCCGTGGTCAGGTCGTGCGGCGGGGACGAAGCCGCCTCCGCGCTCGCTCCCCGCGATCCCCTGCCGGCGACGGACGTCCTCGCGTACGACGACTCGAGGGAAGACGAGCTCGTCGAGCACGCGACCTTCGGCCTGAGCCACCCTCTCTACGCGAAGAGCCAGGGGGGCGTGTTCGCGACCGCGCGCCGCACGGACTCCTTCCGGCCGCTCGTCGAGGACGCGGTCGAGGGCAGCGACTTCGACGCGGACCTCGTCGAAGCGATCGTGTTCCTCGAGAGCGGCGGCCGGCCCGACGTCATCGCGGGCGACGACCCGGCCGCAGCATCGGGGCTCACCCAGATCCTCGCCGAGACCGCGCAGAACTTCCTCGGCATGGAGGTCGACCTCGACCGGAGCCGCGCCCTGACCGTCCGGATCGCGGGCGCCGTGCGCCGCGGAGACGGCGCGCGGGCCGAACGCCTCCGCGCCGAGCGGCGCGCGATCGACACGCGCTTCGACCCCGCGCAGGCACTGGTCGGCACCGTGCGCTACCTCGCAGCCGCGCGAGAGCGGCTCGGGCGGGACGACCTCGCCGTCGTCTCGTACCACATGGGGATCGGGAACCTGACGAACGTGCTCCGCGCGTACGCCGCGATGGAGGCGGACGTGGACGTCCCCGCTCTCGTCGAGGAGGAGGGGCTGTCTTGGGCACGGGTCTTCTTCGACACCGCCCCCGACCGCAACGCCGCCGCCCACGAGCTGCTCTCACGCCTCGGCGACGACTCGCCCACGTACTACTGGCGTGTGCTCGCCGCCCGGGAGATCATGCGGCTGTATCGCGACGACCCCGAGCGCCTCGAGCAGCTCGACCTGCTGCACGCCGCGAAGTCGAGCGCCGAGGAGGTCCTGCATCCGCCCGCTGAGACCGAGCGCTTCGCCGACGACGCGGACCTGCAGCGGGCGTGGGACGATTTCACGCTCCAGCCGCTACCGGACGACCCGGCTCGGCTCGGCTTCGCGATCGACCGCACGATGGGCGAGCTCGCGCCGCAGCTCGGGACGTCGCGGGCCCTCTATCGCGGGCTCCGTCGCGAGGCCATCGCCCTGCTCGTCTATCTCGCCGCGCGCGTCCAGGCGCTGGGCGGCGCTGCGCAGCCGCTCGAGGTGACGAGCGCCGTGCGCGACGACGCGTACCAGGACCTCCTCCGCGAGGAGAACGCCGAGGCCGCTCGCGGCTACTCGCTGCACACGACCGGCTACACGTTCGACGTCCGTCGCCGATACGAGTCGGGAGCTCAGGCGCAGGCGTTCCAGTTTCTGCTCGACGACCTGACGGCGCGCGGTCTCATTGCATGGATCCGCGAGCCGGCCGCGATCCACGTCACCGTCGCCCCAGAGGCGGAGGAGCTCGTGGACGAGATCCTCGAGCCCGCGCGCTGAAGGCGGGCCGGCCTTGCCGGCCGGGGCCGTGGCGCGGCGACCGCGCCACGGCGTCACGGAAGGCTCAGCTCGGCTGCGGGACGACCCGGATGTACGGCTTCGGCTCCTGCCAGCCGTCCGGCCAGATCTCCTTCGCCTCGTCGTTCGAGACCGAGCCGGCGATGATGACGTCGTCGCCCTGTTGCCAGTTCACGGGCGTCGACACCTTGTGCTTCGCGGTGAGTTGCAGAGAGTCGATCACGCGCAGCACCTCGTCGAAGTTGCGGCCCGTCGTCATCGGGTAGACGAGGATGAGCTTCACCTTCTTGTCCGGGCCGACGACGAAGACGTTCCGCACCGTCTGGTTGTCGACAGCGGTGCGGTCGGCGGCCTCACCGCCGACCTCGGCGGGAAGCATCCCGTACAGCTTCGAGACCTCGAAGTCGGCATCGCCGATGATCGGGTAGTTCGGCGCCTGCCCCTGGGTCTCTTCGATGTCCTTCACCCAGCCCTCGTGGTCGCCGGTCGTGTCGACCGAGAGGCCGATGATCTTCACGTTCCGGCGGTCGAACTCGGGCTTGATCTTCGCCATGTAGCCGAGCTCAGTCGTGCAGACGGGGGTGAAGTCCTTCGGGTGTGAGAAGAGCACGGCCCAGGAGTCGCCGATCCAGTCGTGGAAGTCGATCGCGCCTTCCGTCGTCTCGGCCTGGAAGTCCGGCGCGGTGTCGCCGATGCGTAGTGCCATCCTGTTCCTCCCTCGTTGGACGATGCGCTCGCCGCTTCGCGCACCAGAACAGTCGCGCGGAAGCGTCATGGGTACCAGACGAATCCGTACGCCGAATTGTTCCCGATCCGGCTCAGTGCCCGGTCGTAGAGAAGTGCATGTAGTCCTTCGTCGGGCCGCTCCACTCCCCGCCCCAGCCCCAGCCGATCGAGCGGAACGCGCGCACGACCGCCGGCGTCACCATGCCCTTGCGCAGCCGGGAGCGGTCGACGTACGGCGCGCTCGCCGGGTCGTGGACGCGGCCGCAGCCGACGTAGGGATTCTCGACCGGATTCAGGTCGATCGCGTGGCCGTAGGCGTGGTTCGACCAGCTACCGCTCCGCGAGCCGCCCGTGCACGGCGACGGGACGGCCTGCCTGCACTCGAACGACCCGCTGACGTCCCCGTCCGCCGGGTACGCGCGCCGCGGCCCGTAGGCGTGCGCCAGTCGCATGTGTCGGATCGGGAACCGGAGGTCGTAGAGGCGCCGGAACACTTTCGCGAGCGGGCTGGCGACGTCGCGGTTGACGACGAGCTGGCCCGTGTGCGGGCGCCCGTCGAAGCCCCAGTGGGTCACCGTAAGGAGTCGGAGCCCCGACAGGGGAACTGGGCAGCCCGGCTGCCAGAAGCGGCCTTCGAGGTTCGTCCGAAGCGGAGCGGGCAGCGGCTTGACGCTCGACTCGTACGGCTGGATCGCCACGAGCACGAGCGGAAGGGCGAGGACGCGGAGCACGGCGCTTCCGTCCAGGGTGACCCTTCGGGTCGCCCGTCGTCAAGCGCCTAGGGGAAGCTCGCCCTCGACGGATGGAGATCGAGCGGCCCGCCGTCGCGGCAGTCGGGCGAGACGACGTACTCCAGGGTGCCCACACCGCGCAGCGCGTTCTCGGTCAGTTGCTGGCGCATCATCCGTCTCGCCGTCTCCTCCGAGAGCCCGAGGCGCCGGCCGAGCTCGACGCCGGACTGGAGCGCGTAGCACTCCGCCGTCCCCTCGTCGCCGACCCCGCGGAGGTGCCACGCCTCGTGGGCGAGCACGGCCAACGCGCGTGCCGTCCGGCTCCAGGTCACGTCGTCCTCGAAGGCAAGGCGATAGAGGTCGTGGCAGCGCTCGGGTGTCAGGTACGCCTGCTCGCCTCCCACGGTGGCGACGCCGTCGGCGTGCTGGACGACGCCGACGTAGTCGCGCGACTCGTCGCAGCCGATCGCGACCTCCTTCCCCGCGATTCTCGACGCCTCAGCGGAGAAGCGCTCGACGGCTTCCAGTCTGGTCGCCCCCGAGAGGGAGTCCCACCCCGTCCGGCTGTCGACGAACCAGATCGCGAGCACGAGCGCAGCGATCAGGCCGAGGCCGACGAGGAAGCGCCGCACCGGCGTGGGGAGCCCGCGCTGCTCGGGCGCGACCTCGGCTTCGAGCTCGACGGCCTCGAGGTCGTCCAGCTCGTCGGCCTCGAGATCGTCGAGCCCGTCGAGGTCGTCCTCGTCGAGCTCGGGCTCGAAGCCGTAGCGCTCGAGGTCGACCTGCTGCGGGCGCCGATCGGGCGCCTGCGCGGGGCTTGCCCGAAGCGCGCCGACCAGGAACTGCAGCTCGAGCCCGAGCGCGACGAGGAACACGAGCCAGATCGGGAACGCGGACCGGAGAGCGGCGGGCCCGAAGATCCACAGGACGACGAGCGCGACGAGCCCGACGCGCACGAAGGTCGCCGCCCTCGAGCGTCGCATCTCCACCTCGTCCACGACGCGACGGTAGCTGCGGAGGCGAAGGGCATACGCTCCACGGCGTGGACGGCATGCAGACCTCCGACCGCGCACGGCGGCTCGCGCCACCGGCCGTCGGCAGCGATCGGCCGGTCTCGGACGTTCGCGCGGCACTCGAGCGCGCCGAGTTCAACACCGAGCGCATCGAAGCTGCGCTCGGCGTCGGCGAGCTGTCCACCGCTCCCGCGGAGGCCGCGGTCCATCGCCGCCGACTGGCCGGCGAGGACTCGTTCGCCACCGTCGCGCAACTGTTCCTCCTCGGCGAGGCGGTTGCCGCCACCCGGGTCGCCGAGGCCTTTGCGCCGATTTCGCTCGACCGGTTGGTGAGGTTGGGCCTCGTCCGGGCCGAGCGCGACGAGGTCCGAGCGAGCGTTCGGCTCCTCCCCCACGGTGACTACTACCTCGCGTCCGACCGCATCGACGACGAGCCCTCCTCGGACTGGGTCGCGGGGATCCATGCACCGTCGGTCACGCTCGCGAAGCTGGCCGTGCGGCTTCCGGTCGACGCGACGCTGGACCTCGGGACCGGCTGCGGGATCCAGGCGCTCCTCGCCGCGAAGCACTCGCAGCGCGTGGTCGCCACGGACGTGAACGCGCGCGCGCTCGCCTTCGCGAGGTTCAACGCCGCCCTCAACGACATCGACGTCGTCGAGCTCCGGCACGGCGACCTGTTCGATCCCGTCGGGGGCGAGCGCTTCGACCTCGTCGTGGCGAACCCGCCGTACGTGATCTCGCCCGACTCGACCTACGCGTATCGAGACAGTGGCCTCCCGCGCGACGAGCTGTGCCGGCAGATCGTCCAGGGCCTTCCCGACCACCTCGCCGAGGGCGGGTTCGCGCACGTCCTCGTCAGCTGGGTGCACGAGCCCGGGGACGCGGGCGAATGGGCGGAGCCCCTCGAAGGCTGGGTCCGAGGGACCGGCTGCGACGCCTGGCTCCTGCACTATCGGACGGACGACCCCCTGACGCATTCCGCGGGCTGGCTCGGCCCGCTGGCCGGCTCGGCGCCGCACGAGCACGAGGCCGCGCTCGAGCGGTGGCTCGACCACTTCCGGCGCCTCGAGATCGGGGCCGTCGGCTACGGAGCCGTCGTGCTCCGGCGCCGGAGCGGCACCTCCAACTGGGTGCGCACGGACGAGATCCCGATCGAGCGGCTCGAGCCCGCGACCGAGCACACGC
>JBOHBB010000181.1:0-26187 GCA_050698135.1 Gaiellaceae bacterium
CTTCAAGTCCGACCAGGAGGTGCGATGGTGCCCCGGCTGCGGGGACTACGCGATCCTGAACGTCATCCAGGGCTTCATGCCGGAGCTCGGCCTCGCGCGAGAGCGGATCGTCTTCGTTTCGGGGATCGGCTGCGCTGCGCGCTTCCCCTACTACATGCAGACCTACGGAATGCATTCGATCCACGGGCGCGCGCCCGCGATCGCGACTGGGCTCGCGGTGAGCCGGCCGGACCTGTCCGTCTGGGTCGTTACCGGTGACGGGGACGCGCTCTCGATCGGCGGCAACCACCTGATCCACTCGCTCCGCCGCAACGTCAACCTCAAGATCCTGCTCTTCAACAACAAGATCTACGGGCTGACGAAGGGCCAGTACTCGCCGACCTCCGAGCCTGGCAAGGTCACGAAGTCGACGCCGATGGGGTCGATCGACTACCCCTTCAACCCGCTCTCGATCGCGATCGGCGCCGAGGCCTCCTTCGTCGCGCGCGCGATCGACACGGACAAGAAGGGGCTGACCGACGTGCTCGGTGCCGCTGCTCGGCACCGCGGGTCGGCGTTTGTGGAGATCCTGCAGAACTGCAACATCTACAACGACGGCGCGTTCGACTATGTACGCGAGGAGAAGGGGAACCGGGTCTATCTCGAAAGCGGCGCACCGATCCGCTTCGGCGAGGACGGGGAGAAGGGCGTCGTCCAGGATGCCGACGGCTCGGCGCGGGTCGTGGAGGTCGGTGAAGTCGGTGAGGAGGCGCTGCTCGTGCACGACGCCTCGCACCGCGAGCCGAGCCTCGCCTTCGCGCTCTCGCGGGTCACGTTCGAGACCGACGGCGCAGTGCCGTTCGGCGTCTTCCGCCGGGTCGAGCGGTCGGTCTACGACGACCTGATGGCGGAGCAGCTCGACGCGGCGAAGGAGCGCTCCGGAGAGGGCGACCTCGAGGCGCTCCTGCACTCGGGCGACACCTGGGTCGTCCCCGGCTAGCTCTCCTCGAGGAAGCGCGCGATCCGCTCGGCGATCTCCTCGCCCTTGTCCTCCTGCAGGAAGTGGCCGGCTCCATCGACGATCTCCGCCGGGCCGGCGCCCGGGATCCGAGCGGCCATGCGCTCGGCCGCCGCCGGCGAGAAGATCGGGTCGGAGTCGGAGAAGAGGACGAGCGTCGGCTTTTCCCAGCGCTCGAGCCCCGCGCGCACCTCGAGCATCTTCGCGGTGCTCGGGTGCTCGAGCTCGGTCGGTACGAGCTCGGGGAACGCGAGCACTCCTGCCTTCGACTCCGGGGTCGGGAACGGCGCGTTGTACGCGTCCGCGATCTCGTCGGTGAGCTCGTTCAGGCACGAGAGGCGCACGAGCTGGCCCGGGACGATCTCGTCGCCGACCCGCCGCATGAACTCCCGGAACCGCAGCCACTCGGGTGAGGGCGCCCGGCCGGCGCCGACCCCGGTGTTGAGGATGACGAGGCGCTCGACTCGCTCGGGGTGCTCGACGGCGAGCCGGAGGCCGATCGGCCCGCCCCAGTCCTGGACCACCACGGTCGCGCCGCGGAGGTCGAGCTCGTCCGCGAACCGCTCGATCGAGGCGTAGTGGAAGTCGTAGGAGTAGTCCTCGATCCGCGTGGGCTTGTCCGAGCGGCCGAACCCGAAGTAGTCGGGCGCGACGACCCGGCTCACGGCGGCCAGCGGCGGGATCAGCTTCCGATACAGGAACGCCCACGTCGGCTCGCCGTGCAGGAGCAGCACCGGGTCGCCGGCTCCCTCCTCGACGTAGTGCATCCGCAACCCGCCCTGCTCGAGGTACCGCGGGGCGAAGGGGTAGCCGGGGAGACCCTCGAACCGCTCGTCCGGCGTGCGGTATGACTCCATCGAATCGATCATGACGCGTCGAGAGGGAGGTCGTACGTGGGTGGAGTGCCGAACATCTGGACCGACGAGTGGGAGAGCGAGAGCGACGAGGAGTGGGCGGCCGACCGCTGCGCGCGCCTTCCGCGAGGCAAGAAGATCGGCGCGACCCTCTACGAGCTGAGGCCGGGCGGCACGAGCGGCCTCTACCACTTCCACCACGGGGCCGAGGAGCTGCTCGTCGTCCTCCGCGGCCGCCCGACGCTCCGCGAGCCCGCAGGCGAGCGCGTCCTCGCGGAGGGCGACGTCGTCCATTTCCCGGTCGGGCCGGACGGCGCGCACCAGCTCAGCAACCGCACCGACGAGCCCGTGCGCTATCTGATGGTCGCGAACCGGCCGTCGCCGGAGGCGGTCGAGTACCCGGACTCCGGCCAGCTCTCGGTGATGGCGTTCACGGAGTCCCAGCTCGGAGCTCCTCTCTGGGACCTCCGGACGCTCGAGGAGCCGACGGGCGACTGACCAAGGCTCGGAGGGAGCGCTGGCGGGACACAGCCCGTTCTTCTCCGCGGTTACCGACGCAGTCGGGATGCCTCGACGCTACGCGCTTGGCATCACGACGTCGTCGCGGGCGCCGGGCTGCTCGCCCGGCGTGCGTTGGCGACTGCCACGGTGGCCAGCGTCGTCGCTCCGGCGACCGCGAACGCGAGCGGCGTGCCCCCGACGTCCGCGAGCCAGCCCGCGAACAGCCCGCCGATGGGCGCGACCCCGGCGAAGGCGAACAGGTACAGGCCGATGAGCCGCCCGCGCAGGCGGTCGGGCGCGCCGAGCTGGACGAGGGCGTTCGCGTTCGCGGTGAAGAGCGTGAACGCCACACCCGCTCCGACCAGGAGGCCGGCGGCAAGCAGCAGGTTGTGGACCGGCGCGAGCGCGAGCGCGAGCACGCCGAAGCCGGCGCCGCCGATGGCGAAGAGGCGCCAGCTCGCGGACCGGAAGGTCGCGGTCACGAGCGCGCCCACGAGCGCACCGAGGCCGAAGGCCGCCGAGAGGAAGCCGAAGCCCTCCGGCCCGACATGCAGCGTCTCGCCCGCGAGCAGCGGCACGAGTACGTGGAAGTTGAAGCCGACGGTGCTCACGATCGTGACGACGACGAGGACGAGCCGCAGCTCCGGGTCGTTCCTGACGAACGCGAGGGCCCGCCGCGTTCCCTCGACGATCCGGGCCGACGGATCGCGCTCGACCTGGTGCAGCTCGTCGGTGCGGATGCTCGCGAGCGCGGCGAGCACTGCGAGGAAGCTCACGGCGTTGATGACGAAGCAGGCTCCGGTGCCCGCCGTCGCGATGATCACGCCCGCGATCGCCGGCCCGATCACGCGCGAGCCGTTGAAGAGCCCTGCGTTGAGCGCGACGGCGTTCGGGAGCTCGCGCGGCCCGACGAGCTGGAACGTCAACGACTGCCGCCCCGGCGCGTCGAACGCGAGCGCGATGCCCCCGAGGGCGGCAAGCGCGTAGACGACAGGCAGGGTCGCCGTGCCCGTGAGCGTGACGACCGCCAGGAGGATCGACACGAGCATCGCGCCGGCCTGCGTGCCCATCACGAGCTTCCGCGAGTCGACACGGTCCGTGACGACGCCCGCGACGAGCCCGAACACCGTGAACGGGACGAAGCGACAGAACGCGAGCGCGCCGACCGCCAGCGCCGAGTCCGAGAGCTCGAGGACGAGCCAGGCGAGCGCGACGTTCTGCATCCACGTCCCGGCGAGGGAGACGAGCTGCCCGGTGAAGAAGATCCGGTAGTTGCGATGACGCCGGAGGCTCCGGAACGTCCTCGCCTTGAGCGTGAAGACGAGCGTCGTCACGCGTTCTCCCCGAGCAGGCGCTGGAGGGCCGGGACGGCGGCCTCGAGCGTCTCGAGATCGGAGGCAGCGAGGTCGCGCAGCCGCGTCGATAGCCAGGTCGTGCGCCGGGCGCGAACGCGCCGGAGCAGCTTCGCGCCGTCTTCGGTGAGCTCGAGCCCGACCCGACGGCGATCCTCGGTCGAGCGCACGCGCTCGAGCAGGCCCGCCCGCTCGAGTCGGTCGACGTGGCCCGACATGGCCGGCGCGGAGATCCCCTCCTCCGCGGCGAGCTCGGCGAGCGACAGGCCGGGGCTTCGCTTGACGAGCCAGAGGAGCGTCGCCTGGTGACCCGTGACACCCAGCTGCTCGGTCTCCTTCCGGAGCTCGCGCGCCAGCCGCAGGAGGATCGGCCTGAGATCCGACGCGACCTGCTCGGGACTAAGCGTAACCTCACTAACCATTAACGTAGCGAAGTATATCGGGACGCACGGTCGACCCCCGGCCGGGGGATCGCGCCGATCCGCGCTACGCCGTCGCTACGCCTTCGGCTCGGCTTCGAGCTTGTAGCCGACGCCGTAGCGCGTGTGGATGAAGTCGTGGCGTGGCGCGCGGCGGTCGACCTTCTCGCGCAGCTTGCGGACGAAGACGTCGACCGTCCGGTCACGGTGCGTCGCCCGGCGGCCCCACACCCGCTGAAGCAGCTCGTCCCTTGTCAGGACGCGGCCCTGCTCCCGCGCGAGGGTGTACAGGAGCCTGAACTCCGTCGGTGTGAGCTCTGCGCTCTCGCCGTCGACGTACGCCTGGACGTTGTCGGGATCGAGTCGGAGCTCCTCGATCGTGATCGCGTCGCCGCGCCGCTGTTCGGAGGCGCTCACGCCGCGGCGGGCCGCCGCACGCACCCGGGCGGCGAGCTCCTTCATCGAGAACGGCTTCACGAGGTAGTCGTCCGCTCCGATCTCGAGCGCGTGCACGCGGTCGTGCTCGGTGCCTCGCGCGGACACGACGACGATCGGCGTCCCTATCCCCTCGTCGCGGGCCTGCTCGATGACCCGCCAGCCGTCGATCCCGGGGAGCATGAGGTCGAGGACGCAGACGTCCGGACGCTCGTACCGGAGGCGTGCCATGCCGGTCTCGCCGTTCGCGACGCCGACGGTGTCGAAGCCGGCCGTCTCGAGATGGCGCGCCATGCCGCGCGCGATGACGTCGTCGTCCTCGATGATCAGGACCTTGGCCATCTGTCGACCGGATTCTCGCGGTTCGGCAACCTCGTGCGGGCCGCGAAGCGGTATCCGACCGGTAACCAGGTGGTGAACGAGCGCGGATCGCTGCGAGCGCATGCGTTCTGTTAAAACCAGCACATGGACGTCGAGGCGGCTCGGGCACGGGCGCTCGTCGAGGAGAGCCGGGAGGCGGTGATCGTTCTCGACTCGGACGACCGCGTGCTCCTCGCCAGTCGGCGCGCCCGGCAAGCGCTCGAGGGCATCCGCGAAGGGGAGCCGGTGCCACCGGCGCTCCTGTCCGGAGGCCTCGGCGTGATCCCGTTCGTCGTGCCGTACGAGGTGGTCGGCCGCCGCGAGCGCCTCGTCTATCTCTCGCGCGAGGGCGACCTTACGGCCTACGAAGAGCTTCGGTCCGGGTTCACAGCCGCCGTGTCCCACGAGCTGCGCACGCCCCTCGCCCGCCTGCTGACGCTCCTCGAGAACGCGACGCTTCCCGGCGAGGACATCGCCGAGCTCGTCTCCCGGGCGACGAGCGAGGTGGAGCAGATCACGGAGCTGATCGACGAGGTGCTCTTCCTCAGCGAGCTCGAGTCGGGCGCGCGTGTCGTCTCGCTCGGCGCGACTCCGATCCGGCCCGTCCTCGAGGAGACGCTCGACGAGCTCGAGGAGCGCGCCGCCCGCGCGGGCGTCGAGCTCCGGCTCGAGTGCGACGACGACGTCGAGCTCGCCGTCCGTCCGCGGATGCTTCGCGTCGTCGTCCGCAATCTCGCGGAGAACGCGATCCGCTACGCGGGACCGGAGACGACGTTCACTCTCAGTGTCCTTCGGAGCCCGGGCGGCTCCCTCACGCTCGCTGCACGGGACGACGGCGTCGGCGTCGAGGAGCCCGAGCTCCCCCGTCTCTTCGAGCGCTTCTATCGCAGCGACCGGGCTCGGGCCTCGCGCGGGACCGGGCTCGGCCTCGCCATCGTCAAGCACGTGGTCACGCAGGCAGGCGGCACCGTGGAGGCGCATGGTGGCGCAGGCGCCGGCCTCGAGATTCGATGTGTCTTCCCGCCGTCGTGACCGGCTCGTTCACCGGAGTTTCACCGTATCTTCACCATTCGGAGTCCCGGAGCGCAGAGAGAGGTGGCGAGACTGGCGGCATGAGAACGCGACTGACAGGGATCTGCACTGCGGCGATGGCGGCCCTCGTGCTCCTCGTCGCGGCCGGCTGCGGCGGCGACGACTCGGGCGGCACGATCAGCGCGGACGGCTCGAGCACCGTCGGCCCCTTCGTCACGAAGGCCGCCGAGGACTTCAAAGGCGAAGGTGGCGCCGACGTCACCGTCGGCATCTCGGGGACGGGCGGCGGCTTCGAGCGCTTCTGCGCCGGCGAGACCGACCTCTCGAACGCGTCGCGCCAGATCGACGAGGAAGAGCAGGCGTTGTGTGCGGACGCGGGCGTCGAGTACGTCGAGTTCCGCGTTGCGACGGATGCGTTGACGAACGTCGTGAATGCCGAGAACGACTGGGCCACGTGCCTGACGACAGACCAGCTGAAGGCGATCTGGGGTCCGGGCTCGAAGGTCGCGAACTGGAACCAGGTGGACCCGTCGTTCCCCGACGTCCCGATCCGGCTCTTCGGGCCCGGGACGGACTCCGGCACGTTCGACTACTTCACCGACGTCATCAACGGCGAGGCAGGCGCCAGCCGGACGGACTACTCGCCGAGCGAGGACGACAACGTCATCGTGCAGGGTGTGACCGGGGAGCGTGGTGGCCTCGGCTACCTCGGGTTCTCGTACTTCGAGCAAAACCAGGGCGAGCTGAAGGCGCTCGAGGTCGATGGGGGCGACGGCTGTGTCGCGCCCAGCGTCGCGACGGCGCAGGACGACACATACACGCCGCTGTCGCGGCCACTGTTCGTCTACGTCAAGCAGAGCTCCTTCGACGACAACGAGGACGTCCGGAACTTCGTCAAGTTCATGTTCGACAACAACGAATCGATCGCGACCGCCGCCCAGTTCGTCCCGCTGAGCGCGGATCAAGTCGCAGAGGGACTGGCGAAGTACCAGGAAGCCACTTCGTAGATGGCTCCGCCCGCCGTCGTCGCCGAGCGGCCGGCTGTCTCGCTGCCGCGGAAGAGGATTCGCTGGGGAGAGGTCTTCGTCCAGGCCGTCCTCTTCCTGGCGGCAGCGGTCTCGGTGCTCACCACGGTCGGGATCGTCGCATCGCTGCTCCTGCCTGCAGTCGACTTCTTCCGTGAGATCAGCCCGTGGGAGTTCGTCACGGGAACGACCTGGGCGCCGCTCTTCGAGCCGGGAAGCTTCGGCGTGGTTCCGCTCGTCGTCGGCACATTCGTGATCTCGTTCTGGTCAGCCGTCGTTGCGTTCCCGCTCGGGCTCGGTGTTGCGATCTACCTCAGCGAGTACGCGCGGCCGCGGGTGGCCGGCTTCCTCAAGCCCGTGCTCGAGATCCTCGCCGCGATCCCGACCGTCGTGCTCGGGTACTTCGCACTGACCTTCGTGACGCCGCTCCTGCGGGACATCGGGGTCCAGGTCGAGATCTTCAACGTGCTCGCGGCGAGCCTGGTGCTCGGGGTGATGCTCATTCCGACGGTCGCGTCTCTGTCCGAGGACGCGATGGCCGCGGTTCCGCGCGATCTCCGCGACGGCGGGTATGCCCTGGGAGCGGACAAGCTCCAGGTCTCGACGCGCATCGTGGTGCCGGCCGCGATCTCGGGGATCATCGCCGCGTTCGTGCTTGCCTTTTCCCGTGCCGTCGGCGAGACCATGATCGTCCTCATCGCCGCCGGGCAGCTCGCGCAGATCACCTTCGACCCGCGGGCGACGATCGAGACGATGACCGCCTTCATCGGCGCGACGGGGAACGGCGACGTCCCGACCGGCTCGACCGAGTACAAGACGATCTTCGCCGTCGGGCTGACGCTCTTCGTGATCACGCTCGTCATCAACCTGATCTCGATCCGCCTCGTCCGCAGGTACCGCGAGGTCTACGAGTGACGACGACGCACACGACGGGCGCGCAACGCCCGCGCCGCGTCTGGCGGAACCGGCTCTTCAAGGCCGCGATGCTCTTCTCGATGTTCGTCGCGTTCGGGACGCTTGCGATCCTGCTCGTCGACACGCTCGTCACCGGATGGCCGGAGCTCGACCGACAGCTCTTCTCCGATCCCCCGTCGACCGTGCCCGAGGAGGCGGGAGCGCGCCCCGCGATCCTTGCGACGATCTACCTCGGCCTGCTGGTGCTGCTGCTGTCCGTCCCGATCGGGGTGCTGACCGCCGTCTACCTCGAGGAGTACGCGAACCGTGAGCGCTGGTGGAACCGCCTCATCGAGGTGAACATCCAGAATCTCGCTGCCGTGCCGTCGATCGTGTACGGGATCCTCGGCCTCGCCTTCATCGTCCGCGGGATCGGCGTCGGCCGGGTCGTCTTCGCAGGCGCGCTGATCCTGACGCTCGTCGTCCTGCCCACCGTCGTCGTCGCCTCCCGCGAGGCGATCCGGGCGGTCCCAGACTCGATCCGCCAGGGTGCGTTCGCGCTCGGCGCGACGAAGTGGCAGGTCGTCTGGCGGCAGGTGCTCCCGGCCGCGATCCCCGGGATGGCGACCGGCTCGATCCTCGCCCTCTCTCGCGCTGTCGGCGAGACCGCTCCGCTGATCATGGTCGGAGCGATCGTGTACGTCGCCTTCGACCCCACGCTCTTCGGTGCGTACACCGCCCTCCCGGTGCAGATCTACAACTGGACGAAGCAGCCCGATGCGACGTTCCAGACGCTCGCGGCGGCGGCATCGATCGTACTGCTCGTGATCGTCCTCAGCATGAACGCCGTGGCAATCTTTCTCCGCAACCGCTATCGCAGGCAATGGTGAGTGAGGCAATGACGCAGATGGAGACTCCGCAGATCGACAGCACGCGCATCGCCGAGGCCTCGCGCGGGGCTCTCGATCGAGCGGAGGTGGAGCGGCGGGAGAAGGTCTTCTCGGTCTCCGAGCTGGGCGTGTCCTACAACGGCAAGTCCGCGCTCGAGGACGTCAGCCTCGACGTCTACAGGCACACCGTGACCGCCTTCATCGGCCCGTCCGGGTGCGGGAAGAGCACTTTCATCCGCTGCTTCAACCGCATGAACGACCTCCTCCCCGGCGCGAAGGTGGACGGCACCGTGCTCTACCCCGGAGCCGACCTCTACGGGCGCGACGTCGACCCGGTCGAGATCCGTCGCAGGATCGGCATGGTGTTCCAGAAGCCGAACCCGTTTCCCAAGTCGATCTACGACAACATCGCCTTCGGCCCGCGGGTGCTCGGGATGAAGGGAAGCCTCGACGAGCGGGTCGAAGGAGCCCTTCACCAGGCGGCCTTGTGGGACGAGGTGAAGGACAGGCTGAAGGACGGCGCTCTTGGCCTGTCGGGCGGCCAGCAGCAGCGGTTGTGCATCGCCCGCGCTCTCGCGGTCGAGCCGGACGTGATCCTCATGGACGAGCCGGCGTCGGCCCTCGACCCGATCTCGACCACCCGGATCGAGGACCTCATGCACGATCTGAAGCGTGAGTACACGATCGTCATCGTCACGCACAACATGCAGCAGGCCGCGCGCGTCGCCGACATGACGGCCTTCTTCAGCGTCGTCGTCGCCGAGGATGGGAGCGCGCGCCGGGGAATCCTCGTCGAGTACGACGCGACTGCGAAGATCTTCACCACGCCTTCCGACAAGCGGACGGAGGACTACGTGACGGGCCGGTTCGGATGAGGATCGAGCTGCAGGCCGAGCTCGACTCGCTCGAAGCGGGCTTTCAGGAGGCCGGCGAGGTCGTGCTGCGCTCGATCCGCGGCGTCGTCGACGCGCTTCGCACGCAGGACGTCGAGCTCTGTGACGAGGTGATCGCCTTCGACGACGAGATCGACGAGCGTTACCTCGGGCTGGAGAGACAGGTCGAGATGGTTCTCGCGCGCCAGACACCGGTCGCGACGGACCTCCGCCTCGTGCTGGCGATCCTCCACTGCGCGCTCCATCTCGAGCGCGTCGGCGATCAGTGCGTGACGATCGCGAAGCTGACGAAGCTCTCGAGCCACCTCGGCACCCAGCAGGCCGTCGTCGAGGGTCTCGGCGACATGGGCGAGCGCTGCACGGAGATGGTCAAGGTCGCGCTCACCGCGTTTGCGGCCCGCGAC
This sequence comes from Gaiellaceae bacterium, assembly GCA_050698135.1. GTDB lineage: Bacteria > Actinomycetota > Thermoleophilia > Gaiellales > Gaiellaceae > GMQP-bins7. The sequence continues at coordinate 10,057 of JBOHBB010000181.1, forward strand.
GTCGAGCAGGCACGGGATCTCCATCGGCTCGACGAGCTCGTCGACAACGCCAACCGCCAGGTCTTCCACGAGGTGCTCGGCTACGTCCACGACGCCGAGGCGCTCGAGTGGGGCATGCGTCAGATCACCGTGGCTCGCTGCTTCGAGCGGATCGGCGACAACGCCGTCGACATCGGCGAGCAGACGGCGTTCATCGTCACGGGCGAGTTCGCCGAGTTCACCGACGCCTCGCACGACCGGCGACCACTCGTGTAGGAACGCGAGGTCGGGCGTCTCGGCCTGATGTGGTCTTCGCGGCCGAGGCTGCAGCCGGTCGCGGGCGCTCGGCTAGCCGCGGGCGTGTTCGAGGCAACCGGCGATCGTCGCCCGAAGAGCGGAGCCGATCTCGGGGTCGTCGCGCTCGAGCCGCCAGACGTCCCGGTTCATGACCGTGAGCAGACGCATGTCCGTCCTGGCGACGACGGTCGCCGTCCGGCGACCGCCCGAGAGGACCGCGATCTCCCCGAACACGTCCCCCGGATTCAGCAGGCGGATCGACACCGAATCCTTCAGGACGTCGGCAGTTCCTTCGACGATCGCGAACATCGCATATCCGAAGTCGCCTTCCTGAACGAGGGTGGCGCCTGCGCCCACGTCGAGCTCCGAGCAGACGCCGGCGAGCGCGTCGCGCCTGTTCTCGGGCAAGTCCGCGAACAGCGGGATTGTCGCCAGGCCGGCTCCGTCCACGGCGGCGACCCTACCAAGGGGCAGGTCATCAGCCGGTCGTCGTTTGGTGACGGACCGGTGAGTAGACCAACGATGCCCGTTCACCACTTCGTGGCCGCCCGTTCACGCCTTTGCAGCCCACGGCGGGCGACGGCGAGGCGACCATCCAGGCGCAATCGGCAATCGAACCGAGGAGTGGGAGACGCAATGAGGCTTTCCTTCGGGCGCCGCACACTCGCGGTCGCCGGCGGGGCGACGGCTGCGCTCGTGATCGCATCGGTGGCGTTCGCGACGTCGACGGTCAATAACCCCAAGTACAACCTCGCAAAGCTCAAGGGCACGATCACGGCCGACGGGTCTTCCACCGTCGGCCCCTACACGCAGGCAGGCGCGGAGCTCTTCGCCCGCGCCGGTGCGAAGAACGTCAGGATCACGGTCGGCATCTCGGGCACGGGCGGAGGCTTCCAGCGCTTCTGCAAGGGCGAGACCGACCTCTCGGATGCCTCGCGTCCGATGCGGCAGAGCGAAGCGAAGTCGTGCAAGGACAACAACGTCGGGTCGTGGCGCGGGTTCCACATCGCGAACGACGCGCTGACCGTCGTCGTGAACCGCGACAACACCTGGGCGACGTGCCTGTCGGTCGCAGAGCTGAAGAAGATCTGGGAGCCGGGATCGAAGGTCAACAACTGGAAGGACGTCCGGTCGAGCTTCCCCGACCAGTCGCTCAAGCTGTTCGGGCCTGGTACCGACTCCGGGACGTTCGAGTACTTCACCGAGGCGATCAACGGGCGGGCGCGGTCGAGCCGTTCCGACTACCAGGCGAGCGAGGACGACAACGTGCTCGTGCAGGGGGTCGCCGGTGAGCGGGGTGGGCTCGGGTACTTCGGCTACTCGTACTTCGTCGAGAACCAGAACCGGCTCCGGGCGGTTCAGATCCGCAACCCGAAGACCGACCAGTGTGTCGCCCCAGGAGTCGCGAGTGTCTTCAACCACACCTACAAGCCGCTCTCGAGGCCGCTGTTCATCTATGCGAAGGGCTCGTCCTTCAAGCGGACCGAGGTGCAGGCGTTCCTCGACTTCGTCTTCGACAACGAGAAGGCGATCGCCACGCGGGCGCGCTTCATCCCGCTCACGAAGCAGCAGCTCAAGCGGGCGAGGGCGATCTTCCACCAGGCAGTGGTGGCGGCTCGTAACCCCTGATCTTTCCTGCGAGTGCCTGTCACGAGGGGCGGCCGAACCGGCCGCCCCTCGACGTCTAGGGTGAGGAGATGCGCGAGAGCGTCGAGCGAGAGGTGAAGCTCGTCCCGGGTGATGGCTTTCGCCTTCCCGAGCTCGGTCCACCGCTTCCGGCTCGTACGTTCGTCTCCACGTACCACGACACGCGAGACCTGCGCCTCGCGCGCCACGGCGTCACGCTTCGTCACCGACTCGAGGATGGCGCGCGGCTGTGGCAGCTGAAGTTTCCGCATGGTGCGGCTCGTATCGAGCTCGAGGAGGCGGGACCGCCGGCGAAACCTCCTGCCTCGTTCCTCGAGCTCCTCGTGGCACACCTGCGCGGGGCGGAGCTCGTCCGTGTCGCACGGCTGCGGACGCGGCGCCAGGGCGTCCGCACCGACGGGGCGGACATTGTCGAGGACTCGGTGTCGGTGTACGACGGCCCGCGTGTCACCGCCCGGTTCCGGGAGCTCGAGGTCGAGCTCGTCGACGGGGACGAGGAGACGCTGCGGGGGCTCGAGAAGGCGCTGCGAGAGGCGGGAGCGGAGCTCGATGTCTTCCGGCCAAAGCTCTATCGGGTCCTCGACATCGCGTATCCGTCCGAACGCGCGCCCCTCGAGCCGGGTGCGCCGCCGCTGGACGTCCTCGCAATGGCGATCTCCGATCAGTACCGGGTGCTTCTCGCGCACGATCCGGGCACGCGCCTCGGCAACGATCCGGAGGACCTCCACCAGATGCGCGTCGCGACGCGGCGAGCGCGTGCGTACCTCCGCGCCGCGCGGCCGCTGCTCGACGCCGACTGGGCCGGGAAGCTCCGCGCCAGGCTCGGCTGGCTCGGGCGCGCCCTCGGCCCTGCCAGGGATCTCGACGTCCTGCTCGAGCGCATCCGTTCCGACGTCACCGCGGAGTCGGACGCGGACGCGGTCCGTAGTCTCCTCGACGGATTGCGGCGCGAGCGGCTGGAGGCTCGGCGCGCCGCAGTGAGCGCGCTCGCCGATCCGCGCTACTTCCGGCTCCTCGATCGCCTGGAGAGCCCTCGTCCGAAGCCCGCCACCGGGTCGAAGCAGAGCCTCGCAAAGCTCTGGTGGGACGAGTTCCGGCGCACTCGCCGCACGTTCGCCCGTCTCGGCCCACGCTCGCGTGACGAAGAGCTGCACGCCGCCCGCATCGACGTCAAGCGAGCCCGGTACGCCGCCGAGCTCGCAGCCGGTGAGCTCGGCACCCGTGGGGAGCGCTTCATCGCATCGGCGAAGCGGCTGCAGGACGTCCTCGGCGAGCATCAGGACTCGTACGTCGCGTCCGCGCGCATCTCCGAGTGGGCGGAGCGCGAGGCAGATCGTCAGGCGGCCGCCGACTCGCTCCTTGCGCGCGAGCGTCAGCGCCGTGCGAAGGCGCGTGAGGCCTGGCCGGCGGCGTGGGCGACACTCGAGCGCCGTGCGCGCAAGGCGCGGCCGTGATTCGCGCTGCAGGAGGCGTCGTCGTGCGTAACGGCGTCTCCGACGGCGTCGAGGTGCTCGTCATCCATCGGCCGAAGTACGACGACTGGACCTTTCCGAAAGGGAAGGCGTTGCCGGCCGAGACCGACGAGGAGTGTGCCCTCCGCGAGGTCGAGGAGGAGACGGGCCTGCGCTGTGAGCTCGGCGACGAGATCGCCGTGACGGAATACGTCGACGCCCGCGGCAGGTCGAAGCGTGTTCGCTACTGGCTCATGCGCCCCACTGGAGGCGACCTCTCGTTCGAAGACGAGGTCGACGAGGCGGTGTGGGTCTCGCCGACGGAGGCACACCGGCTGCTCTCGTACAGCCGCGATCTTCCCTTGCTGAACGCGCTCCCGGGTTGACGTGGAGGGGCGAACGGTCGACAATCGCGCCTCGGTCCCGGGAGACAGATCGATGCTGCTACTCAGACACGCAAGTGCGGGTGAACGGGCGAGGTCGGCGAGCCTCGACCGCGCTCGTCGCCTCGACTGGGTCGGTCGGTCCGACGCCAGGCTGCTGCCGGAGGTACTGTCGAGCTACGCGATCGAGCGGATCGTGGCGAGCCCGCACGCCCGCTGTGTCGAGAGCGTGCGCGCCCTGGCACTCGACCGCGGCCTCGAGGTGGAGCTCAGCGAGGATCTGGGTCCGGACGCTCCCCTCGCGGCGACGCGCGCCTTGGTCGCCGAGCTTCCCGATGCAGCGCTCGTCTGCACGCACCGCGAAGTCATCGAACGGCTTTTCGACGGACTCACCTGCGCGAAGGGCGGTGCCTGGCTGCTGGCTGCTCGTGACGGCGCGTGGGCACCGACGGCGTACCTGCCGCCGCCGGCGAGTGCGATCCCGGCTGCGGATCGCGCGGCGGTGAGCGGCTAGCCGCCCTCGGGGTCTCTGCCCTGGTGTATCAGTCGGTGCGTGCGTGCTCCGGAACGACCTCGTCGACGAGCCGTCGCACGCGCTCGTCGATCTCGTCCCTGATCCGGCGGACCGTCAGGAGGTCCTGGCCCGCGGGGTCGTCGAGCTCCCAGTCCTCGTAGCGCTTGCCCGGGTCGATCGGGCAAGCGTCGCCGCAGCCCATCGTGATGACGACGTCTGCTGCGCGCACGATCTCGTCGGTCAACGGCTTCGGGAACTCCTCGGACAGGTCGACGCCGAGTTCGCGCATCGCCTCGACGACGGCGGTGCTCACGTCCTCCGCCGGACTGCTCCCGGCCGAGCGAACGTGTATTCGCCCCTCGGAGCGAAGTCTCACGAGACCGGCCGCCATCTGGCTGCGGCCGGCGTTCTGGACGCAGACGAAGAGCACCTACGGGCTTTCCTTCGTGATCGTCCCCTCCGCCTGGGCAAGCGCCTTCAGGCGCTCGCGTGCGAAGCGGTGGGCGAGCACGGGGACGAACGTGTGGATCTTGACTCGGCCAGCAGGTCGACGGACTCGGAGATGTAGCGCTCGATCGTCTCGCGCGAGAGGATCCCGGAGAACTCGTCGACGAGGCCGTCCGCGACCTTCGCGATGCTGCGTGACCGAGTCGAGCGCGGGCGCATCAGCCAGTGTCCCGGACCCGGCGTGACCTCGGGTGTCGGATGTGTCTCCCGACGGTGACCAGGTGATGAGGAGCTCCCTACGCGACGGCGGCTTCGTACCGCGCGAGCGCGATCGCGGCGCCCTCCCGAACCCCGCCGCGCCCGACCTCGAGGTCGGAGTCGAGGGCCTGCGCTATCTCGGTGAGCACGAGCGTCCCGCCGAGCAGGGTGTGTGCACGCTCGATCGTGATCCCGTGCGACGCGGTCACCCGCTCGGCCGGGACCGTGGCCAGCCTCTCGGCCAGCCCCTCGAGCTCCTCCCCGCCGAACGATCGACCGACAAGGCGTCCGATCGCACGTGCCGTCCCACCGACCGTCAGGGCGGTGTCCGGGACCGGCGGGTCGGTGGCAGCCAACAGTTTGCGGATCTCGCTGCGGGCGGTGGCGATCTTCTTCCGCGATGGCGGGTCGCCGCCGAGATGGGCGCGCGTGACCCGAAGTGCGCCACCGTCGAGGGAGCGAACCCAGGCGGGCCCGAGCGTCCGTGTGCCGACGGCGATCTCGAACGAGCCTCCTCCGAGGTCGACGACGGCGATGACGTCGGGCGGATCCTCCATGCGGGCGACCGCGCCTTCCCAGGCGAGACGGCCTTCGTCCTCGCCAGACAGGAGGACGACCGGCGCCTGGGTCGCATCCGCGACCACACGCAGGAGCTCGTCCCCGTTCGCGGCCTGTCGACCTGGCGCGGTGACGATCGTCTCCAGGCGCTCCGCGCCCTCCTTTCGCGCGATGCGCGCGAACCGCCTCGCGACGGCCGCGGCCTCCTCGAGCTTCGTGGGCCCGATTCGGCCGAGCTCGTGCACGTCGTCGCCGAGCCTCAGGTACGCACGTTCGCGCCGCTTCTGATTCACGGACCGAGACCGACCGACCTCGGCAACGAGGAGCCGGGCCGTGTTCGAGCCGATGTCGACGATCGCCACCCGCACAGCCCGGATTCTCGCCCCGGCGTCGGCTGGCCTAAACGCCACGACGGGACCGGGTCCCGCGTCGAGCGCGCATCCGCGCTCGGCGCATCATCGTCGCATGGTGTGAGTGCGGCTTGTCGGCCTGCGTCGCACGAGTCCAGGCTCCGTCCGCGCCGAGGAGCCACGTGTTCACGTCGTCGGCAAAGGCGCTGTCGAGGATCGCGGAGACCTCCTGTCGCACACGCGTGTTCTCGACCGGCACGAGGACTTCGATCCGATGGTCGAGGTTTCGCTGCATCAGGTCGGGGCTGCCGATGTACATCGCCGTCCGGTCGCCTGCCTCGAACGAGTAGATCCGACTGTGCTCGAGGAAGCGACCCACGATCGATTGCACCCGGATGGTCTCCGAGAGACCTTCGACCCCGGGCCGCAGCGCGCAGGTCGTGCGGGCCAGGATGTCGATCTTGGCGCCGGCCTGCGATGCGGCGTAGAGCTCCTCGACGATCGCAGAGTCGACGAGGTGGTTCACCTTCAGCCGGATGCTCGCGGGCAGGCCTTCGGAGGCCGCCGCCGCGACCGCGCGGATCTCCTCCACGAGCCCGCTCCGCAGTGTGAACGGGGCGACGAGCAGCTTCCTGAAGCGCCTGGGCTTGCCGAAGCCGGTGATGTAGTTGAAGAGGTCGGCGACGTCCGCCGCGATGTCGTCGTCGGCGGTGAAAATGCCGACGTCCTCGTAGTGGCGCGCGGTCGTGGAGTGGTAGTTGCCGGTCCCGATGTGGACGTACCGCTTGAGCTGGTCGCCTTCGCGACGGACGACGAGGGTCATCTTCGCGTGGATCTTCATGTCGGGGAAGCCGTAGACCACGTGCACCCCCGCCTGTTCGAGCGCTCGTGACCACTCGATGTTGCGCCGCTCGTCGAATCGCGCCTTGAGCTCGACGAGGCACACGGACTGCTTACCGTCCTCAGCGCACTGGATCAGCGAGCCGACGAGCGCGCTGTCGTCGCTCGTCCGGTACACCGCCGTCTTCATTGCGATCACGTCCGGGTCCTGTACCGCCGCCTGAGCGAAGACCTCGAAGCTCCCCCTGAATGACTCGTAGGGCTGGTGGACGACGATGTCCCCTCGCCGCATCTCGTCGAAGATCCGCGTCCCGTCGCCCTGGGCGACCGCGAGCCGCGGTGGGACGACGGGCACCCAGAGCTCGTCCTTCAGGGTGGGGCGGTCGAGCAGTGCGAGCTCGCCGAGGTCGGCGAGGTCGAGCGAGCTCTCGATGCGGTAGATCTGGGTCTCGTCCGCGCCGAGCCCGCGTGCGATCCGCTCGACCATCTCGGTCGACGCCGAGGAGCTGACCTCGACCCGGACGACGTCTCCGAACCGGCGTTTCTGGAGTTGGCTCTCGACCGCCTCGAGCAGGTCGGCCGCGTCGTCCGAGACCTCGAAGTCGGCGTCTCGCGTCACGCGGAACGCAGCGCGCTCGACGATCGTCGCGCCGGGGAAGAGCGCCGGGAGGAAGTGGGCGATGACCTGCTCGAGCGGGACGTACAGTCCGCGACCGCCGATCTCGAGGAACCGCGGCAGGCCTTCGGGGATCTTCACGCGCGCGAATCGCTCCTCGCCCGTGTCCGGGTCGGCCACGAACACCGCCAGCGAGAGCGAGAGCCCCGAGATGTACGGGAACGGCTGCCCTGGCCCGACGGCGAGCGGCGTGAGGACCGGGTACACCTCCCGCTGGAACCGGCGTTCGAGCTCCTTCAGGTCCTTCGCGTCGCAGTCCTCGATGCCGCCGACCACGATGCCCTCGGCCGCGAGGGCGGGGCGAAGGTCCTTCTTCCAGAGGCGCGACTGGCGCGCGATCAGCTCGACGACGCGGCTGCGAATCTGCCCGAGGGCCTGTTGGGGGGTGAGCCCGTCTGCCGAGACCATCGCGAGGCCGGACTCCGCCTGACCGAGCAGGCCGGCCACGCGCACCTGGAAGAACTCGTCGAGGTTCGAGGAGAAGATCCGGGCGAAGCTGACGCGCTCGAGGAGGGGAACGGTCTCGTCGGCAGCGAGCTCGAGGACCCTGGCGTGGAAGTCGAGGAGGGAGAGCTCCCGGTTGAGCAGGCGCTCGAATGGTTCGGCTCGGAGTCGAGTTGCCATCCCGACATCATGTATCGGCTGAGACGACCATGGGGTTACTTTGTCGTGAACGCGTCGAGCGGGGCCGGCCTGGGCGGCCCGGCTCGACTCGCTCAGTCATGTCGATCCAGCTCAAGCCGCTAGGGCGTCGGCGTCAGGAGGAAGAGCTGGCCGTCCTCGACCGTCACCGTCGTTCCGCCGGGCGCGGCGGTCGGGGGGTGGGCCTGGACGTCCGCCAGCCACGTGTCGGGACCGAAGATCGCCGAGACGTCGACGATCCCGCTCGTCTCCCAGATTCCCGGCCCGACCGCGGCGCCGTCCCGGCCCGGCGGGTCGAGCTCAGCCACGCGGGCTCGCGACGACACGTCCACTCCCGACCTCTCGAGGTCGAAGCGCCAGATCGAGCCGTCGCGGTTCTTCGCTGTCATCACGACGCGGCTCTCGGTCGTGCCGTCCTCGTTGATCATCAGGTAGTCGTCGTTGACGTCGAGGTTGTCCGGGCTGATGGCCGTGTCGCCTCCCTCGTCGACGACAGAGTCCCCGGCGTACTCGATCGTCAGCGTCGCGTTCTTCGTCACGTCGCCGGGATGAAGGTCGAGCGAGTAGAGCCGACCGAGCTCATTGACTCCGGTCGCCCCGCCGGTCGTGACGAAGAGGTAGTTGTCCTTGTTGCGCGTGTTGAAGGCGCCGTCCTCGGGCCGCGCGAAGCGGAACGCACCGAGGGCGTCGCTCGCCGCCTCGAGCTGCCCCTCGTCGAGCTCGCCGGCGTTCGGGATGAGAGCCCACTCGACCGCGATCGAGCCGCTCGTGAACGTGGCCTCGCTCGAGGTTGCGGTATTCGCGGGGACGAGGACGTACAGGTCGCCGTTGTCCAGGCCGTTCCTGCGGAGCACGCCGGCACCGGCGCTGCGGTCCTTCGTCCCGACGTACATGTACAGCTGGCTGTTCTCGACACCGGGGTCGAACGCCGCCGGGCCGTCCTCCATGCCCATGATCACGGTACGCGTGCCCTGGTTCGGCTGCACGAGGGTGTTCTCCCAGGCGAATCGGCCCAGCTTGGGAAGCGTGTGGAGGGCGTCGTCGACGATCGCGACCGCGAGGCCGCCCTTGCCGTCGAAGGTGTTCGCGGGAGTCCCCTCCTCCTCGTTCGTCAGATAGATCCAGCGATCGAAGCCGTGCGGCGGACCTGCGAGGGAGCCCGAGCAGAAGCGCGAGAAGGGGCGCGTGGAGTTGCCGACGACCGGCGCCGGACCGACGAACGTGTTCTCGTCGAAGACCACATCGTATGCGCGCGTTCCTGCGAGCACGTCTCCGTCGGCGTCGAGGATCCACTTGGAGACGATCGCGCCCCGGTTCTTCGCGCCGCCGACGAGCGGCTCCGAGAGCGTTGACGCCGGGAGCTCGCTGTTCATGTAGACGGTGGCGGTCACGTCAGCGTTCGGGTGGGCCCCGAGCCCATCTGGGATGCCGACCATGCGATACTGGCCGTTCCCGCCGGACCAGGGCACCTGGTCGCCGACGCTGAACAGCGCGTCGACCTCGTACTCGTCTCCGACGGGTACGACGTAGTCCTTGACGCTCGTGTCCGCGAGGGCCGCGGCCGCAACTACTGTGGCCATACTCGCGGCGAGCAGCGTCGTGACGATGGTCCGTCGGCGTCTCATCGAGCGATCTCCCCTCCGAGGTTGGTGTCGCGCGAGTCATCGCACGCAGGGTCGGTGCCGTGGGTTGTCGCACGGTCGCGCTCTCGCATGGAAGCGGTGAACGCGGCGATCCGGATCAGGCGAGGGCTTCGAGCACGAGCGACTGGAAGTGCGCGACGAGGCGCTCGGACGAAGGGAGGAGTCGCCCCTCGTCGATGACCCCGGAGCGGACACCTGCCTGGACGCGCTCGACGAGGGCTCGATCCTCGTCGCCGACCTGGGTGTCGAACGCGAGCATGTCGGACACCCAGTCCTCGTCTGCGTCTGGTGCGACGAGGTAGTCGAGGAGCCGGTACGTACGCTCCGGGGCGAGCGGGACGATCGGCCCGATCGAGAGGTTCGGCCGCCCGGGCATGACGTTGACGACGGTGTTCGGGAAGACGAAGTGGAACTGCCCGCGCTCGACCTCCCCGGCGGGTCGGTAGACGCCACGGGGCTCCGGTCGCAGCGGGGCGACCTGCGACAGGCGCCAGCCGTCGGCCGCCAGGAGGTAGCTCTCGGGCGAGACGTCGACGACGGCCGAGAAGCCCGGGTGCGCCGTCGGGCAGTGGTAGCACTCGAGGTAGTTCTCGGCGCAGATCTTCCAGTTCGCCTCGGTCTCGGACTCCGAGCGCTCGAGGAAGCGCAGCGCGTCGACGTCGATGCCCGCGTCCGCGATGCGCGCCGGGATGTCTCCGAGAAAGTCGGAGAGCGGAGAGGCGCCGGGGTCGGGGTTGACGAACGCGAACGGCCCCCACGTCTCGAGCCGTAGCTGAACGAGGCCGAGCCCGTCCGTCTCCGTCTGTCCTTCGCGCTCCATGCGCGGTGCGTTCAGGAGCCGCCCTTCGAGCCCGTACGTCCAGGCGTGGTACGGGCACTGGAGCGTCCTCCGCACACCCGAGCCGGTGCAGACGAGCGAGCCGCGGTGCCTGCAGACGTTCAGGAACGCGCGCAGCGTGCCGTCTTCGTCCCGGACGAGCACGACGGGAACGTCGCCGGCGCGCGTCGCCGCGAACGATCCCGGCCGGGCGACCTCGTCGACCCGCCCCGCGTACTGCCAGAAGCGCCGGAAGATCCGCTCGTGCTCGAGCCGGAGGACGGCCGGATCGCTGTACCAGCTCCACGGGAGCGTGCGCGCGGCGTCGAGGGTCGACACGGGGCGACTCTAGCGTCGCGCGGCTCGTGCTCGTGTCAGGCGGCGAGCGCGTCCGCGCCTTCGTCGAACCTGACGAGGTGCACCGGGCGAGCGGAGCGAAGGTAGTCGACGACGGCACTCTCCTCGTGGGCGCTCGGGAGAAGCGTCTTCCACCCGACGAGGTGCTCGGGGCGGTGGAAGTCGCCCGTTGCGACCGCCGGTAGGCCGGCCTCGGCGACCCAGCCGAACAGTCGTGTCCGGTTGAAGAGCTCGAAGCGGTGAGCGAGCCGGCACAGGTCGGCGTCGTGCGCGAAGCGCCTGGTGAACCGGCCTGACGCGAGCGCCGGCTCGCGGTCGAACGGGTGCGCCGCGACGAGCGCGGCGCCGGCCTCTGCGGCCGTTCGCATCGCCTCCGCGATCCCGCAGTCGACGGAGACGAACTCTCGGAGCCCGACGGCAACTGCATGGGCCGCCTTGGCGGGATCGTCATCGTTGTAGGTCAACTCGAGCCCAGGGACGACCAGCATCCCGTACGTCGCCCACGCGCGCGACGCTTCGCGCTCGACCTCGGCCAGATGCGCGCTCCAGGAGCCCTCGTCGAGCGAGTTGAGCTCGACTCCCTCCCGCTCGCGCCAGGGGTCGTCCGAGCGGACGACGTGGTCGGTGATGCACAGGACGTCGAAGCCGTTGCGCGCGTACAGGTCGACGAGCTCGGCGACGCTCAGCCAGCCGTCGCTCCAGCGCGTATGCGCGTGCAGCTCGCAGAGCAGCGGTCCGATGCTTCGCGGCATGCTCCCAGCGTGCGGGCGCGCACCGCCCACGTGGGCTGAGAAGTGGTTGATTTCCAGGGAAGATGAAGCGAGCCGCCCAGTCGCGGCTATCCTCGGCCCATGCGCCGACGGCCGGACGACGCCACGTGACGGACGCCCGGTCGCTCGTCGAGGAAGCGGAGGGGCGGCTCGGCCCGCTCGCCCGCGTGCGGAACGTCGCCTGGTGGGATGCGAACGTCGACGCGACCGTCGCGACGGAACGGCGCCGCGCGGAGACCGAGCTCGACTGGTCGAACCTCCTCGCGGACAGCGCGCTCTTCGACCGCGTGCAGCAGGCGGCCGCGACCGGGAACGGGCTCGTCGGCCGCCGGCTCGAGCTGCTCCGGAACCTCATGCTCCCGCACCAGGTGGCCGAGTCGCTCCGCACGCGCATCATCGCGCTCGAGGCCGCTGTCGAGGCGCGGTTCTCGCGCCATCGCGGGGTCGTCCGCGGAGAGGAGCTGGACGACAACGAGATCAAGCGCATCCTCCGTGAGAGCGACGACTCGGCGGAGCGACGCGAGGCGTGGGAGGCATCGAAGACCGTGGGCGCTGCGGTGGCCGACGATGTGCGGGAGCTGGCCCGCCTCCGCAACGAGGCAGCCCGGGCGCTCGGCTACCGCGACTGGTTCGCGCTCTCGCTCGCGAACGACGAGCTCGACGAGCAGAAGCTGCTCGAGACGCTCGCCGCCTGCGACCGTGCGACAGCCGGGCCGTTCGGGCGCTGGAAGGCCGACCTCGACGCACGGCTCGCGGAACGGTTCGGCTGCGCGGTCTCCGAACTCCGTCCCTGGCACTACGCCGACCCGTTCTTCCAGGAACCGCCGGCGGAGGGAGGCGTGGACCTCGATCCCCTCTTCAAGGGTCAGGACGTGGTCGCGCTCGCGCGGGAGACCTTCGAGCGGATCGGGCTCGAGGTGGCCGGGATCCTCGACCGGAGCGACCTCCACCCTCGCGCGGGCAAGTGCCAGCATGCCTTCTGCATCGACGTCGACAGAAGCGGCGACGTCCGCGTGCTGGCGAACGTCGTGGACAACCACTCGTGGACCGAGACGATGCTCCACGAGCTCGGGCACGGCGTCTACGACCTCGGCTTCGACGGGTCGCTCCCATGGCTCCTCCGAGACACGCACCTCGTCACGACCGAAGCCACGGCGCTGCTCTTCGGCGCCTTGGGCGGCGACCGCGACTGGCTCGAGCGCGTGCGCGGAGTCGACGCTGCGGAGGCCGAGTCGCTCGAGCGCAGGCTGCGCGCGGCGAAGGCGGCGGAGCACCTCGTCTTCACCCGCTGGGTGCTCGTCATGACCGGGTTCGAGCGGATCCTGTACGCCGATCCCGACGGAGACCTGGACAGCGCCTGGTGGGAGCTCGTCGCCCGTCACCAGCGGCTCACCCAGCCGGAGGACCGGAACGCCCCCGACTGGGCGGCGAAGATCCACGTCGCCGTCGCGCCGGTCTACTACCACACGTACCTGTACGGCTCGATCGTGGCGCTCCAGCTCAGGGACGCGCTGCGCGCCAAGGCGGGCGGGCTCGTAGACCGCCCTGAGGCCGGCCAGCTCCTCGTCGCGAGGTTGTTCGCGCCCGGGCAGTCGATCCGCTGGGACCGGCTCGTCGAGCAGGCCTCCGGTGCCCCGCTCACGGTCGACGCGCTCGCTCGGGAGGTCGCGGTCGTCTGAGCGGTCGCCTGAGCGGTCGCCTAGAGTCCACACGCCGTCCTCAACGGGTCGAAAGGAGCGTGGCGGAAGATGGGCGACTACAGGTCCGAGCCACCGGTCTCGGGATTCGCGGTCGGCGGCGTGATGTTCGCCGCCGTGATGATGATCCTCATCGGCGTGTTCGAGAGCATCGCCGGGCTGACGGCGATCATCGACGACGACTTCTTCGTCGTGACGCAGAATTACACGTTCGACATCGACACGACCGCCTGGGGCTGGATCCACCTGCTTCTCGGCATCGTCGTGTTCCTCGCCGGTCTGAGTCTCTTCGCCCAGAAGGGCTGGGCCGGGATGGTCGCGCTGGTGCTCGCCATCCTGAGCGCAGTGGCGAACTTCCTGTTCATCCCCTACTACCCCTTCTGGTCGATCCTGATGATCGCCCTCGCGGTCTGGGTGATCTGGTCACTCACCCGGCCGGGCGTCCTCCGCTACTGAATCTCGCCCGGGTCAGGACTTCGCTGAGGGTCGGCCGGTGAGCACCGCGACGCCGGCCGACCCGCAGGATGCCAGGGCGTACCTGCGCGTCGTCCTGCTGGCGGCCGCGATCGGGATCCCGGCCGCACTCGTCGCAGCAGGGTTCTTCGCGCTCGTGCACTACCTCGAGCACTGGCTCTGGGATGACCTCCCGGACGTGCTCGGGTACGAGTCCCCGCCCTGGTTCCTCGTCCTCGGGCTCCCGGTCGTGGGTGCGCTCATCGTCGTCGTTGCCCGGCTCTTCCTTCCCGGCGACGGCGGCCACTCGCCGCTCGAGGGGTTGAGCGCGAAGCCCACTCCCATCGCGCATGGTCCCGGCGTCGCGCTCGCCGCGCTCGGCTCGCTGCCCTTTGGGGCCGTGCTCGGCCCGGAGGCGCCGGTCGTCGCTCTGGGCTCCGTGGTGGGCTCGATGGCCGCCCGGTTCGGCACCCACCCGAAGACGGCGGCCTTGCTGTCGAGCGCCGGCTCGTTCTCGGCGATCTCGACGCTGTTCGGCGGGCCGGTCGTCGCCGGCGTGCTCCTCGTCGAGTCCGCGGCCGGGTTCGGCCTGGGGGCCGGGGTCTTTCCCGTCCTCGTCCCCGGCCTGGTCGCCGCCGCGGTCGGCTTCCTCGTCTTCACCGGGTTCGGCGACTGGGGAGGACTCGAGACGCCGGGCCTCGTCGTTCCCGACCTGCCGCTCTACGATGGCGTCGACTTCGGCGACCTCGGCGTCGGGCTCGTCGTCGGCGTCCTCGCCGCGTTCGTCGCCGTCTCGGTCGGCCTGCTCGCGCGCCGGGTTGACGGCGTTGGCGGACGGCTCGGCATGCCGCTCCTGCTGGTCGGCGGTGGGCTCGCCGTCGGCGGGCTCGCCGTGCTCGCAGACCTTTTCGGCGCGGACTCGCAGGATGTCCTCTTCTCCGGGCAGGCGTCCGTGCCGGACGTCGTGGCGGAGGACTCGACGAAGGTCCTCGTCGTCCTGATCATCGCGAAGTTCCTCGCCTACGGCGTGAGCCTCGGCTGCGGCTTCCGCGGCGGGTATATCTTCCCCGCGATCTTCCTCGGCGTCGCGTTCGCATCGTTCACGGTCGCCTGGTTCGACGTGTCGCCGACGCTGGCGATCTCGGTCGGAGCGGCCGCGGGCATGGCCGCGCAGACCCGTCTGCTGATTACACCCCTGATCTTCGCCTCGCTGCTTGTCGGGTCCCAAGGGGCCGACACGATCCCGGCGGCCGTCCTCGCAACGACCGCTGCCTGGCTCACGGTGCATGCCCTCGATCGCCGGCTGCAGCCGGCGGCCGCTCAGGGGTAGCGCCGCGGCGCCGCGCCGCGCGGGACGAAGCGACCGATTCGGCCGCGGTGCCGGGCGACCTGCTCGTAGAGCGCGTCGAGGGCACTGTCCGGGACGGTAGCGACGGCCCGGCCCAGCACGCGCGTGAGCCACATCGTGCCGAGCAGCTCGCCCGCCCCCGCGCCGTAGCCGGCGAGCGAGCCGTCCGGCCGGACGAGCCTCCAGCTCGAGAGGCGCTCCTCGGCCGGAAGCCGCTCCAGGAAGCGCGCGGCCTCGGGGTCCTGAAGCGGCAGCACGGCGAGCTCACTTCGCCGGTCGAGCCGGAGAATCGTGCGCGCGACGAACCGGCACACGCGGCAAGCGGCGTCGTAGAGCAGCACCGGGCGTGCGACCACGCTAATCGGCGAACGCGTACGTCGCGGCGACCTCGGGCGACAGATAGGCGGCAGACGGGCTACCGGCCGGTGTGAACACGCCGAGGATGGTCAGCTCGCTCCCGGAGGTGTTCTCGACGATGTGCGCCTGGCGAGGCCGCAGGCGGAACGCCGCGCCCGCAGCGAGCTCCCGCGTGCCCTCCTCCATGTGGAGCCTCCCCGGACCGTCGGGCACCCACACGATCTCGTCGTAGAGGTGGAAGTGCCACGGTGCCTTCCCGGGCGGGACGTACCCGGCGAACAGCGTGGCGCGCGTCGAGCCGTTGTGCGGGCCGAAGAGGAGCTGGAACGACCGCGCGCCGGTCGCCGCCTCCGCTCCCGCCTCGTCGAGGCGGGCAACCTTCTCCCGCCGACCGAGCGGCGCGTGACGATCGGCGCTCGGCCGGACCGTCACCCGGAGCAGGCTGAGCGCCGAGGTCGACTCGACCATCGCCTCCTCGCCCGCGCGCACGAGCGCGGCGGTCCCGGCCTCGAGCGCGAAGGACTCGTCACCCTGTCACTAGCACCTCGCCGATGCCCCGGTCAAGCGTCGAACGCGGCCGATCGAGGGTGCAGAAATCCCGTTGACACGCCCGGAAAACGCGTGTACCGTGCCGGGTGGTAGTGGGT
>JBOHBB010000182.1:0-3080 GCA_050698135.1 Gaiellaceae bacterium
GCGGACGGCGTCGACGATGTAGGCCTGCGACGTCACTGCCCTACAGCGTAGAGACGCCACTCGCCCGGGACGCCCTTGAGCTCGTGGACACCGCGGTCCTCGAACTCCAGCCCGGAACCGGCGACGAGATCTTTGACCGTGCTCGACACAAGCACCTCGCCCGGCTGGGCGTGTCCAGCCACCCGCGCACCGATGTGGACCGCCACGCCGGCGATCGCACCGTCGGCGGCGAGCTCGACTTCCCCGGCGTGCACACCGGCCGTGATGTCGATTTCGAGCGGACGGAGCGCGCTCCGAATCGCCTGTGCGCACCGGACTGCTCGTGCCGGCCCGTCGAACGTTGCGAGAAAGCCGTCGCCGGCGGTGTCGATTTCGCTCCCGCGGAACCGCTCCAACTCACGGCGGACGGCCGCGTGGTGCTGCTCGAGCAGGCTCCGCCACCGGCTGTCGCCGAGCTCCACTGCCTTGGTCGTCGAGCCGACGATGTCGGTGAACAGCACGGTCGCCAGCACACGGCGGACGTCGGGCCCACGGCGCACGCCCGTCAGGAACTCCTCGACCTCGTCGAGGATCTGGTCGGGCTCGATCCAGGGCGAATGATCCTCACCGTCGAGCTCCACGAAGCGCGCACCCTCGATCCGCTCTGCGATGTATCGGCCCTCTTGCGGACGGGAATCGCGGTCGCCGGTTCGATGGAGCACGAGCGTCGGGACGTGGATGGCGGTCAGGACGCCCCTCACGTCGATGTTGCTGTTCATGAGGATCAGCGCCTTCGCCGCGCCGGGGCTCGCCGCGCCCCTCGCGCGGGTGCGCCACCATTCGACTTCGGCGTCGCGAGCGTTGGGTGCCATCGTGCCGAGATCCGCCTCTGTGCCCCACTCGCGCTCGACGTCGTCGGCGTACGCCTGGCGCTCCTCCCAGGTCGCGCACCACGGATAGTCGTCGTCCGGATCGCGACGCTTCGCGTACGTCCCGTAGAGGACGAGCGAGCTGGACCGCTCCGGATACGTCGCGGCGAACAGCATCGTGAGCGGGCCGCCTTCGGAGTACCCCATCAGGGCCGCCCGCTCGGCGCCCACCGCGTCCATCACGGCCCGCACGTCGTCCATGCGCGTCTCGAGATCCGGGAGCCCGCCGGGTCGGTCGGAGAGACCCGTACCGCGCTTGTCGAAGCGGATCAGCCGAGCGAACGACGAGAGCCGGTCGAGCATCTGCGCGTAGCCCGGTCCCTGCCAGTCGAGCTCGAGGTGTGAGATGAAGCCGGGGACGAGCACGAGGTCGAGCGGGCCCTCTCCCACGACCTGGTAGGCGATGTTGACATCGCCGCTCTTGGCGTAGCGCGTCTCAGGCGGCGCTGACGGCATAGAGCCTCCATTCGCCGGGGACACCTTTCAGCTCGTGAACGCCGCGGTCCTCGAACTCCAGGCCCGAGCCGGCGACCAGGTCCTTCACGGTGCCCGAGACGAGCACCTCACCCGAGCGGCCGCGTTTGCGACACGGGCGCCGACGGGAACCGCGATTCCGGTGAGCTTGCCGTCGTGCCGCTCACACTCGCCGGTATGGAGGCCGACGCGGAGCTCCAAACCCAGCGCGCGCACGTCCGCAACCAGTGTGCGCGCGCACTCGATTGCGCGTCCGGGCCCGTCGAACGAGGCGAAGAAGCCGTCTCCGGCGGTGTCGATCTCGTCGCCCCGGAACTGCGTGATTCGCCTGCGGACGACCGAGTGGTGGCGCTCGAGCAGATGACGCCACGCTCGATCACCGAGCTGCGACGCGCGCTCGGTCGAGCCGACGATGTCGGTGAAGAGGACGGTCGCGAGCACGCGATCGCCACGCGCAACGGGCGCCTCGACGGCCGCGAGCTTCCGCGTCTCGCGCATGGCGATCTCGGAGGCGTCGTCATCGACCCAGTGGTAGATGCTCCGGAGGCTCGGCGGCAACTCGACGAGGCGCGCTCCCGGAATCCGCTCGGCGAAGTACCGGCCCGGCCCTCGCTCGGCTTCGCTCGAGAGCACGACGGTGGGGACGCGGACAGAGGGAAGCACCTCGCTCACGTCCGACTCCATGACCATCCGGAAGAAGGCGAGAGCTGAACCAGGGCTCAATCCACGCCGCATGTGCGCGATGAACCAGGACCGAAACTGCGGGTCTTCCTGCTTGCTCGGAGCCCACTCGGCGAGCTGGCGCTCCAGGAAATCGGTCCGCCCCCAGCCCTCGCGAACCTCGGTGAGCCACGAGCGCCACTCCTCGTCCGTCAACGCCCACGGGTAGTCGGGCGTCAGTCGCCCCTTCGCGGAGGGGTCGAAAAGGACGAGCCCCGCAGTTCTCTCCGGATACGTCGCCGCGAAGAGCGTGGCGAGGCGGGCGCCCTCCTGCGCCGTCCAGAGAATCGCTTGCTCCGAGCCGATCGCGTCCATGACCGCGCGAAGGTCGTCCATCCGCGTCTCGAGCATCGGGACCTCCCCCACTCCATCGGAGAGCCCCGTGCCTCGCTTGTCGACGACCGTCACTCGGGCGAAGATCGCCAAGTCCTCGAGGAACCGGGTCAGCAGCGGCTGCTCCCAGACCGACAGGAGATCACCCGCGAAGCCGCGCGCGAAGAGGACGTCGACCGAGCCCGCGCCGACGGTCTGGTACGCGATCGCGACATCGCCGCTCCGCGCGTAGCTGACATCCGGGGTCTGCACCCAATGTCCAGTCTCCTAGACTCCTTGCATGGCCACAACGGCCACCGAAAAACCTCTCCTGATCGGCGGCGAGTGGGTCGAGACCGGCGAGTGGCAGGAGGTGCGCTCGCCGTATTCCGGCGAGGTGGTCGGCCGGGTTGCAAAGGCGGGCGCCGACGACACGCGCCGGGCGGTCGACGCGGCCGCCGCAGCGATGGAGGAGCCGCTGCCGGCGCACAAGCGCGCCGAGATCCTGGTTCGCGTCGCCGGCGCGCTCGGCCGTCGCCACGACGAGGTGGCACGGCTGATCTCGGACGAGGCGGGCAAGCCGATGAAGGCCGCCCGCGTCGAGGCGAGCCGCGCGATGTCGACGTACACGTTCTCCGCGGTCGAGGCTCGGAAGCTCGCCGGGGG
>JBOHBB010000183.1:0-3470 GCA_050698135.1 Gaiellaceae bacterium
CACCGGGGACCTGGGCGACGAGCTCCGGCGCCTCGGGGCCGCCGAGGTCGGGCTCCGTCAGGAGCTCGAGGACGCGACCGCGCGCTCGACGACCGCCGAGGTCGAGCTCGCGAGGCTCGACGCCGAATCCGGCGAGGCGCGGCGCAGGCTCGAGGCCGCCGGCGACGTCGAGCCCGCCGAAGGCGACGACCGTGACGAGCTCGCAGCCCGCGTCGAGCGCCTCGAGGCGCGCCGGACGGCGCTCGGCCAGGTGAACCCGCTCGCGCGCGAGGAATACGAGGCGGAGCGCGAGCGGCTCGACGACCTGAAGGCGCAGCGCGAGGACCTCGAGCGAAGCCTCGAGGAGCTCGAGCGGCTCCGGACCGAGCTCTCCGACACGGTCGAACGGCGGTTCGCGGAGACTTTCGCCTCGGTCGCGGAGAACTTCGAGGAGGTCGCGACGACCCTGTTCCCGGGCGGGGAGGGCCGGCTCCGGCTCGTCGAGCCCGACGAGGACGGCTCGGAGCCGGGGATCGAGGTCGAGCTCCGTCCCGCCGGCAAGCGGATCACGCGCCTCTCGCTCCTGTCGGGAGGAGAGAAGGCGCTCGGTGCGATCTCGTTCCTCTTCTCGCTCTTCCTCGCTCGCCCGTGCGCGTTCTACCTCCTGGACGAGGTCGAGGCCGCGCTCGACGACACGAACATCGCCCGGTTCGTCGAGCTTCTGCGGCGCTATGCGGACCGGGCCCAGTTCGTCGTCGTCACACACCAGAAGCGGACGATGGAGGCCGCGGACGTCCTCTACGGCGTGACGATGGGGCCAGACGGCGTCTCGCAGGTCGTGTCGCGCAGGTTGCCGCAGCACGCGCACGCCGCTGCGTAACCTCCCGCGCGTGAGCTACACGTGGACGGAGCTGCTCGGCGACGAGCCGACCGAGGCCGACGAGCCCGAGCGCACGGGCGTCTTCGGGCGCCTGCGCGAGTCGCTCGCGAAGAGCCGCCGGGCGCTCACCGCCGAGCTCGCGTCCGCGGCCTTCGACCCGGGCGACGAGGCAGCGTGGGAGCGGCTGGAGGAAGCGCTCATCCGCAGCGACGTCGGGGTGCCGGCGACAGCCGAGCTCGTCCGTCGGCTCGAGGCGCGCGGCGACCCGGGCCCCCTCGAGGAGGTACTCGCGGACGAGGTCGCCGGGATGTTCGGGGGCCCTCCCTCCCTCGTCCTCAGCGGCGACCCGAGCGTGATCCTCGTCGTCGGCGTCAACGGCACCGGGAAGACGACGACGATCGGCAAGCTCGCCCAGAAGCTGCGGGAGCACGGGCGGTCGGTCCTCGTCGGCGCCGCGGACACCTTCCGCGCGGCGGCGGAGGAGCAGCTCGAGATCTGGGCGCAACGGGCCGAGGCGGACTTCGTCGGCTCACCGCGTGGGGCCGACCCCGCGGCGGTCGCCTTCGACTCGGTCGAGGCGGCGCGCGCACGCGGGCGCGACGTCGCCATCATCGACACCGCGGGCCGGCTGCACACCCAGGCGAACCTCATGGCCGAGCTCGAGAAGGTGCGCAGGGTGATCGAGGCCCGCGTCGTGGGAGCGCCGCACGAGACGTTGCTGGTCGTGGACGCGACCACCGGCCAGAACGGGCTCCAACAGGCGCGTCTCTTCGGCGAGGCGGTCGGCGTCTCCGGCGTCGCGCTGACGAAGCTCGACGGGAGCGCCAGGGGCGGGGTCGCGATCGCGATCGCGTACGAGCTCGGCCTGCCGGTGAAGCTCGTCGGCGTGGGGGAGGGTGTCGACGACCTGCGGCCGTTCGACGCTCACGACTTCGCCCGCGCCCTCATCGCGGGCTAGATCACTCGATCGCGGGCTAGATCACTCGAACGAGGTAACTCCGTTGCAGGCCGCCGACCGCCCGCGTACGCTGTGCTCGACACCCTGATGCGACACAGGGAAGGAGGCTGGGGAATGGCTGTCGCGATGTTCATGCACTGGCCGGGTCTGACATCCGACCAGTACGACTCCGTCATGGCGAGGCTCGAGCTCGATGCGAACCCCGCTGCCGGCGGCGTCTTCCACCTGGCGGCCTTGACGGACGAGGGTCTCGAGGTGTGCGAGGTGTGGCAGACCGAGCAAGCCTTCCAAGGCTTCCTCCAGCAGCGGCTGCTGCCCGTGATGGGGCAGCTCGAGATCTCGGGCGAGCCCGAGATCAAGCTCGTGCCGCTCCACAACCTCTACGCCGGAGATCCGGACATGATCGACCGGATCGGCGCCGTCTCACTTCCGGCGGCGATCGCGTCCTGGGCCACCTGATACCACGACGGCGGCGTGGCTCCCGGGCCACGCCGCCTTGTCGTCTCGAGCCGTGAGCGAGCAGCGGGCCGTCGGTTTCCGGGTCCGTGTGGTCCGGATCCCGGGCCTCCTCGGCCCGGCTAGGTGTCGAGCGTGTCGCCCGTCTTCGTGGCTTTCGCCGAGTAGGCCTTGACGTTCTGGTTGTGCATGCGCAGCGTCGCCTGGATCTGGATGTCGTAGAGCCTCTCGTCCTCCGAGTTCCCGCCGAGGTCGCGAGCCGCCGCCATCGCCTCCTCGATCGCCTCGTCGAGGTTCGCGAGGCTCCCCTCGTGCTCGTGGATCGAGATCCCCTCGAACGTGTTCTCGTCGATCTGTCGCCCGAACCGCTTGCCCATCTCGGCCACCTCGCGTCCTCTCGTCGGATTGCCGGCGGCGTGACCCTACTCCTCGATGCCCGTCGTGACAACCTCGCGGAGGAGATCGTCGATCGGCACTCGTGCCGCGGCAGCGCCGAGCGCCGCAACCCTCGCCGCCCCGAGCGCGGCTGCGAGCTCCGGTGAACAGCGCTCGAGCAGTGGGCGCTCGAACTCGTCCGGGGAGTCGTCCCCGCGCGCCGCGTCCGCGGCGCCGAGCGTCCGTGCGGCCGTCTCGTAGGAGCCTTCCGCCACCGCAGACGCCGCGAGGATGACGAGGCACCGCGCGCGCGAGCGGTTGTCTTCGAGGTCGCTGTAGAGAGCGAGGCTCTCTTTCGCTCTCGCCCGTGCCGATGTCGGCTCTCCCTCGAGGATGTCGACCTCCGCGAGCATGAACTGCGCCGCCGCTAGGTGCGTCGCCTCGCCGAGCTCGCGCGCGGACGCGAGCGCCTTCTCGAACTCCTGGCGCGCGCGCGCGAGGTCCCCTGCGCGGAACGCCGCCATTCCCACGTAATAGACGGCATCCGCCACCAGCAGCGGGTCGCCGATTCGCGTGCGAAGCGCCACGGCCTCGCCGTATCGCGCGAGCGCCTGCTCATGCTCGCCTTGCGCCGAATGAACGTCCCCGAGTCCCATGAGGGCCAGTGACGAAGCGCGGTCGTCTCCGAGATCGCCCGCAACTGCGAGGGCCTCGTGTGCGAGCCGCTTCGCGCGTTCCACCTCGTCTTGCATCAGGTAGACCCAGCTGCGCAAGGCGAGGGCGAACACCCTTTCACGCCCGTGGCCCGCTTGCTCGAAGAGC
>JBOHBB010000184.1:0-4039 GCA_050698135.1 Gaiellaceae bacterium
GGACGCGGGCGAGGAGCAGCGGGCGACGACGCTCGAGCTCTTCTACGACCTCGTCTTCGTGTTCGCGATCACGCAGGTCTCGCACATCCTGCTCGAGGACGTGAGCTGGACGGGGGCGGGCGAGGCCGCGCTCTGCCTCCTCGTCGTCTGGTGGGCCTGGAACTACACGACGTGGGTCACCAACGAGCTCGACCCGGACTCGACCGTCGTCCGGCTGCTGCTGATCGGGATCATGCTCGGGAGCCTCCTGATGGCGGTCGCGATCCCGCAGGCCTTCGGCGCGCACGGCCTCCTCTTCGCCGCCTCTTACGTCGGCATCCACGTCGGCCGCCACACGTTCCTCACGTTCGCGTCGGCGAGCGCAGGCACGATCGAGCGCGAGCGCGCAGGTCGGATCCTCGCCTGGTTCGTCGTCGCGGGCGCGCTCTGGATCGCGGGCGGACTTGCAGAAGAGTCGACGCGGACCGCCCTCTGGCTGGCGGCGCTCGCGATCGACTACACAGCGCCGTTCGTGACCTACTGGATCCCGGGCAGGGGTCGCCTCTCGCCGACTGCGTGGGACGTCGAGACGTCGCACTTCGTCGAGCGCTTCCAGCTGTTTGTGATCATCGCGCTCGGAGAGACGATCGTCATCACGGGCGCGACGGCCTCGGGGCTCGAGATCGACCTCGCGAGGGTCACCGCCTTCGGGCTCGCGTTCCTCAGCACCTCCGCGCTCTGGTGGCTCTACTTCGGCTACGTCGCGACGATCGCGGAGCGGCGACTCGAGCTCACCGACCGCCGGACCGAGCTCGCGCGGGATGCCTACACGTACCTGCACGCGGGGATCGTTGCCGGGATCGTGCTGACGGCCGTCGGTGACGAGCTCGTGATCGCACACCCGACCGAGCAGCTGCCGTATGACGAGCTCGCGGTGGTCGTCGCAGGCCCGGCGCTGTACCTGCTCGCACACGTGGCCATGCGCCTACGCATGGCGGGAACGATCAGCGCGCGACGCCTCGGCGGCGCCCTCGCGTGCCTCGCCGTCGGGCTCGTCGGTCTCGCCGTCCCGGCCCTCGCAGTCTCCGCGCTACTCGTCGCGGTTCTTGTCGGCGTGATCGTGCTCGAGCGCATCGCGGAGGCGCGGCGCGAGGCGCGCGGAGCGCCGTCACCGCTCGAACGGGTCGAGGCGTCCGCCGCGCACGACTGATCGACGGCTCAGTCGGCGGCTACGGGTTCCGCCGCAGCCCGCCCCACTCGATTCACGCGCTCGAGCCAGGGCCTCGCCCGCAGTCGCCCGAAGATCCCACGAGTCTCGTCGAGGAGCGGCTGCGCTTCGTCGATTCGTCCTGTCGAGGCGAGCCACTCGGCGTGCTCGAGCTGAACGACGGCCACATCGAACGGCCGCTCGATCCCTCGGTAGATGTCGGCTGCGGCGACGAAGCCCGCGCTCGCCGTCTCGGGGTCTTCCTTGAGCGCGGCGCGGCGGGCGCTGAAACGGGCGCCGACCCCACGGAGATCAGGGGTCAGGTCGCCGGGAGGCAGCTCCTCGATGATCGCGAGCAGCTCGTCCACCTTCGCGAGGTCGGAGAGAGCGAACGCCGCGTCCAGCGCGGCGGTGAGCGGGAATGGGACTTCCCGGATGCCGAGCTCGCGCCGGTCGCCGAGCGCGTCCTCTGCCAACGTGAGCGCCTCGCGCAGCTTTCCGTCGGCCACAGCGACGTGTGCCTCGAAGGCTCGAAACGCCGCGCGATCCTGCACCTCGTTCCAGTCGAGGACATCCTTCACCGCCGAGACACGCCGGCCGACTTCCGCGCGCTCTCCCCGCTCCAGGCGGGCCCACGCCAGATAGAACAGGGGCCAGGGACTGTCCGTGTCAAGCAGCGCCTCCTCGGCGAGCGCCTCGTCCCATCGCCCGAGCACCTGCAGCATGCCGGCGCACCAGGTACGCAAGACGTGCTCGCCGCTCCGATCGCCGACTCTCCGGGCCAGCTCGACTCCCGCGCGGGCCAGCTCGAGAGCATCGCGATACCGGTCCCACGTGGCCATGACCGAGACGAGATTGATGTACGCCCTGAGCGCCGGTTCCAGGCGGTCGTGAGCAAGGGCGGTCTCCAGCGAATGACGGAGGAGCAGCTCCGCCTCCTCGTGGCGGCCCCGTGTCATGAGGACGATGGCCTTCGTGTTGAGCCCGTGGGACAGGACATCGGGCAGCTTCAACGCCTCCGCGATCGTGAGCGCGAGCTCGTTCCGTTCGAGCGCCTCGTCGAGACGGCCGGCGAAGAGAAGGGGACGGCTCAACTGGACGGCGAGCATTGCGAGATCGGCGTCGTGCTCGTCGTCGGCGAGCACGGCGAGCGAGCGCTCCATCTCCACGATCGCTCGCTCGATGTCGCCCTCCTGCTGCCAGATGAGGATTCCGAGCTGCGCGGTGACTCGCGCGGCAGGGTGGGTGAGCCCGATGTCCTCGAAGCCGGCGATCGCCTGCTCGAAGTGGGCCCGCGCAGCCTCGGTTCGCTCACCGAGCATGGCCATCTTCCCGGCCCGTTCGTGGAGCTCAGCCCGTTCGAGTGGAGCGTCGGCGAGCCCGAGCGCCTGCTCGTAATAGCGCTGAGCGCTTTCCTTGCCGGCAAGAGAAGCGGCCCGGTCGCCCGCCCTTATGAGGGTCGTCCGTGCCTTTTTCCGGATCTCGGTCGCGTCGGCCGCGCTCGGGTCGAGCTCGAGCGCGGTGAGGTAGTGGAACGCGACGATCTCGGCCGTCTCCTGCTCGCTCTCGGTCCACTCCTGCTCGAGCTGCACCGCCGCCGCGAGATGTCGGGCCTTGCGCTCGCCCCTGGGCATCGTCTCGTACGCGACCTGGCGGAGCAGATCCTGGAGGAAGCCGTACTGTCCGCGCTCGGGAGAGCGTGGGTCCGCCTGGAGCGAGAGAATCTCCTTGCGCACGAGAGCGGTGAGCACCCGCTCGACCTCGGCCTCCGGAATGCTCGCGACCGCGGCCAACGCACTCCGTGGGAACGTCTTCCCCACCACCGACGCGTCCTGCACGAGCTGGCGTTCTTCGTCGGTCAAGCCGTCGATGCGGGCTGCGACGAGCGCATGGAGCGTCTCGGGGACCTCGAGCGCCTCGATCGGCCCGGTCACCTCGTACCGTGCCCCCTGCTGCTCGAGCAAACCACGGTCGAGAAGCATCCGGACCGTCTCCGACCGCGTAGAGCGGGATACCCTCGGCGCGATCGAGCACCTGGCGGCCGATCTCGTCCGGCAGGCCCGGGACGAAGCCCTCGAGGAGCTCGCGCATTGCGCCTTCCGCAAGCGGCTCGAGCGACAGGGTCGTCGAGTTGCGCGAGCTTCCCCAACCTGGATGCCGCTCGCCGAGCTCCGGCCGTGCGAGGGCGAGCACGAAGAGCCGGTGGCTCCGCGACCAGTCGAGCAAGTATTCGACGAACTCGAGCAGCGGCGCGTCGGCCCACTGCATGTCCTCGAAGACGAGGACGACGGGATCGCGCTCGGCGAGACGTTCGAGGAAGAGCCGCCAGCCGGCGAAGATGTCGGCTGTGTCTCCTTCGCCGACTGCTTCGAGCGCGAGCAGCCCTGCAAGTCGCGGCTCGATCCATTCCCGCTCGTCCGGATCCTCCACGTAGCTCTCGAGAGCCGACCGCAACTTCGCGCGCGCGGACTCGAGTTCCTCTCCCTCGACGATCCCGGCCCGCATTCGCACCATCTCGGCCAAAGCCCAGTAGGAGACGCCCTCGCCGTAGGCGAGGCAGCGACCGCGGTGCCACTGAACGATCTGGGCGACTCCGTCGAAGTACTTCTGGAGCTCCCAGGCGAGCCGGGACTTGCCGATGCCGGCGATGCCCACGATCGAGACGAGGTGTGCCTTGGACTCGTCGGCGCTCGCATGGAAGAGCTCCTTCAGGAGGCGAAGCTCGCGCTCACGACCGACGAACGGGGGCTCGAGCGTGTCGGACTTGAGGCTTCCGCCCCGTCCGGCGGTGACGCGGACCGCGCGCCACAACGGGAGCGGCTCCGCCTTCCCCTTCAGCTCGTGCGCGCCCGC
>JBOHBB010000185.1:0-3949 GCA_050698135.1 Gaiellaceae bacterium
ACATCCACCACACGCAGTGACCCGTCCGGGTACTGCTGCACGCCCTTCTCGCTCTCCGCGCCGAAGCGAATCCGCGCGCCGTCGTCCAGGTAGACGCGATTCCCCTTCTCTTCGCGTACGAAGTCGAAAGCGCCGTCGTTGTAGATGTTGCAGTTCTGCAGGATCTCGACGAACGCGGAGCCGCGATGGCGCGCAGCGGCGCCGAGCACCTCGGTCAGCCCCTTCTTGTCCGTGTCGATCGCGCGCGCGACGAACGACGCCTCGGCGCCGATCGCGATCGACAGCGGGTTGAAGGGATAGTCGAGCGAGCCCATCGGCGTCGACTTCGTGACCTTCCCGATTTCCGAGGTCGGCGAGTATTGCCCTTTCGTCAGCCCGTAGATGCGGTTGTTGAAGAGCAGAATCTTGAGGGTCACGTTGCGTCGGAGCGCGTGGATCAGGTGGTTGCCGCCGATCGAGAGCGCGTCGCCGTCCCCGGTCACTACCCAGACCGACAGATCCGGGCGGCTCACGGCGAGCCCCGTCGCGATCGCCGGCGCGCGCCCATGGATCGAGTGCATGCCATACGTCTGCATGTAGTACGGGAAGCGTGCGGCGCAGCCGATGCCGGAGACGAAGACGATGCGGTCGCGCGAAAGGCCGAGCTCGGGCATGAAGCCCTGGATCACGTTGAGGATCGCGTAGTCGCCGCAGCCCGGGCACCAGCGGACCTCCTGGTCGGACTTGAAGTCCTTCGAGGTCAGCTGCGTCAGACCGCCGCCGTTGTCACTGTCGCTCATGAGTCCACCAGCGCGGTGATCGCGTCCGCGAGCTCCGCGGCCCGGAACGGGCGTCCGCGCACCTTGTTGTAGCCCACCGCGTCCACGAGGAACTCGGCCCGCAGCAGCATCCGCAGCTGGCCGAGGTTGATCTCGGGGACGAGCACCTTCTCGTAGCGGCGGACGACCTCGCCCGTGTTTCGAGGGAACGGGTTCAAGTGGTGCAGGTGGGCGATCGCCACCTTCCGACCACTCGCGCGCACGCGTCGAGCGGCCGCGCCGATGGAGCCGTACGTGGAGCCCCAACCGAGGACGAGCGTGTCGGCCCCGCCGGGGTCGTCGACCTCGAGCTCCGCGATGTCGGAGGCGATACCCGCGATCTTTGTCGCGCGCAGCCGCACCATCAGGTCGTGGTTCTCCGGATCGTAGGAGACGTTGCCTGTCTCGTGCTGCTTCTCGAGCCCGCCGATGCGGTGCTCGAGGCCGGGTGTCCCGGGGATGGCCCAGGGACGCGCGAGCGTCTCGGCGTCGCGCCTGTACGGGAGGAAGCCCTCGGCGTCGTTCGGCTCCGTGGCGAACTCGGTCGAGATGTCCGGGAGCGACGCGACGTTTGGAATGCGCCAGGGCTCGGACCCGTTCGCCAGGTACGCGTCCGAGAGCAGGAACACCGGCGTCCTGAACTTGATCGCGATCCGCGCCGCCTCGATCGCGGCGTCGAAGCACCCTGCGGGCGTCGAAGCGGCGACGACCGGCACCGGCGACTCGGAGTTGCGCCCGAAGAGCACCATGAGCAGGTCCGCCTGCTCGGGCTTCGTGGGCATGCCCGTCGACGGCCCGGCGCGCTGGATGTCCACGATCACGAGCGGGAGTTCGAGCGTCACGGCGAGCCCGACCGTCTCCGACTTCAAGACGATGCCCGGACCGGCCGATGTGGTCACGCCGAGAGAGCCCCCGAACGCGGCTCCGAGCGCAGCGCCGGAGGCAGCGATCTCGTCCTCGGCCTGGAAGGTACGAACGCCGAACTGCTTCAGGTTTGCGAGCTGCTCGAGAACGTCCGAGGCAGGCGTGATCGGGTAGGCGCCGAGGAAGAGCGGGAGGCCGGAGAGCTTGCTCGCGGCGATCAGGCCGTACGTCAGCGCCGAGTTACCGGAGATTTGACGGTACGTGCCGGGGGCGAGCGGCGCCGGGGCGACCTCGTACGAGACCGCGAAGTCCTCGGAGGTCTCGCCGTAGTTCCAGCCTGCCTTGAAGGCCTTCGTGTTCGCCTCGGCGATCTCCGGCCGGCGCGAGAACTTCGTCTCGATGAACCCGAGCGTGCCCTCCACCGGCCGGTGGTAGAGCCACGACATGAGCCCGAGCGCGAAGAAGTTCTTCGAGCGCTCCGCCTCGCGGGACGTGATCCCGTCGACTTCCTTCAGTGCCTCCACGGTCATCGTGGAGAGCGCGACCGGGTGGACGTGGAAGTCCGCGAGCGAGCCGTCCTCGAGCGGATTCACCTCGTACCCGGCCTTTTGCAGGTTGCGGTCCGAGAAGGCGTCGGTGTTCACGATGAGCGTCGCGCCCTTCGGCAGGTCGGCGACGTTGACCTTGAGCGCCGCAGGGTTCATCGCGACGAGGACGTTCGGCTGGTCCCCGGGCGTGAGGATGTCGTGGTCCGCGAAGTGCACCTGGAACCCCGACACCCCGGGGAGGGACCCGGCTGGGGCGCGGATCTCGGCCGGGAAGTCCGGCAGCGTCACGAGGTCGTTCCCGAAGACGGCGGTCTCGCTCGTGAACCGATCGCCAGTCAGCTGCATGCCGTCACCGGAGTCGCCGGCGAAGCGGATGACGACCCGCTCGAGCTGCTCGACGGGCTTCGCCTTGGCCATGGACGAGGTATAGCGCACGCGGAGGCGGCGCGGACGGGCGCGATGCATCCCGCCGCGCCGGCGCCTCACGACGCCCGGTATGGATGTTGCGTGCCCCGAGAGCGCTCGTGAACACGCGGGTCGTCCTCTTCACCCCGGTCTCCGCGTGTCAAGCACGAGGAGGCCGTAACCCGCTTTCTCGCCGTCCGACGCCGCGGTCGGACGGCTGTGCGAGCTACGACCCGCCGCGATGCGGAGACGTCAGCAGGGCCTCGCGCACGGCGTCGTCGAACGGCGTCAGCTCGAACGGGACATGCTCGCGGATGCGGGCGTCCCGGACGATCGTCGGGGTGCGCAGCCCGTCGATCAGCGGCCGTGCGACTGCCGCGTTGACCGGGGTCACGAGGTGGAGCCACCAGGACGACAGCCGCGGAGTCAAGACGGGGACCTCGACGATCGGCACCCGTTTTCCCCGGATCCGGGCGATGCGCTCGATCATCTCGCGGTACGTCATGACCTCCGGGCCCCCCACGTCGAACGATTCGCCCCGCGGCAACTCGAGGCCACACGCGCCGACGAGATAGCGGACGACGTCGCGGAGCGCGATCGGCTGCGTGGGTGTCGAGACCCAGCGAGGGCACACCATCGCCGGCAGGCGGTCGACTAGCGCGCGAATGGTCTCGAACGCCGCGCTGCCGGGACCCACGACCATGGCGGCTCGTAGGGTCGTCACCGGGACGGCCCCGAGAGTGAGACGCGTCGCCGTCTCGTCCCGGCTCCGCAGATGCCTCGAGTCGGCTTCCCCCCCGCCGCCGAGGCCACCGAGGTAGACGATCCGGCGTGCACTCGCGGACTCCGCGGCCGTCGCAACGTTGTCCGCCGCCAACCGATCGACATGTTCGAAGTCGGACGTGCCGAGGGAGTGCACGAGATAGACGACGACGTCCCCCTCACGGAGGAGCCCGCGCAGCGAGTCGGCGTCGGTGACGTCGGCGCGTGCCCACGTGAACCCGTTCTCGTCGCGATGCGGACGACGAGAGACCCCGACCACCTCGTCGCCTCGCGCGAGCTCCGGGAGCAAGGCGCGGCCGATCACACCCGACGCCCCGAACACGACGGCTCTCACGAGACCTCCCCTGCTGCACGTTCGAGGAAGCGCCTGCTGATCGCACGGTGTGCACGCGCCTGAAGCAGCGCGTACAGGCCACGGCGGAGCGAGCGCCTCAGCGGGCTACCACCCAGCCGTGGGAAGTAGCCTGCGACCACCAGCTCCAGCTCGTGCAATTCGGCTGCACGCTGTGCGATGACGAGCGCCCCGCCCGGCCTGGCCGCGAGGAGTCCGCC
>JBOHBB010000186.1:0-4572 GCA_050698135.1 Gaiellaceae bacterium
GTCGTCGACTGATGGAGGCGCAGTCGGCCACGGCGCGCGGCCGCCTCGGCTGGCGGCTGTGGGCGCTCGTGCCGGTGCTCCTCCTCGCGCTCGCCGTCGGCGCGGTCGTCACGAGCGGCTCCTCGCTCGTCGACCTCGTCGGCTCGAATCCGCCGCCGGCCGACGAGTTCGACATCCGCCGCGTCGAGTTCTCGCCGGGCGAGATCCGCATCATCGTCCGCAACCCGCAGCCGGACGACCTGACGATCGCGAACGTGAACGTGGACGACGCGATCGTTCCGTTCACGGTCGACGGTGAGACGACGCTCGGCCGGCTGCGCTCGAGCACGATCCTCGTCCCCTACGACTGGGTCGAGGACGACCCGATCACGGTCGGCGTGACGAGCTCGACAGGCATCCAGACGGTGAAGGAGATCCCGGCCGCGATCGAGACGCCGACGCCGTCGGCGAAGGGGTTCCTCGGTTACGCGCTGATCGGCGCGCTCGTCGGGATCCTGCCCGTCGCACTCGGGCTGCTCTGGCTTCCGGCGCTCCGCCAAGCGAGCGCCGCCTGGCTGTCGGCGTTCATGGCGCTCACGGCCGGCCTGCTCGCCTTCCTCGGCGTCGAGGCCCTCGCGGAGGCGTTCGCGCTGCAGGCCGCCCTGCCCTCGGCTCTCGGGGGGAGCGGCCTCGTGCTGCTTGGCGTCGCGCTGAGCTTCCTCGGCATGACCGCGCTCGCCGGGCGGCTCAGCGGAGGCGGCACCGCGACGGGGATCGCGCTCGCTCTTCTCGTGGCGATCGGGATCGGCGTCCACAACCTCGGTGAGGGGCTCGCGATCGGCGCCTCCTTCGCCGTCGGCGAGCTCCAGCTCGGGACGTTCCTGATCGTCGGGTTCATGATCCACAACGTGACCGAGGGGCTCGGCATCGCAGCGCCGGTGGCGAAGACCCGGGTCACGGTGCTCGTGCTGGCGGGGCTCGCGCTCGTCGCCGGCGCGCCGGCGATCCTCGGCGCCTGGATCGGCGGCTACACATCGAATGACGTCCTCGGCGCGCTCTTCTTCGCGATCGCCGCGGGTGCAGCGTTCCAGGTCGTGGTCGAGGTCGGCAGGTACGTCGCCCGCAAGGCCCCGGGCGGCTTGACTTCCGGATACGCCATCGGGGGCTTCCTCGCCGGCATCGCCGCGATGTACGTCACCGGGATCCTCGCCGGCTGACCCACAACGGCGGCTTAACGGCTGCTAACCCGCGGTTCACCCGCGCGCGTCTATAACCCGCAGCGGCATGTCGTCCCCTCTCCGCTCGGTTCGCCCGTACGCAGCGCTCGTCGCCGCCGCCGCCCTCGGCGGCGGTGTCGCGGTCGGCGCCGTGGCCCTGCTCGGCGGGCTCGAGGGTGGCGAGACGACGGTCGTGACCCAGACGGCCGACTCCTTCTCGACGCAGGCAGCTCCGACCGGTCGGGCGATGAGCGTCAACGAGATCTACGACCGGGCGGCGTCCGGGGTCGTCCAGATCGCCTCGACGGGAGGGCCGGGCGTCTCCGTGCCCGCGGGACGGGCGCTCGGGTCGGGCTTCGTGGTCGACAAGGCCGGCCACATCGCCACCAACTACCACGTCATCGACGGGGCCGACGAGATCCGCGTCAGCTTCTCGAACCGCGACACGGTCGAGGCCGAGCTGGTCGGCACCGATCCGTCGACCGACCTCGCCGTGGTCCAGGTGGAGACGAGCGCCACCGCCCTCACACCCCTCTCGCTCGGCAACTCCGACGCGGTGGAGGTCGGCGACCCGGTCGTCGCGATCGGCAACCCGTTCGGACTCGACCGCACGGCGACCGCCGGGATCGTGAGCGCGATCCAGCGACGGATCACCGCTCCCAACCAGTTCCAGATCGACCACGTCATCCAGACCGACGCCCCGATCAACCACGGGAACTCGGGCGGCCCGCTCCTCAACGACCGGGGGCAGGTCATCGGCGTCAATACCCAGATCGAGACCGGCGGGACGGCGATGGGCAATGTCGGAATCGGCTTCGCGGTCCCGTCGAACACCGTCAAGGACGTCGTCGCCCAGATCCTCCGCAAGGGCCACGTCGACCACGCGTATCTCGGCATCAGCGGCCAGCCCGTGAGCGCCGACGTCGCCCGAACCTACAACCTCCCGACTCGCTCGGGCGTCCTCGTCGCGACCGTGACCTCCGGGAGCGGTGCCGACAAGGCCGGGCTCGAGCCCGGCGACACCGAGGTCGTCGTCGCCGGCGAGACGTACGTCCTCGGCGGAGACATCATCGTTGCGATCGGCGGCACGCCGATCTCCTCGGTCGAAGAACTGCGCGACGCGATCGCCGCCCACGAGCCAGGCCAGAAGGTGCGGCTCACGGTGTTCCGCGGCGCGAAGAAGAAGAGCGTGACGGTCACGCTCGGACGGCAACCCTCTTCCCCCCAGGGTTAGCCGCACAGTCGGGCCCCTCGGGGGTTTGCCCTTGGGGGCCCGACCTACTCCGGCATGGGGTCCGCCAGCCTGCCCGGGCCCCTGCCGACCTCTTCCCCGAGCTCGCCGTTCGCGGCGAGCTCGGCGTCCGTCAGGCGGTAGCCGCGCTCGATGAGGCCTCGCTTGCTCTCCTCCGGCCAGGGCTCGCCCTTGAACGTCGGATCGAGGCCCGTGTCGCCGGGCGTGCCGCGGACGATGAGCGTCGGCACGTGCCGGTCGTGCCGGAAGGGGAACTGCGCCGAGGCGAAGATGGCCTCGAGCTCGGAGCGGAGCCGCTTCCGGCGCCAGCGCGGCGCCGAGGCGACCGCGGCCGAGACGACGTCCGTCCGCAGGCGCTGGAGCGCCGCGACCGACGCCTCGCGGTCGCCGGCGAGCCTCTCCTCGAGCACCGTGTTGCGCGCGATCGCGACGCGCATGAGGCGAACGATGAGCTCCGCATAGTGCGCCGGCTCACCACGCTCCGCGCGTTCCTCGGCGAGCCGCACCTCGTCGAGCAGCGCGCGGACGGGGGGAACCGCCCGAAAGCGCTCGAGCCGGTCTCGCAACCGCTCGAGGAACGCGAGGTCGGTCGGGCGGTAGCTCGCGATGTACCTGAACGCCGCGATCGCGTCGACCCGGGGATTGCGGTAGGCGTGCTCGAGCGGGAAGTTGCGGACCCAGCCGCCGTCCGTCGCGATGACGCCGTCGACCCTGACCGGGAGGACGAGCGCGCTGATCGCCGCGGACGCGAGGATCGCCTGTCCCATCGTCTCGGCCGGCGTCGAGTGCGACGGAAACGTGAGCTCGTAGTGACGTGTCCGTCCTTCCTCGGCGTGGTTCGTGAGGTCGGTGGCGAAGACGACGAGCTCGATCTCGGCCCGGGAAAGCGCCTCCCCGAGCTCGCGCGCGTCGCCGAGCCGGCCCGCGATCGTCTCGGGGAGCGTGTAGTCGTGGAGGCCGCCGGGCAGCTGCCAGACGCGCCGCGGGCGGAACACCTCCTCCGGCTGGAGCGCGATGAGGAACTCCTCGAGCTCGTCGAGTCGCCCGAGCGCCGCCATCGTCCCCGACAGGGCGCCCGCGGAGGTCCCGTAGATCCAGCCCACGCGGGGCCACAGGTCGGTCTCCTGCAGGCGCTTGAGGAAGCCGAGCTCGAGCAGGACGCCGTTGATCCCCCCTCCGGAGAGGACGACGGCGACATCGCGCGAGCCTGTCTCGGGCACGCGGCTATTGTGCCCCGATGGAGCCCGATCTCCGGCGCGGGGCGGTCGCCCTCCCCGACCAGGCGCTCGAGGCCGACGAGGAGCTGTGGGTCGAGGACGGCGACGACGACCACTCCGGCTGGCACTGCGTCCGCACCGACCCCTTCCCGTGCCCCGCGACCGGGTGCACGTTCGTCGCGGACTTCATGACCGCGGCGCACCTCGTGCTCGTATGGGAGGAGCGAGACGACCCGAACCTCCTCTGGCATGCGCAGCGCGCGAAGGAGGTGGGAAGGAACCCGCGGGTCGTCGCCTACGAGAACGCGTTCGGGCCGAGCGCGTCCTACTACGCCTGGGAGGCGGCCGGGCGCCCGGTGCACGCCGTGAAGGGGAAGGCGCAACCGCCAAAGCGATAACACCGGTCACGACAACACCGGCAAACTTCTCTCGATGGTGTTGCCAAGCGTCCGCCCGCTGGCTGCGGTCGTCGAGCGCACCGCTAGCATCGTCCACGTGAGCACCGTGACCGAGACGCTTCACGTCAGCGGCGTGCGCTGCGAACGCTGCGTCGGCAGGCTCGCGGTCGCGCTGCGCGGCCACAACGGGCTCGAGGCTGCGAATGCGAATCTGCTGGGAGAGGTGACGCTCGCGTGGGACGACGACCGGACCTCGAGGGACGAGATACTCTCCGCGCTCGCCCGCGCCGGCTTCCACGAGACGGCGCACGAGCGGGAATAGGCCTCGCGCGGGGCTCGTTGCAGGCTCCTGTAGGGCAACGGTACGGTAGACCGGTGAGCGAGCCCGAGCCGGCCACCGAGGCGCGACGCATCGCGACGGAAGCTCGTGATCGCGCCCGGTTCGAAGAGGAGGCACTCGCGCTCGCCGATCAGGTCTACCGCGTCGCGAGGCGGCTCGTCGGCTCGCG
>JBOHBB010000187.1:0-2497 GCA_050698135.1 Gaiellaceae bacterium
CTCCTCGGACGAGATGATCACGGTCTTCGGGAGGCCGGTGAGCATGTCCCGGCCGCGTACCTCGGCCTGGAGCTCCTCCCTGAGCCGGTGCGCGGAGCCGATCTCGAGCTTGATCTCCTCCGCCGTCTGCTGCCCGACGAGGAGCTTGTACTCCTTCTTGATGTGGTTGACGATCGCCTCGTCCATCTCGTCGCCGCCTATGCGCATGCTCTGGGAGACGACGATGCCGCCGAGTGAGATGACCGCGACCTCGGTCGTGCCGCCGCCGATGTCGACGATCATGTTCCCGGTCGGCTCGGCGACGGGGAGCCCGGCGCCGATCGCGGCAGCCATCGGCTCCTCGATGAGGTACGCCTGGCGCGCTCCGGCCGAGAGCGTTGCCTCCTCGACCGCGCGCTTCTCGACGCCGGTCACGCCCGAGGGGACGCAGACCACGACGCGCGGGTGGGCAAAACGGTGCTGGTGCACCTTCTGGATGAAGTGCCGGAGCATCTGCTCCGTGACGTCGAAGTCGGCGATGACGCCGTCCTTGAGCGGGCGGATCGCGGAGATCGTCCCCGGGGTGCGGCCGAGCATGCGCTTCGCCTCGACCCCGACCGCGTGCACCTCTCCCGTGCGCTGGTCGATCGCGACGACCGAGGGCTCCGAGAGCACGATGCCGCGCCCACGCACGTACACGAGCGTGTTCGCCGTGCCGAGGTCGACGGCCATGTCGCGGCCGCCGAAGCCGGTGAGAGTCTTGAACCAGGCCACGAGGGGATGCGAGTGTACCTACGCCGTTTCCAGCAGCTTTGGCGCGTGTCGCTCGAGGAGCGAGAGGAGCAGCGCGCCCGGAAGCCCGACGACGTTGAGGTAGTCGCCCTCGATCCGCTCGACGAGGCGGCCGCCGAGGCCCTGGATCGCGTAAGCGCCCGCGCGCCCCTCCCACTCGCCGCTCTCGAGGTAGGCCTCGACGAGCTCGGCGCTCAGCAGCCGAAAGGTCACGTCCGTCAGCTCGTGCGCGAGGACCTCCTCGTCGCCGCCGAGCAGGCACAGCCCGGAGACGACGGTGTGCGTCCTCCCGGACAGCTCGTGGAGCATGTGCGCCGCGTCGTCGCGGTCGGCTGCCTTGCCGTAGATCCGCCCGTCGAGGACGACGGTGGTGTCGACGCCGAGCGTCACGGCGCCGTCGGCGTGGACCGAGCGGGCCTTGCCCACCGCGTGCCGGCGAACAAGCTCGGCGGGATCCGCGTCCGGCGGATCGTCCTCGACGTAGTCCGGCGCGACGGCCTCGAACGGGATCCGGAGCTGCTCGAGGATCGCCCGGCGCTGCGGTGAGGTCGACGCGAGGATCAGGTGATCTTGCGCGCCGCCCACAGATCCTCCGGGGGCCACTTCCGGGCCCAGTCGGCCGTGGTCGTGTCGTAGTACTCGTGCGTCTTCGCACCGTCCGGCGCGTAGAGCTCGACGAGCCGCTCGACCTCGAAGCCCGCGTCGTGCAGCCGGTCGATCCACTCGCCGTGCCCGATGTGGAACTCGACCCCGTCCTCGAAGGGCCACGTGATGCGGTACATGCCTCTCTGCGGGCGAAGCAAGCGTTCGGTGGCGTAGCCCGGCTCGTCCGGGACACAGAGCATGGAGAGCATGCTGTTCGTCAGGAACACGAGCCTGCCCTGCGCTCGCAGCAGCCGAGCGGCCTCCGGCAGCCAGCGAGCCGGGTCGCACCACAGGCTCGCCCCGTACTCGGAGATGGCGAGGTCGAACGACGCATCGGGGAGCGGCACGTCCTCAGCGCTCGCCTCGACGAGTGGAAAGTCGATTCCGGTCTCCGCCATCTGACGGCGCGCCGTGTCGAGCTGGGCCGGCGTGACGTCGACGCCGACCGGCCGCGCGCCGCGCTTCGCGAGCAAGGCAGAAAAGAACGCCGTGCCGCAGCCGAGCTCGACGACGTCGAGGCCGTCGACGTTCCCGAGGACGCCGACCTCGGCCTCCGGGACGCCGAAGACGCCCCAGGTCAGCTCCTCTTCGGCCCACGCACGACGAGCATGGTCGTCCG
Source organism: Gaiellaceae bacterium (assembly GCA_050698135.1). Classification (GTDB taxonomy): domain Bacteria; phylum Actinomycetota; class Thermoleophilia; order Gaiellales; family Gaiellaceae; genus GMQP-bins7. Next base: position 2,036 of record JBOHBB010000187.1, read on the forward strand.
TGTACTCCGCGTTCGTCTTCGTCCAGATGTCGCGGTTGCGCGCGACGTAGTCCGGCTCAGACAAGGCCGTCGGGAAAGAAGAGCGCGAGCTCGCGGCGCGCGCTCGCCTTCGAGTCGGAGCCATGGACGATGTTCTCCGAGAGCTCGAGCGCGTAGTCGCCACGGATCGTGCCGGGCGCCGAGTCGAGCGGGTTCGTCGCGCCCATCATCGTGCGCACGACCGAGATCGCGGACTCGCCGCTCACGGCGAGCGCGAGCACGGGGCCGGAGCTGATGAAGTCGACGAGGCCGGGGTAGAACGGCTTGCCCCTGTGCTCGGCGTAGTGCTCGCGGGCCGTCGTCTTCGGGATCTTCAGAAGACGCGCGGCGCGCAACTCGAGCCCGCGACGCTCGAGGCGGGCGATGATCTCGCCGGCGAGGCCGCGCTGCATGCCGTCCGGCTTGACGAGCACGAGTGTGGTC
>JBOHBB010000188.1:0-5479 GCA_050698135.1 Gaiellaceae bacterium
CGACGCGTGCCCTCGGCGCGCGCAGAGTGGTCGTCGTCGGCGCCTCGCTGGGCGGGATTGCCGCCGTCGTCGGCACCGCGAGCCTCCGTCCGCCCGTCGCCGGGATCGTCGCGGTGTCGGCGCCCGCCGCGATCTCCGGGCGGCTGAACGCGCTTCCCTCGGCCGCCCGGCTCCGATCCCCGACGCTGGTCGTCGCGGCGGAGCAGGACCAGAATGCCCCGTACGACTTCGCCGCCGACGCGCAGAGGCTCTACGACGCGACCGTGACGACCGAGAAGCGTCTTGAGCTCGTCCCGGGATCCCTCCACGGGGTGGCGCTCGTCGCGGGGTCGACTCGCGTGCGGGCGCTGCTCGAGGCGTTCCTCCGCGACCCCGCGGGAACCGTCCCCTAGCCGTCCTCCAGGTCCTCGGCGACGAGGCCGAAGAGCACCCCGTCCACCCATTCGTCGTTCCGCCAGTACGCCTTCCGCCGGACGCCCTCGCGCGTGAAGCCCGAACGCTCGGCGTGGACCTGGGCGCGCTCGTTGAAACCGTAGATCTCGAGCTGGAGACGGTGGAAGCCGAGGTCGTCGACGAGGTGGCGCTGGAACATCCGTGCTGCCTCGTCGGACACCCGGCGTCCGCGGAAGTCAGGGTGCACGGCGAGGCTCCCGAGATCGGCGATACGGCTCCGCCGGTTCGACCGCTCGAAGCGCATCGTCCCGGCGGCGGCACCGTCGACCTCGATGACGAAGACGCCGAAGGCGTCCGGCTCCGCCTGCGACCGCTCGACCTCCGCGAGGATCTCGTCGGCGCCCTTCGCCCGGACCGCGGCGAGGTAGGGCTCGACCTCCTCGTGGGTGACGAGCTCGACGAGGAACTCGACGTCCGCGGGGGTCGCGCGACGGATCGAGACCGTCACGCCGCGGACTCCTGCGTCCGCGCTGCGAGGAAGCGCTGGCCCGAGCCGAGGGCGACGCCGAGAAGGATGAGGGCCAGGCCTACGAGCGCGGCGACGGTGACGGGCTCGTCGAGGAGCACGGCTCCGTACGCGAGCGCGAACCCTGGCATGAGGTACGTGACGAGCGACAGCCTCCGCGAGCCGTACAGGCGCAGCACCCGGAAGAGAACGAGCTGGGCGAACGCGGTCCCGAGCAGCGCGAGCGCGAGGAGTGCCGCGATTGCCTCGCCCGACGGTGCGTGGTCCGGAAGCTGCAGCAGGCCGAGCGGGAGGAGGATCATGCCGCCCACGAGCATCGACCCGGTGGCGAGCACGGGGCCCGAGACGGTCTGCACGCGCAGTTGCCCGTACACGCCGCCGACCGCGTAGGAGAGCGACGAGAGGACGACTGCCAGCGTCCCGGCAGCCGCCAGCCAGCCGCCGCCCGAGTGGAATCCCGCCAGGATGGCGACTCCCGCGAGGCCGAGGCCGATGCCCGCGATGCGACCGGGGCCGACGGGCTCGGACGGCAGGAAGCGCCACGCCAGCACGAACGTGAAGATCGGGACCGTCGACTGCGCGATCCCGGCGACGCTCGAGTCCACGTGCTTCTCGCCCCACGCGACGAGCCAGAAGGGAACCGCTGCGTTGAAGATGCCCAGCACGAGCGCCGGACGCCAGCCTGCGCGGAGGTCCCGAACCGCAGCGGGGCGCCCGAGCGTCGCTACGAGGTAGACGAGGAGCACGACGCCGGCGAGCAGCGTCCGGGCGGCCATCATCGGCGCGGGCTCGATGTCCTCGACCGCGACCTTGATGAAGAGGTACGAGGCGCCCCAGATCGACGCGAGCAGGAGGATCAGCGGCCAGTAGCGGCGCACCTCCTGAGGCTACCCACGTGGCATGGTGGTCAGGCCTCGCCGATAAGCTCGTGCTCTGAGCAGCGTCGCGGAACAGCCGCTCCATCGCGCCCTCGGCCTGACCGACGGGGAGCACGATCGCATCCGCGCCCTGCTCGGGAGAGGCCCCAACGACTTCGAGCTCGCAACCTTCTCGCTCCTGTGGTCGGAGCATTGCGGCTACAAGCACTCGGCGCTCCTCCTGAAGCGGCTGCCGAGCGTGGGGGAACGCGTGCTCCAGGGGCCGGGCGAGAACGCGGGCGTGCTCGACCTGGGAGACGGGCTCGCCGTCGCGTTCAAGGTCGAGAGCCACAACCACCCCTCGGCAGTCGAGCCGTTCCAGGGCGCGGCCACGGGGGTCGGTGGGATCCTCCGGGACATCGTCGCCATGGGCGCGCGGCCGGTCGCTCTCCTGGACGGGCTTCGCTTCGCCGAGCCGGACTGGCACTTCTCGCGCGCGGTCGGCGGCATCGGCCACTACGGCAACTGCGTCGGAGTCCCGACGGTCGGCGGCGAGGTCGTGTTCGACGAGGCGTACCGCGACAACTGCCTCGTGAACGCGATGTGCGTGGGCCTGCTCCCGTCCGACCGGGTGACCCGCGCGAAGGCCACGGGAAGCGGGCAGTCGATCCTCCTGTACGGGGCCACGACGGGTCGCGACGGCATCGGCGGCGCCTCCGTGCTCGCGAGCCAGGAGCTCGACGACGCGGCCTCGGAGAAGCGGCCGTCCGTGCAGATCGGCGACCCGTTCACGGGCAAGAAGCTCATCGAGGCCTCGGTCGAGATCGTCCAGGCGGGGCTGGTCGAGTCGCTCCAGGACTGCGGCGCCGCAGGGATCGCATCCGCGCTCTCCGAGATGGCGGCCGAGTTCGGCATCGACGTCCATCTCGACCGCGTGCCGCTGCGGGAGGAAGGGATGGAGCCGTGGGAGGTGATGATCTCCGAGAGCCAGGAGCGGATGGTTGCGATCGTTCGGCCGCAGATGGTCGAGGCGGTCGAGGCGGTGCTCGACCGCTGGGAGCTCCACCATGCGGTGATCGGGAAGGTCACATCGAGCCGGGATCTGCGCGCGTTCTGGCACGGCGACGTCGTCGGGGAGATCCCGGCCCGTCTGCTCACGGACGAGTGCCCGCGCTACGAGGTCGCGCAGGAGCCGCGGGCCGCCGCCCCCGCGCCCGAGATCGCCGACCACCCAGCTACCGGAGAGGCGCTGCTGCAGCTCCTCGCGTCCCCGGCGCTCGCGAGCCGGGAGCCCGTCTACCGGCGCTACGACCAGCTCGTCGGCTCGCGCACGATCCGCCGGCCCGGGCTCGACGCCGCCGTCATCCGGCTGCGGCCGTCGCTCCGGGGCCTCGCGGTCTCGCTCGACGGCCAGGGGAGGATCGCCGCGCTCGACCCGTTCCTCGGGGGCGCGCTCGCGGTCCTCGAAGCCGCGCGGAACGTCGCCTGCGCGGGCGGCGAGCCCCTCGGCTTCACCGACTGCCTGAACTTCGGCAACCCCGAGAAGCCGGACGTGGGGTGGGAGCTGGCCCGGGCGATCGAGGGCATGGCCTCCGCCTGCGACGCGCTCGGGCTGCCGGTCGTCTCCGGGAACGTCTCCCTCTACAACGAGACGAACGGCCGTGCGATCCACCCGACGCCGGTCGTCGGCGCCGTCGGGCTCGTCCCCGACGTGCGGCGCGTGCCGCGGGGCTGGCGCGAAGGCGACGCTCTGTTCGTCGCGGAGGCTTCGGGGCTCACCCTCGCGGGTTCGGAGTACCAGGCTCGCTTCGGCGACGTCGGCGGTCGTCCCGGGCCCCTCGACCTCGAGGCTGAGGCGCGGCTCATCTCGTTCCTCTGGCGTGCGGCGCCCGAATGCAGCCTCGTCCACGACGCCGCCGAGGGCGGCCTCGCCGTCAGCCTCGCGGAGGCCGCGGCCTTCTCCGGGAGCGGTGCCCGGCTCGAGCTCGAGGACGACCCGCTCGAGCTGTTCGGAGAGGTCGGCGGCCGGGCCGTGCTTGCGTGCGCTCCCGACGACGCGGCGGGTCTCGAACGGCTCGCGGCCGAGCTGGACGTCCCGCTTCGCGGCATCGGGAGGGCGGGTGGGGCTACCCTGTTCGGTATCGAGGTGTCCCACCTGCGGGACACCCGGGAGAGCATCTGATGTGTGGGGTCTTCGGCATCCGCTCCGAGGAGCGGGACGTCTCGCGTCTCGCGTACTTCGGCCTGTTCGCGCTCCAGCACCGCGGCCAGGAGTCGGCCGGGATCGCAGTCTCGGACGGCGGTCGGCTCACGGTCCTCCGCGACATGGGCCTCGTCGCGCAGGTCTTCAACGAGCAGCAGCTGCAGGCGCTCCCCGGCGAGGTCGCGATCGGCCACACGCGCTACTCGACGACCGGGGCGAACCGGTGGGCGAATGCCCAGCCCCTCGTACACCATGGCCGCGCGCGCACGATCGCGCTCGGGCACAACGGCAACCTCGTGAACGTCGAGGAGCTGCGCGCCGAGCTCGAGGCGGACGGCGTCCGGCTCGGCTCCGGCTCGGACTCCGAGGTGATCGCCGCGCTCGTCGCGCGCGACCCCGCCCCCCTGCCCGACGCGGTCGCGAACGTCATGCGCCGGCTCGAGGGCGCCTACTCGGTGACCGCGCTCGCCGAAGGCGTGCTCGTCGCGTTCCGGGATCCCTTCGGGTTCAGGCCGCTCACGATCGGCCGGATCGGGGACGACTGGGTCGTCGCATCCGAGACGTGCGCACTCGATCTCATCGGCGCGGAGGTCGTCCGCGACGTGCGCCCGGGGGAGGTCGTGTGGGTCGACGAAGAGGGACTACACGCCGCCCAGGCGCTCCCCGCGGGCAAGAACGCGCTCTGCATCTTCGAGCACGTCTACTTCGCGCGGCCGGACTCGCGTCTCGGTGGCGTCGAGGTTCACGGCGCGCGTGTCCGCATGGGGGAGACGCTCGCGCACGAGGCGCCGGTCGAGGCGGACCTCGTCATCGGCATCCCCGACTCGGGGACGCCGGCGGCGATCGGGTACTCGAAGGCGTCCGGGATCCCCTTCAACGAGGCGCTGATCAAGAACCGCTACGTCGCGCGCACGTTCATCCAGCCGGACCAGGCGATGCGGGAGCAGGGCATTCGTCTGAAGTTCAACCCGCTCGACGAGGTCGAAGGCAGGCGCATCGTCGTCGTCGACGACTCGATCGTCCGCGGCAACACGATGCGGCAGCTCGTGCAGATGCTCCTCGGCGCGGGCGCGGCGGAGGTGCACGTCCGCATCTCCTCGCCGCCGGTCGTCTCGCCCTGCTTCTACGGGATCGACATGGCCGACGAGGACGAGCTCGCCGCCGCGCACCGCTCGGTCGAGGAGATGCGCGAGCACGTCGGCGCGACCTCGCTCCACTACCTCTCGGTGGAGGGTATGCAGGCCGCGACCGAGCTCCCCGAGGACGCCGTGTGCCGCGCCTGCTTCACGCGGGAGTACCCGACCCGGGTGCCGGAGAAGGCCGCGAAGCTTCGCTTCGAGACCACGCCCGCCTGACGGTCGTCTCCCCCGAGGGAAGCTCAAGCGCTCAATCCAGCGTGCCGATGCAGAACCCGTGGCTGGCGGGCCGACGATCGCGCACATCCTCCTGGACGGGCTCCGCGAGCGCCTGCGGGCGGAGCGCGGCTGCACGGCCATCGAG
>JBOHBB010000189.1:0-5157 GCA_050698135.1 Gaiellaceae bacterium
CGATCACGCCGATCCTGGTCTCGATGATCGGTATCGGTGTGGGTGTGGATTATTCGCTGTTCATCGTCACGCGGTTCAGACAGCTCCTGCACGAGGGGATGTCTCCGTGCGACGCCGCAGCCGAGGCGGGCGCGTCCGCCGGCCGCGCGGTCATCTTCGCCGGCCTCACCGTCGCGATCTCGGTCACGGGGCTTGCGTTCTTCGGTCTCGACTTCGTCACGAAGCTCGGGATCGGCGGCGCGCTCGGCGTGCTGACGACGGTTCTCATCGCGAACTCCCTGCTCATCGCCGTGCTGGCGAAGCTCGGCCACAAGGTCGACCGCCTGAAGGTTCCGTTCCTCAGACCGATCGACGACTCGGAGGCAGCCAGGGAGAAGACGCTCATCGCGCGGTGGGGCCGCTTCGTGACGTCCCACGCCAAGCCGGTCTTCTGGATCCTGCTCGGCCTCGGCCTCGTGCTCGCCACGAGCTCGGCGCTCGTGCGGCTCGGTGCGTCGGATCAGGGGACGCAGCCGACCGAGCAGACGGCGCGACGTGCCTACGATCTGCTCGCGGAGGGCTTCGGCCCGGGCTTCAACGGCCCGATTCCGATCGTCATCGACCTGAACGGCGACGACCAGGCCCCACAGCGTGTGTACGAGGGCGTCCAGGCGCTCGGAGAGCAAGGTGACGTCGCCTCCGTCGGCGAGCCGCAGTTCAACGACTCGAAGTCGGTCGCGATCGTGTTCGTCACGCCCGGCTCCGCGCCGCAGGACGAGGCGACGGCGGACCTCGTCGACCACCTCCGCGCCGACGTGGTGCCTGCTGCGACGGAAGGCAGCCCGGCCGCGGTGTACGTGTCGGGCCTGAATGCGGCGTTCATCGACATCGCCGACCGCATCATGGAACGGCTGCCCATCTTCCTCTTGTATGTCGTCGGTGTCACGTTCATCGTGCTGGCCATGGCCTTCAGGTCGATCGTCGTCTCGCTCACGGCGGCGATCACGACGATCCTGTCCGCATTCATCGGCTTCGGCGTGTTGACGCTCGTGATCCAGGAGGGCTACCTCATGAGCCTGATGGGGCTGGACGTCGAGGGCCCGATAGAGACGTTCGTCCCGCCGATCGCGTTCGCGATCCTCTTCGGGCTCTCGATGGACTACATGGTGTTCCTCACGAGCCGCATCCGCGAGGAGCACGTCCATGGCCTGAAGACGCGAGAAGCCGTCGAGCACGGCATCGCGGCGATCGGCCGTGTCATCGTGGCGGCGGCGATCATCATGGCCACGGTGTTCTCGGCGTTCATCCTCACGCCGGAGCGCGTCTCGAAGGAGTTCGGCCTCCTGCTCGCGGTCGCGATCCTCACCGACGCCCTGGTCGTGAAGATGACGCTGATCCCCGCGTTCATGACGCTGATGGGCGAGAAGACGTGGTACATCCCGCGCTGGCTCGATCGCCTGCTCCCGAATATCACGATCGAGCCGCCGCACGATCGCGAGGCCCCCGCGGTCGGCCGCGAGCGCGCCGCCGAACCGGAGCCCACCTAGGCCTGACCGGGCTCCGATGACAATCGCGGTCGTCGGGGGTCTAACTCCTCGGACTCCCGACGACCGCGAAGGAGCTGAGAACGAATGACGATGGACTCCCGCAACCGCTGGCTCGCACTTCTCATCGTCTGCCTGGGCGACCTGATGATCGTCCTCGACGTGACGATCGTCGGAGTTGCGCTGCCGTCCATCCGCGAGGACCTCGGCTTCTCCGAGACGTCGCTCGCCTGGGTCGTGAACGCCTACCTGCTGACGTTCGGCGGCTTCCTCCTCCTCGGAGGTCGGCTCGGGGACCTCTTCGGCCACCGGCGGCTGTTCGTCGCCGGGATCGCACTCTTCACGGCCGCCTCGCTCGCGTGCGGCTTCGCGACCTCGCAGGAGATGCTCGTCGTCGCGCGCGCAGTGCAGGGCCTCGGCGGGGCTGTCGTGTCCGCCGTGGCGCTCTCGCTCATCGTGACGCTCTTCACCGAGCCGTCCGAGCGGGCAAAGGCGATGGGCGTCTTCGGCTTCGTCGCCTCCGCCGGGGGCTCGATCGGCGTGCTGCTCGGCGGCATCCTGACCGACGCGCTCGACTGGCACTGGATCTTCCTCGTCAACGTCCCGATCGGGATCGCGGTCGTCTTCGCCTCGCTCTTCGTGCTGCCGGGCACGCGCGGCCAGCTCCTCGCCGGCCGCCTCGACGTCGCGGGCGCGCTCACGGTGACCGCCTCGCTGATGATCGCCGTCTACGCGATCGTGAACGGGAACGAGGTCGGGTGGACGACGGCCCGGACGCTGGGGCTGCTCGCCCTCGCCGCGGCGCTGATGGTCCTGTTCGTGCTCATCGAGTCGCGCGTCCGTTCCCCGCTCGTGCCGCTCGCGCTCTTCAAGCTCCGGAACGTCGCCGTCTCGAACGTCGTCGGCATCCTCTGGGCCGCGGCGATGTTCGCGTGGTTCTTCCTGTCCGCTCTCTACCTGCAGCTGGTGCTCGGGTACAGCCCGCTGCAGGTCGGGCTCGCCTTCCTCCCGGGCAACGTGATCATGGGCATCTTCTCGCTCGGCCTCTCCGCGAGGCTCGTCATGCGCTTCGGGATCCGGGCTCCGCTCGGCGTGGGGCTCGGGCTCGCGTCGATCGGGCTTCTGCTCTTCGCGCGGGCGCCAGTGGACGGCACCTTCGCCGTGGATGTGCTCCCGAGCATGATCCTGCTCGGCCTCGGTGCGGGCATGGCGTTCAATCCGGTGCTGCTCGCCGCGATGAGCGATGTGCGCCAGGAGGATGCCGGGCTCGCGTCGGGCGTCGTGAACACCGCGTTCATGATGGGCGGCGCGCTCGGCCTCGCGGTCCTCGCGAGCCTCGCGGCGTCGAGGACGGACACCCTGCTCGCCTCGGGGAGCGGCTCGCTCGAGGCGCTCGCAGGCGGCTACCACGTCGCGTTCCTCGTGGGCGCGGTGTTCGCGGCCGCGGCGGCCGGGATCGGCGCCGCGCTCCTGCGCCCGGGCGCCGTGCCGGTCGAGCACGGCGAGGCGTCGGCGGCCGACGAGCCCGTGGCCGAGGCCGCGTAGCGGCGAGGGTCGGCCGTGGAAGTCGCCCTCGCGAGCCTGGACGAGCTGCGGCTCTCGCTCGAGGGCACGGCGCTCGCCCCGGGCGATCCGGGATACGAGGAGGCTCGGCGCTGTTTCAACGCCCTCGTCGACCGCAGGCCCGCGGTGATAGCCCGGTGTCACGGACGGAGCGACGTCGCCGCCGCCTTCGACTTCGCGCGGCAGCACGACCTCGAGGTCGCGGTTCGCGGCGGCGGACACAACCCGGCCGGGCACTGCGTCCTCGACGGGGGGCTCGTGATCGACCTCTCGGCGATGCGGAGGGTCGAGGTCGACGGCGCCGAGCGGATCGCGCGCGCGGACGGCGGAGCGACGTGGCTCGACTTCGACGCCGCGACGCAGGCTTTCGGACTCGTCACCCCGGGAGGCGTTGTCGGCTCGACCGGGGTCGCCGGGCTCACGTTCGGCGGCGGCATCGGGCACCTGACGACGCAGTACGGGCTGACCTGCGACAACATCGTCGGGGCCGAGCTCGTCACGCCGGAGGGAAGTGTGGTTCGCGCCGGAGGTGATGGGGACGACGAGCTCCTGTGGGCGCTTCGCGGTGGAGGCGGCAACTTCGGCGTCGCGACACGGCTCGAGTTCCGCCTCCACCCGCTCGAGCGGGTTGTCGGCGGCCTCTTCGTCTACCGCGGGAGAGGAGTCCGGGACGGCCTGCTCGTCTTCCGCGACCTCGTCGCCGGCTCTCCGCGCGACCTCAGCTGTCAGGTCGTCCTCGCGTTCGACGAGTCGGCGGCGCCGATGCTCGTCGTCGCGCCGTGCTACACGGGCTCCGACCCGGACCCCGCGGAGCTGCGCGAGCTCCGGTCGGTGCCGGGGCTCGCGAGCGACGACGTGCGCGAGCGCCCGTTCCTCGAGCAGCAGACGCTCTTCGACTCGCCGTACGGCGAGAACCGGCACTACTGGAAGGGCCACTTCGTGCGCGAGCTCCCGGACGAGCTGATCGAGGTGCTGCTCGAGGGCCTCGTCGCGCTCGGCCGGCCGCCCGGCGGTTTCCTGATCGAATCGCTGCACGGCGCGCCGAAGGACACCGATGGTTCTACCGCCGTGGTCGGGTTTCGCCGCGCGGCCTTCAACCTCAGCGCGATGGCGACTTGGGACGACCCGGCGCTCGATGACCAGTACATCGCGTGGGCGCGCGACATGGCGGCAGCGATGGAGCCGTGGTCGTTCAGCGGCGGCGGCTACGTCAACTACATGCAGGCCGACGAGCCGATCGAGCGCGTCCGGGCCGGGTTCGGAGCCGAGGCCTTCGAGAGGCTCCGCGCCCTGAAGAGCCGGTACGACCCGGACAACCTACTGCGCCGCAACCAGAACATCCCACCGATCTAGTCCGGGAGCAGCGGCACCACCAGTCCCTGGTCGCGGCCGAGCAGGACCGCGCGGGTCACGGCTGCCACCCCGAAGCGGTCGCGAATCTCGTCGAGCGCGGCGTCGAGAGCGTGGCCGTGACAGTCGAACGGCAGCGTGAGCTGGACGGCGCGTTCGTTGTCGAGGTTGCTGACCGTCACACCGACGAGCGTGAGGCCGCGACGCTCGATCAGGGGCATGGCCGTCGCGAGGAGCCCTCTCGCCGTCGCCAGGATCATCTGCGTCTCGGCGGTTGACCAGGGGAGGGTGTACGACCGCGTCGCTCGCGAGAAGTCGTCGAAGCGCAGCCGGAGGATGACCGTGCGACCGACCCGGCCGGCAGCACGCATCCGGCGCGTGACGCGGTCGACCAGCCCGATGACGACGGCGTCGACGTCGTCGTGCGATCTCGGCGAACGGCCCAGCGCCCGCTGTGATCCGATTGAGCGCCGGCGGCGGCGCACTTGCACCGGGCGCGGATCGCGGTTGTTGGCAAGAGCGTGCAGCTGCCGTCCTGCCGCCCGTCCGACCATCGACACTAGGGTCGCCTCGGCGAGGCGAGCCACCTGGCCAACCGTCGTGATCCCCCGGCTGCGGAGCTTGGCGGCAGTCACCGCACCAACGCCCCAGAGCCGTTCGACCGGGAGCGGGTGGAGAAAGTCCAGCTCGCCCTCCGGCGGCACGACGAGCAGGCCGTCGG
>JBOHBB010000190.1:0-2337 GCA_050698135.1 Gaiellaceae bacterium
TCTCGGAGCTCGTGCTCGAGGCGGGGATCCCGGAGGGGGTCGTCAACGTGCTGGTCGGCAAGGGCTCCGTCGTCGGCCAGCGGCTGATCGAGCATCCGGACGTCGCGAAGATCGGCTTCACCGGCTCCACCGAGGTCGGACGCCTCGTCATGCAGGGCGCCGCCGGCACGATCAAGCGGGTCACGCTCGAGCTCGGCGGCAAGTCCGCGAACGTCGTCTTCGCCGACGCAGACCTCGAGCGAGCGGCCGCGCTCGCGCCCTACGCGGTCTTCGACCATGCGGGACAGGACTGCTGCGCGCGCTCCCGCGTCCTCGTCGAGCGCTCCGCGTACGACCGCTTCCTCGAGCTCCTCGTCGACGCGACGCGCGGCGTGAAGGTCGGCGACCCCGCCGACGAGTCGACGGAGATGGGGCCGCTGATCTCGGCCCAGCAACGCGAGGCGGTCGCGTCGTACGTCGACGGGACTCCGAGCGCCTTCCGGGGCGAGGTCCCCGACCCCCCTGGGTTCTGGTTCCCGTGCACGCTCGTCGAGGCCACGAACGACGATCCCATCGCGCGCGAGGAGGTGTTCGGCCCGGTCGCGGCGGTCATCCCGTTCTCCGACGAGGCGGACGCGATCCGGATCGCAAACGACACGCCGTACGGCCTCTCCGGCTCGATCTGGACGCGCGACGGGGCCAGGGCGCTCCGCGTTGCGCGTGCGCTCGAGACGGGCGTCCTCTCGGTGAACTCGAACTCGTCGGTCCGCGTGCAGACGCCGTTCGGCGGCTTCAAGCAGTCCGGGTTCGGTCGCGAGCTCGGCATGCAGGCGCTCGACGGGTACTCGGAGGTCAAGACCGTGTTCATCCAGACGGAGGAGGCCTAGTGGGCAGGCTGGACGGGAAGGCGTGCGTTATCACGGGCGCGGGGGGCGGGATGGGCCGCGAGGCCGCGGTCGTCTTCAGTGCCGAGGGCGCGCTGGTCTGCGCCGCCGACGTCGACCAGGAGCTCGCGGAGGAGACCGCCTCGCTCTGCTCCGGGGACGCGCTCGCATTCCGCGTGAACGTCGTCGATGAGCTCGAAGTCGAGGCGCTGTACGCGTCGGCCGCGGAGCGGTTCGGCGGCGTCGACGTCCTCTACAACAACGCCGGCATCTCGCCGGCCGACGACGCGTCCGTCCTCGACACGAGCGTCGAGGCGTGGCAGCGCGTCCAGGACGTGAACGCGAAGGGCGTCTTTCTCTGCTGCAAGCACGGGATCCCGCACCTCCTGCGGCGTGGCGGCGGCTCGGTGATCAACGTCGCCTCCTTCGTCGCGATCCTCGGGGCCGCGACGTCCCAGATCTCGTACACGGCGTCGAAGGGGGCCGTGCTCGCGATGAGCCGTGAGCTCGCCGTGCAGTTCGCGCGCGAGGGCGTGCGCGTCAACGCGCTCTGCCCGGGCCCCGTCGAGACCCCGCTCCTGCTCGCGATCTACGGCGACGACCCGGCGGCGTTCGCGCGCCGCCAGGTCCACTGGCCGACCGGACGCCTGGGGAAGCCTCGCGAGGTCGTGAACGCGGCGCTCTTCCTCGCGAGCGACGAGTCGTCGTTCGTGAACGGAGCGACGTTCGTCGTGGACGGCGGCCTCACCGCCGCCTACGTCACTCCCGAGTAGCGCTCAGACGCCGACGACCTGGACGGTCCAGCGCCGGTCGCGCTCGCGGTCGAGCTCCATGAAGAGGATGCGCTGCCATTGTCCGAGCTGGAGCTCGCCCCCACGGACCGGGATCGACTCGCCCGCAGGGCCGAGGAGCATCGACATGCAGTGCGCGTGGCCGTTGCCGACCTCCATGTCCTCCTCGCAGACGTTCTCCGTGCGGCGGTCCCAGTCGTCGTGGGCGTAGTAGTGCTCGGACGGGACGAGGCGTTTGAGGAGCACGGCGAAGTCCTCGAGGAACCCGCGCTCCCACTCGTTCACGCGCACGGAGCACGTGGTGTGCGGTGAATAGACAGCGCAGACACCGTCGAGGATGCCGCTCTGGCGGACGATGTCCTGCACCTCTTCGGTGATGTCCGTAACGGTCAGCCCGCCGGCGGTACGAAGCTGCGACTCCGACTGGAAGGTCTCCACGCCGCCCCACATTGTGTCAGCAGCGCGCAAGGTCGGCCGGGCGGAACCGTCCGTTACGCTGATCGTCGCGGGCCCGTAGCTCAGCTGGTTAGAGCAGCCGACTCATAATCGGTTGGTCCCTGGTTCGAGTCCAGGCGGGCCCATTTTCAGGCGCATCGCTCTGCGGAATCCGCATGGTTGCGCGGGACGGGTATGTCGGGAGTGCCGTCGATGCTCATGTGGTGCCCCCTGGGTGGCCCCTGGGG
>JBOHBB010000191.1:0-2081 GCA_050698135.1 Gaiellaceae bacterium
CTCGAGGACGGCTCGGGCACGGCGTCGGAGGGTGCCGCGCGCGACGCGCGGCAGGCGATCGCGCTCCTGTCGAAGCCGAGCACCGAGCGCATCCCCTTCGCGGGGTCGGCGGGCACGCTCGTCCTCGCGGTCGGGAGCGGCGGGCGTGGCGTGCTCGTCCTGCGCGGTCTCGAGCCGGCCCCGGCGGGAAAGACCCACGAGGCGTGGGTCGTCGGCCCGGCCGGAGGCGCACCGGATCCCGACGCTCTCTTCTCGGGCAGCGAGAGGATCGTGTCGCTGACCCGCCCGGTGCCGGAGGGGGCTACCGTCGCGGTGACGGTCGAGGACGCGGTCGGCGCCGACACGCCGACGCAGCGCCTGCGCCTCGTCGCCCGCCGCGGCGGGTAGCTGCGAGTCGCCCCGCGGCTACAGGCCTTCGGTGGTCCTGGAGACGTCCGCGCGGTCCTTCCCGAGCTCCTTCGCCCTGTACAGGGCCCCGTCGGCTCGCTCGAAGAGGCTCGCGGCGGTGTCGCCGTGCTGCAGCTCCGCGATGCCGCCGGAGATGCGCAGCCGCTCCTCGTCGGTCCCGAGGACGGTCCCCCGCATCGAGTTGTGCACGCGGCCGTAGAGCTGCTCGCCGTCCTCCGCGGACGACTCGGGCATGATCACGGCGAACTCGTCGCCTCCGATCCGGCAGGCGACGTCGACGGACCGGACCGCCTCGCGGAGCCGGTCGGCCGCCTGGGCGAGGACGCGGTCGCCGGCGAGGTGCCCGATCTGGTCGTTGATCGACTTGAAGTCGTCGAGGTCGAAGACGATGAGGGTCAGCTTGCGCTGGTAACGGTGCGCACGCATGACCTCCCGGCGAAGCGTCTCGTGGAAGAACCGCTGGTTGAAGAGGCCCGTGAGCGCGTCGGTCTCCGCGAGCTTGCGGGCCTCGCCGTACCTGCGGGCGTTCTCGATCGCCGCGATGCAGCTCTCGGCGAGGCCCTCCGCCTGCTCGATGGCCTCGGCGGCGGGCTCGTGCTCGCTCGATCGCCAGAAGAGTGAGAGCGTCCCGACCGGCCGCAGCTCGCGGCCCATCAGGGGGACGAACGCGCCGCCGCGGATCAGCTCGTTGTCCGGCGCGTCCCGATCCCGGCCGTAGCGGTAGCTCACCGTGATCGTCCCGGGGAGCGCGCCCGCGACACCCGATGTCGGAGGGCGCGCGGACTCCTGCGCCGTCATCCCGCGCGTGACGACCGCCGGCGCGCCGTCCTGCCGCTCGACGACCATCATCGCCGCGTCGAAGCCGGGGATCTCCATCGCCGCGTCGAGCACGCGGTCCATCAGCTCCTCGAGGTCGATCGAGCCGCCGAGCTCGCCGAAGAGCCGATTCCTGCGGCTCTCCCGCTCCGACCGCTCGAGCGCGTCGGAGAGGTCCTGCGAGAGCGCGTCCATCTTCACCCGCATCGCGCTGACCGCCTCGACGAGCTCGCGCGTGGGCTCGGGCGAGGGGGCGCGGCGACGCACGATGAGCCCGGCCACCAGCGCGCTCGCCAGAGCCAGGATCGCGACGACGATCACCGCAGTCAGCACCACGTCCTCAACCCACTCCTCCCCAGGGGACGATTCTCGTTGTACTCACGCTTTCGGGGGATTGCAAGCACTCGAACGAGCTACCCCGCCGCACTGTACTCAGGCAACTGGACGCCGACCAGGCCTTGCTCGAGCGTTTGGGGCGAGGCGTCTCGTCAGGCGCCGGCGTCGGTGCCGGAGGAGATCGTCACGGTGCCCGCGCCTGCTCGCCGTGCCCGCGCGAGCGCCTCTTCCGCGCGGCGAAGCACCGCGGGAGCGTCGCCTTCCGCCGCGAGCTCCGCGATCCCGGCCGAGAAGGCGACCCGGCCGCCCTCGTGCCCGGGTGGCCGCACCTCGAGCGATGCCTGCAGGACGGCGACGATGCTCTGCGCGTCGGCGGCGCTCGCGCCGGGCAGCACGAGCACAGGCCTGTCCGCCCCGACCCACGAGATCGCCGCACCCTCGTCGGCGGCGTCGTCGATGCGGGCGGCGGCGTGCGCGCGCAGCGCGGCCGCGTCGTCGCCGGGCTGGACCTCGACCTCGGC
>JBOHBB010000192.1:0-4887 GCA_050698135.1 Gaiellaceae bacterium
ACGTGAAGCTCCGCGACTGCGTCCCGTCGCCGAAGAGCTCGAACGGGCGGCCCTCGGCGACGCACGCGACCATGCGCGCGAGCGCCATGTCCGGCCGCTGCCGCGGCCCGTAGATCGTGAAGTAGCGAAGGGTGACCGCCCCGAGACCGAACTCCCGTGCGTACGCCGAGATGAGGTGCTCGCACGCGAGCTTCGTGATCCCGTACGGCGACAGCGGCCGGGCCACCGTGTCCTCCGGAGTCGGGAAGGAGGCGGCGTCGCCGTAGATCGAGGACGACGACGCGAGCACGGTGCGGGCACCCGCTGCGACCGCGGCCTCGAAGAGGCGCTGGCTGGCGAGGACGTTCTGGCGGACGTACGTCGGGAACACGCTGCCGAAGCTCCGAACGCCCGGCTGCCCGGCGAGGTGGAAGACGCCGTCCACTCCCTCGAGGTCGAGGACGCCGTCGACGAGGTCGAGGCGCTCGACCGGGAGCCCGCGTGCGTTCTCCTCCTTGAGGGCGGGGTCGTAGTAGTCGGTGAAGGCGTCCCAGCCGGTCGCGTCGTGGCCGCGCTCGAGGAGCGCGCGCAGAAGGTGCGACCCGATGAACCCGGCTGCGCCGGTGACGACGTAGCGCATCGGCCGGAATGCTAGGGCAGCGGGCGCAGGGAGCCGTCGCCGTCCCGCCGCAGGCAGACCTCGGAGAAAAAGCGCGTCATGAGGACGCCTTCCTCGAAGTCGCCGAGACGCGGCTCGGGCCGCTCGCCGCGGGCGAGCGCGAGGGCGAGCTCCGGATAGCGGCCGCCGGCCGCGAGCGGGAGCGGGAAGCCACCACCGAAGCGCGTGTTCACGTCGGTGACCGGGAGGCTGCCGTCGGGCTCGCGGAAGCACTGCACGTTCGCCGGGCCCTTGATCCCGACCGTCTCGGCGACGTGAGCGCCGTGCTCGATCAGCTCGCGGTCCTGGATCGACGCGCCCTTGATCGACTCGCCCCCCTTCGACAGGAGCATCGTGCGCGGGATCGCGTTCAGGCAGCGGCCTTCCATGTCGCAGAGCACGTCGATCGAGAACTCCTCCCCCGAGCAGCGCTCCTGGACGAACGACTCCGCGGTCGTATAGCGGAGGAAGAAGTCAAGTTGCTCGACGTCGTCGGCGCGGTAGATGTGGCGGGAGCCGAAGCCCTGGCGGGCCTTGACGAGGAGCGGGTAGCGAGCGTCGCCGGGCACCTCGTCCGGCGTCCAGCTACGAGGCGACGGAATCCCGTGCTCGAGAAAGAACAGGTGCGCCTCGAACTTGTCCGACATGCGGTCACAGACCTCCGCCTCGGGCAGCAGCAGGAGCGCCGGCGCGAGGGCGTCGCGGGCGCGAGCCAGCACCGGGTGGTCGAGGTCGTTGAGCGGGACGACGAGGCGAACGTCGTGCTCGCGCACGAGACCGGCGAGCGCGTCGACGTAGCCGGGGTTGGCGATGCGGGGCACGATCGCCTGCCGGTCCGCGTGGTACAGGGCCGGCGCCAGCGGGTCCGCGTCGGCCGCCAGCGCGACGGCTCCGGCGTCTCGAAACGCCCGCACGATGTCGACGCGCTGCCCAGCGCAGGTCAGGAGAACCACTGTCACGAGCGAAGAGCGTACTCACCGCCCGTGCGTCCGCCGGAGGAGTCCGGCGACACCCGGCTAACGTGAGACGCCGTGCCCGAGCAGATCCGCGTCCTCCGCGTCATCGCCCGCCTCAACATGGGAGGCCCCGCGATCCACGTCGCGAACCTCGCCGCCGGGCTCGAGACCCGCGGGTACCACACGTCGCTCGTCGCGGGGAGCCTCGCGCGCGGAGAGGACTCGATGGCCTTCGTCGCTCAGCGTCTCGGGGTCGGGATCATGAGCGTCCCCGAGATGGAGCGGGAGGTGTCCCTCCGCCACGACGCCCGCTCGATCCAGAGGCTCGCGCAGATCGTCCGCGACGAGCGGCCGCACATCCTGCACACGCACACGGCGAAGGCGGGCGCGATCGGGCGCGCTGCGGCCCTGCTCGCGGGGAGCGCGCGGCCTCCGGTCGTCCTCCACACCTTCCACGGGCACGTGCTCAAGGGGTACTTCGGGACGAGCCGGACCGCGTTCTTCCGCGAGGTGGAGCGGGCGCTCGCGCGCGTGTCGGACGCCCTCGTCGCGGTGAGCCCGGAGGTGCGGGACGAGCTCGTCGAGCTCGGGGTGGCGCCGCCGGAGAAGTTCGCGGTGATCCGGCTCGGGATCCCGCTCGAGGAGCGGCTCGGGGATCCCACCGCGGACCTCGACTACCGGCAGCTGTACGGAATCCCGGAAGATGCGTTCGTCGTCGGCTGGGTCGGCCGCATGACCGGGGTGAAGGACACGACCTCGACGCTCGAGATCCTCCGCGCCACGCGCGACCGGGGGGTCGACGCGGTGCTGTGCCTCGTCGGCGACGGCCCCGACCGCGGGCGCCTGGAGCAGGTGGCGCACGACCTCGGGATCGCGCGCAACTGCTTCTTCGTCGGGTACCAGGAGGACGTCGCCGGCTACTACCGGCTGTTCGACTCGTTCCTCCTTCCTTCCGTGAACGAAGGGACGCCGGTCAGCGCGATCGAGTCGCTCGCGTCCGGGACGCCCGTGGTCGCGAACCGCGTCGGCGGCGTCCCCGACGTCGTCCGCGACGGCGTCGACGGGTACCTCGTCGAGGCAGGCGACGTCGAGGGCGCCGCGGAGAGGCTCTCCCGACTCGCCGGAGAGCCCGCGCTACGGGCACAGCTCGGCGCCGCGGGGCGCTCACGCGTGCTCGGGAGGTACTCCGTCGCGCGTCTCGTCGACGACGTCGACCGGCTCTACCGGTCGCTGCTCGAGGCGAAGGGGCTCATCTGACCCGAGGGCGAAGTGAGGGTCGCCGCCACTAGCGCCAGCCGCCGGTCGCGCCTCGGTAGGTGCCACGGAAGAGCGCGAGCGGGGTCCGCAGGAGGATCCGGAGGTCGACCCGTGCCGAGCGGTGCTCGACGTACCACACGTCGAGCTCGATCCGCTCCGACCACGGGAGCGCGGCCCGGCCGTGCACTTGCGCCCAGCCGGTGAGGCCCGGCTTGACGTCGAGCCGGCGCCGCTGGCGCTCGTCGTAGCGCTCGACCTGGTAGCGGAGCGTCGGCCGCGGGCCGATGACACTCATGTCCCCGCGGAGCACGTTCCAGAGCTGGGGAAGCTCGTCCATGGACGTCCTTCGCAGCAGGCGCCCGAGCCGGGTGATGCGCGGGTCGCCCTCGTCGACCGCGAAGCCGGCTCCGATCTTCTCGGCGCCGACGACCATCGTCCGCAGCTTGAGTAGCTCGAAGTCCTCGCCCCCTCTTCCGACCCGGGTCTGGCGATAGAGGACGGGGCCGCCGTCCTCGAGCTTCACCGCGAGTGCGGCGAGGCCGAGCAGCGGGCTCGTCAGCACGAGCCCGGTGCCGGCGAGCACGACGTCGGCTGCGCGGTTCACCGCGTGCCCTTCGCCTTGTCCCAGGTCTGTGGCGTCCCGGTCCGCAGATAGCGAACCAGCCCTGCCAGGGTCGCCTTCGTCACGACGTAGTAGTAGTGCGCGAGCCGCGCGCCGGGGATCGGCAGGCGCGCCTTCCCCGCGACCGCGAGCGCGAGGCCGCCGAGCTGCAGCACGAGGAAGAGGCGGTAGAACAGCCCGCGGCCGAGCACGGCGACGTTCGATGCGACGAGCAGGACGTGGAGCAGACCGCTCGAGTAGCGCAGCACTCGGTGAGAGACGAGCTCCGCGAGGTAGAGCGGCCGGGTGGGCCGGAACATCCGGCCGGTGAGGATGTGACCCCAGGAGCGCGCGATCGTCCGGACCTTGCGCCCGTACTCGTCCTCCGGCTCGCTCGCCGCCTTCTCGACAGCGACCGCCTCCGGGTCGTAGACCGCCCGCAGGCCTGCCTGCTCCATCGAGTACGGGAACCCGAAGTCGTGGCCGAACTTCGGGTCGTCCTCGACGTACGCGTCGCGGCGGACGGCGTAGATGGCGCCGTTCCCGGCCGTGATCGAGCCCGTCGCCGACTCCTGCTCGCGCACCCACACCTCGTAGCGCCAGTAGAGGCCCTCGAGGTTGGCACCGTCGGGCGACTCGAGGCGGAGCTGGCCGCAGACGTAACCAACCCGGCCGTCGGCGAGGTTGCGCACGAGCTTGCGCAGGGCGTCCGGCCTCCACGCGGTGTTCGCGTCCGTGAAGGCGAGAACGTCGCTCGCGGTCTCCCGCACCGAGCGGTGCTGGGCGGCGACCTTCCCCTCGCGCGGGCAGCGCAGAAGGCGCACGCGCGGCTCGCCGGCCGCGATCTCCTCGACGATCTCGTCCGTGCGGTCGGTCGATCCGTCCGAGGCGACGACGATCTCGAGCAGCTCCGGCGGGTAGTCGAGCTCGAGGAGATTCTCGACGCGACGGCCGATCACGGCTTCCTCGTCGTGGGCGGAGACGACGACGGCCACCGACGGGGTGACGTCCTCGCGCGCGACCTGGCGCGGGCGCAGTCGCGCGAGCAGCCCTATCGAAGCCGGATACCCGGCGTGCGTCCACGCGAGCGCACCGAGCGAGCCCCAGAAGACGACCCTGCCGATCACGCGCGCGATTGTAGGGGCGCGCCGGTGGACGACCGCCCCGCCGTCAGGACCGCACGAGCTCCCGTACGAGCGCCCGGTAGCGCTCCATGGCGACGACGCGGTCGGCCTCGCGCTCGACGTACGCGCGGCCACGCCGTCCCATCTCGGCGAGGTCGTGAGCGCCTTCGGCGGCCTCCCGTATCCCCCGTGCGAGCAGGTCGGGCCGCGCCGGCGGGATCACGATCCCGCACCCGACCTCGCGCACGAGCCGCGCCGTCTCGCTCTCGTCCTCGGCGCTGACGACGACCGGCCGGCCCACCGAGAGGATCC
>JBOHBB010000193.1:0-3839 GCA_050698135.1 Gaiellaceae bacterium
GGTCGAGAACCGCTCGGGCGCCGACGAGTGGGACTTCGACGACGAGCTCGAAGGCGGCGGCGCGCGCGCGGCTGCCGCCGAGCTGCTGGCCGAGCTCCACTGGTGGGAGATGACGCCCGAGGCGCTCGAGGCGCAACCCGCGTTCCAGCGCAGTGTCGAGGAGCTCGCAGACGAGGAGACGCCCGTGGAGACCGTGGTGCCGATGACCCGCGACCCGAGCGGCTGGGTCGCCTCGATGGCGCTCGCGGCCCTCGCCGAGCGCGACGACGTCCCCGAGGAGTGGGTCTCCTGGGCGATGCGGCACCCGGCGCGGCCGTCCAACGTCGAGGACGCATTCCTGCTGCGCGCGCTCGCGAAGCATGCGACGCAGCCTGCGATCCCCTCGGTGCTGCCGATGCTCGAGTCGATGCGCCACGACTTGATCGTCGAGTTCGTGCGCGCACGCCGCGCCGCGGGCGAGCAGATCGACGCGAGCACGTTCGAGGGAGTGTCGATCAAGGACGCCGAGGAGGTCGAGTCGTTCGTCGACCGCTGGGAGGACGAGCTCGGGCCAGAGTTCCGGGCGGCGTTCGAGGAGTGGCGCGCAGCCCGGAACCTCGCCAGCGTCGGGCGGATCTGGGAGCCGCCGTTCGACCGGCCGGCAGCTTTCCTGGCCGGCCGGAGGCGCGAGCTCGTGGAGCTCGTCGTGTCGGCGCTCGACCAGACCCCTCCGCGCTCCGTGCTGCTCGTGGGGGAGCACGGGGTCGGGAAGACTGCGCTCGCCCGTGCCGCCCTCGACCGGCTCGCATCCGAGCCGACCGTCTTCGAGACGACCGCGGCACAGCTGAACGCGGGCGCGATCTACATCGGCGAGCTCGAGGGCCGGGTGAAGACGCTCGTCGAGTCGGTCGCCGGCCAGGACGTCGTCTGGGTCCTGCCGGAGCTCCAGGAGACGCTCTTCGCCGGACAGCACATGCGCAGCCCGCAGGGGCTCCTGGACGCGCTGCTGCCGCACGTCGAGTCCGGGGCTATCACCCTCCTCGCGGAGGCGACGCCGACCGCGCTCGAGCTCCTCGTCGCCGCCCGGCCGCGGGTCGCGAGCGCCTTCGAGATCGTGCGCGTGCGCCCGCTCGACGAGGCCGACACCATCGCAGTGGCGAAGCACGCACTCGAGCAGGGTGCGCTCGAGATCGGGACCGACGACGAGACGCTTGCCGAGTCGTTCGAGCTGGCCCAGCAGTTCCTGCCCGGGATCGCACCGCCCGGAAACCTGCTGCGACTCCTCACCGCGACCGCTGTCGAGGCAGTGGAGCAGGGCGCCGAGAGCTTCGGCGGCGCCGACGTGCTCGCGACGCTCGCGGCAGGATCGGGCCTTCCGCTCGCTCTCCTCGACCCGGACGCCGCGCTCCCCCTCGCGGAGGTGCGGGCGTTCTTCGAGCGCCGCGTGCTCGAGCAGCCCGAGGCCGTGGACTGCGTCGTCGAGCGGATCGCGATGATCAAGGCAGGCGTCACGGACCCGACGCGCCCGCTCGGCGTCTTCCTCTTCGTCGGGCCGACGGGCACGGGCAAGACCGAGATCGCGAAGTCGCTCGCTGAGTTCCTGTTCGGATCGCCCGAGCGGCTCGTGCGCCTCGACATGAGCGAGTACCAGACCCCGGAGTCGCTCGAACGGCTCCTCTCGGACACGTCTCAGGAGGCACGGGGCGCGGCCCTCGTCTCCTCGGTTCGCAAGGACCCGTTCGCGGTCGTCCTGCTCGACGAGTTCGAGAAGGCCGCCCAGCCGATCTGGGACCTCTTCCTGCAAGTCTTCGACGACGGCCG
Source organism: Gaiellaceae bacterium (assembly GCA_050698135.1). GTDB lineage: Bacteria > Actinomycetota > Thermoleophilia > Gaiellales > Gaiellaceae > GMQP-bins7. The sequence goes on from JBOHBB010000193.1 coordinate 1,801, forward strand.
CCTCACCGACCTGCAGGGCCGGGTGGTCGACTTCCGGCGCTGCGTGATCGTGCTCACCTCGAACATCGGCTCACCGCTCGCCCGGGGACCGAGCGTCGGGTTCGAGCCCTCCGCGCGCACGTTCTCGAGCGCGGGGATCGAGCGCGCGATCCAGAGCTCCTTCCGCCCCGAGTTCCGGAACCGGCTCGACCGCATCGTCGTCTTCCGGCCGTTCGAGCGCTCGGCGATGCGGGCGCTCCTCGACAAGGAGCTCGCCGACGCGCTCGCGCGACGCGGCCTCCGCGGCCGGCCCTGGGCGGTGGAGGTGGACGACTCCGCGTACGCGTTCCTCATCGACAAGGGGTTCAGCCCGGAGCTCGGCGCCCGGCCACTGAAGCGGGCGCTCGAGCGATACCTGCTCGCGCCGCTCGCCGCCGCGATCGTCGAGCAGTCCGTGCCCGAGGGCGACCAGTTCCTGTTCGTGACGGCCGCCGAGGGCGACCGCATCGAGGTCGCCTTCGTCGACCCGGACGCCGAGCCGGAGCGCGTGGAGCTCGAGGAGCCTGCGGCGCTCGACCTGCGAGGGGTCGCCCGGGGAGCGCGCGGGGACGCGGCGTCCGTTGGCTTCGTCCTCGACGAGCTCGCGCGGGTGGCGGCCGCCGTGGCGGACCTGCAGGTGCGCAAGGGCCACGCGCTGTCCGTCGTCTCGGAGCCCGGGTTCTGGGAGCGCGAGGACCGCTTCGTCATCCTCGCCGAGGCCGAGTACCTCGATCGGCTCGCTGCGGCCGAAGCGACGGCGGAGCGCCTCGGGGCCAGGCTCAGGCGCAGCATGCGGCCCGGCGGCGACGCGAACGCCGAGCTCGTCGAGCTCCTGGCCAATCGGCTGTACGTCCTCGACCGTGCGGTGGCCGGGATCGCGGCGGGCTCGCCGACGGACGTCTACGTACACCTCCGAGCGTCGGGGTCCGATCGCGGCGCCGAGGCCGAGCCGTTCGCCGCGCTCCTCGCCGAGATGTACGTCGGGTGGGCGCGGAAGCGGGGCATGCACCTCGACCGCCTCGACGCCCCTTCCGGCGAGCACCTGCTCGCGGTCTCCGGGCTCGGCTGCGGCGAGATCCTTGGCGGCGAGGCCGGTCTGCACGTGCTGGAGCAGGTGGACGGGAGCGGCCACGACGGAGACCGCATCGTCGATCGTGAGCAGGTTCGGGTCCAGGTCGTCGCCCTCGCCCCCGGGCCGGCGGCGGGGAGCGCCGAGCTCACCCGTGGCGCGCTCGCGGCAGCCGACGAGGCGGGCGCGCCGGCCCACATCGTCAGGCGGTATCGGCCCGGCCGGGCGCCGCTCGTGCGCGATTCGGGTCGTGGGTACCGGACCGGGCGACTCGACCGCATCCTCGCGGGGGACTTCGACCTGTACTGAGCCACCCCATGGGTAGAGTCTCGGCCGTGGCGGTCGAGGTCTACTACTGCCCCACCTGAAGCGGCTACGACGTACGCGCCGCGAGTCTCGCGGGCGAGATCACCGAGAAGCTGGGCGTCGCCGCGACGGCGATCCCGGGCGGGAAGGGCCAGTTCGACGTCCTGGACGACGGGCGGATGCTCTTCTCGAAGCAGGCCGAAGGCCGCTTCCCCGAGCACGACGAGATCTTCGCGCAGATCGGCTGACGACTAGTCGTCGTTGCCGTTCCCGCGGCCGCGCCCCTTGCCCTTCCCCTTGCCGCCGCCGTCGTCCTCGGGGGGAGGCGGAGCACACCGAAGGTTCCACTCGCTCCGAAGCGCGTCGATCTCGTCCCGCTGTCCCTGGATCGCCTCCGAGCGCACGAGCGGGGTGAGCACGCCGGTGCAGTGCCCGAGCGCGAAGCGCGTGAACGCGAGGTTGTAGCGCGCGTAGGCCTCGGTAAGCGACCCCGATCCTCTCAGCGCCTCGACGGCGCGGACGAGCGGCGGCAGGGCGCCGTCGTAGTCGCCCGCCTGCATGCGGGCGAACCCCACGTCGTTCAGCTCGGCTCCCTGGGCGAGCGAAAGACCGGACTCGCCGGACGTCGTCGTGGTCGTCCCCGCCC
>JBOHBB010000194.1:0-7383 GCA_050698135.1 Gaiellaceae bacterium
CGATCTGCCGGTCTCGCCGGCCCTTGATGCGTTCCTACGACAGGGATGGATCGTGGCGGAGCGCGCCGACGTCGACGCACACGACCTCGCCGCACGATGCGCGCCGCGGCGCCACAGGCTGTCTCGGAGTCTCCCTGGGGAGCGGCTCGTGGTGCCGTCCGGTCAGCCTCGTCTTCGCGGGAACAGTCAGGAGTATCGGTTCCGCCCGTCGAGCGACTACGTCTATCTGACGGGTGACCAGTCGCCCGGTGGCGTGCTCGTCCTCGAGCCCGACGCCGGTGAGCATCACGCGACACTCTTCGTCCGTCCGCCGTCCGATCCGGGCACGATCGACTTCTTCCGAGACGATCGCCACGGCGAGCTCTGGGTCGGGCCACGGCCGTCGCTCGCCGAGGTCGAAGCGGCTGCCGGCATCCCCTGCCGCCCGCTCGGGGAGCTCACGGCGTCACTCGATCCGTCGGTCGCGACCCGCGTGAGGCGCGGCATCGACGCCGAGGTCGACGCCCTCGTCGCAGCGGCCGATCCGTACCCCGACGCCGAGCTCAGGGCGCTCCTCTCTGAGCTTCGTCTCGTCAAGGACGACTGGGAGGTCGAGCAGATCCAGCAGGCGGTCGACGCAACGATCCGTGGCTTCGAGGACGTTGTCCGTGCCCTCCCTGCGGCGATCGCGGAGGGAGGCGAGCGAAGGGTCGAAGGCGTGTTCGTGCAGCGCGCCCGCATCGACGGGAACGATGCGGCCTTCAACCCGATCGCGGCCAGCGGAGCGCACGCGACGACCCTCCACTGGACGCGGAACGACGGCCTCCTCCAGCCAGAGGAGCTCCTCCTTCTGGACGCAGGCGTCGAGACGCGCACGCTCTATGCGGCGGATCTGACGAGGACGCTGCCGCTCGGCGGCACGTTCACGCCGGACCAGCGGAGGATGCTCGAGCTGGTCAACGCGGCTCACGAGGCCGCCCTCGGAGCGGTCCGACCGGGCGCGCCGTTTCGCGAGTTCCGTCGGGCAGCTTCCACAGTCCTCGCCGAAGGCCTCGCCGACTGGGGCCTCTTACCGGTGAGGGCGGCCGAGTCCCTGGTCGACGACTCCGGGCTCCACCGCCGCTACACCGTCTGCGCGCCCGGCCACATGCTCGGCCTCGACGTGCACGACTGCGCCGACGCACGTTCGGACAGGTACCTCGACGGGGCCCTCGAGCGCGGGAACGTGCTCACCGTCGAGCCGGGCGTCTATCTTCAGTCCCACGACCTCACCGTCCCGGAGCGGCTTCGCGGAGTGGGAGTCCGGATCGAGGACGACGTCCTCGTCACGGAGAGCGGCTGCCGCGTCCTGTCCGAACGCCTGCCGCGTCGCCCGGACGAGGTCGAGAGCTGGATGACCGGTCTGCGCAGCGAGTAGCGTGGCGACATGCCGCTGCTCGAGGTTCAGGACCTGTCCGTATCCTTCTCCTCGGCCGACGGCATCGTGCAGGCCGTACGCGGGATCTCGTTCGAGGTCGACCGCGGGCGAACGCTCGGGATCGTCGGCGAGTCGGGGTCGGGCAAGAGCGTCGCCGCCCAGACGATCCTCGGGCTGACGGAGGGCGCCCGCGTCTCCGGGCACGTGTTCTTCGAGGGTCGGGATCTCCTCGGCCTGAGCGCCGAGCAGCTTCGGCACGTACGCGGCGCCGAGGTCGCGCTGATCTTCCAGGATCCGCTCTCGAGCCTCCACCCGCTGTACCGGGTGGGATGGCAGATCGTCGAGGCGATTCGGGCGCACGAACAGATCTCCAAGCACGACGCCAGGCAGAAGGCGATCGAGCTCCTGCGCAGAGTCGGCATCCCCCAGCCCGAGAGCCGGGTCGACGCGTATCCGCACCAGTTCTCCGGCGGCATGCGACAGCGCGCGCTGATCGCGATGGCGCTGGCGCTCAACCCGAAGCTCCTGATCGCGGACGAGCCCACGACCGCGCTGGACGTCACCGTCCAGGCGCAGATCGTCGAGCTCATGAGGACGCTGCAGGCCGAGTTCGACACGGCGATCATCGCGATCACGCACGATCTCGGCGTTCTCGCCGACCTCGCGGACGACGTCCTCGTCATGTACGCGGGTCGGGTGATGGAGCACGGGGACCGCCGCACGCTGTATGGGCAACCCCACCATCCGTACACGAAGGGGCTGATCGAGGCACTTCCGAGCCAGAGCGGCGCCAAGGATCGACTCGTGGCGATTCCGGGCCGCCCTCCCAGCCTCGTCCATCCGCCGGCGGCCTGCCCGTTCCATCCCCGGTGCCGTCACGTCATGGACCGCTGCCGGAGCGAGACGCCGCCACTGCGCGAAGTCGTCGGCGGACAAGGCCATATCTCAGCGTGCTGGCTGCCCACCGATCGCGTCGGCCTCGACGCCGAGCCCGCGAGAACAGCATCGTGAGCGCCACGCTGGCCGTGTCCCGTCCGGGACCGGACGAGGGCGACGTGCTCGTCCGCGTCGAAGGCCTCGTCAAGCGCTTCCCGGTCCCGTCCGAGCGGCTGTTCGGCCGTGCTCGGGAGGAGGTGCGGGCGGTCGACGGAGTCAGCCTCGACGTCCGTCGCGGCGAGACGCTCGGCGTCGTAGGCGAGAGCGGCTGCGGCAAGTCGACGCTCGCGCGCTGCATCACGCGGCTCTACGACTTGACCTCGGGGCGCGTGATCTTCGACGGCGACGACATCACCGGGCTCTCGCGCCGCCGCCTGCGCCCGTACCGACGCCAGATGCAGATGATCTTCCAGGATCCCTACGGCGCACTCAACCCGCGGCGGCGCGTCGGCTCGATCATCGCCGATCCGTTCACGATCCACCGGGTCGCCGGTCGGGCAGAGAGAAAGCGACTCGTCCAGGAGCTGATGGAGCTCGTTGGTCTCAATCCCGAGCACTACAACCGCTTTCCCGCGGAGTTCTCAGGGGGCCAGCGTCAACGGATCGGAGTCGCACGGGCCCTCGCGCTCCACCCCAAGCTGATCGTGTGCGACGAGCCCGTCTCGGCCCTCGACGTCTCGATCCAGGCGCAGATCGTCAACCTCCTCGCCGACCTCCAGCGCGACCTCGACCTCACGTACGTCTTCATCGCGCACGATCTCTCGGTCGTTCGCCACGTCAGCGATCGGATCGCCGTCATGTACCTGGGCAAGGTCGTGGAGATCGCGGAGACCGAGGAGCTCTTCTCCCGGCCACGACACCCGTACACGAACGCCCTGCTCTCGGCGGTGCCGGCGATCGACGGGAACGGAGGCGCGCGGAAGCAGCGGATCATGCTGGGCAGCGACGTTCCTTCCCCGATCGATCCTCCGCCGGGATGCGCGTTCCATCCGCGGTGTCCGAAGGCGCGGCAACGCTGCAGCGAGGACGAGCCGAGGCTGGAGAGGAAGCCCGCGGACTCGCTCGGGCACTCGACCGCCTGCCACTATCCCGTCGAGCCCGGCGAGGAGCTCACGCGCGGATCCGAGCGAGAGGCTCCGACGTGAGTCAGGTCGTCACGGAGCTCGAACGGCTCGGCACTCCGCCTGCGGGGCCGGGGCCCGACGCGATCGAAGGTCGGAGCTCCTGGCAGCTCGCGTGGGCGAGGCTCAAGCGGGACCCCGTGGCGATCGCGTGCGCCGTCGTGATCGCGCTGATGGCGCTCGTCGCGATCCTGGCACCGGTCATCGCCGATCTGGTGGGGCACACACCGAACGACCAGTACCTGGACACGGGACTGACCCCTCAGGGCCTGCCGCGGGGGCCGAGCTCGCAGTTCCCGTTCGGGACGGACGACCTCGGCCGAGACCTCCTCGTCCGCGTGGCCTACGGTGCTCGGATCTCGCTGCTGGCCGGCGTCGTCGCGGCGTCCGTCGCCGTGTGCATCGGGGTCGTCGTCGGGCTCGCCGCCGGCTACTTCGGGGGTGCGCTGGACAGCTTCCTCGCACGCTTCATGGACGTCGTGCTGTCGTTCCCGTTCCTGCTCTTCGCGATTGCACTGGTCTCGATCGTCGGCCCCAGTCTCGAGGTGGCGATCGGCATCATCGCGTTCTTCAGCTGGGCCGCGGTGGGTCGGGTCGTGCGCGGTCAGACGCTCTCCATCAAGGAGAAGGAGTACATCGACGCGGCACGATCCCTCGGCGCGAGCGACCTGCGGATCATGGCGGTCGACATCTTCCCGAACCTCCTCGCGCCGGTGCTCGTCTACCTCACGCTGCTCATCCCCGCGGCGATCGTGTTCGAGGCGACGCTCTCGTTCCTCGGGCTCGGCGTCGTCCCGCCCACGCCTTCCTGGGGGAACATGCTCGCGGAGTCACTCGACTACTACCGCGTCGCGTGGTGGTTCGTCCTGCTGCCCGGCTTCGCCCTGTTGATCACGACGCTCTCGTTCAACCTTCTCGGCGACAGCATCCGCGACGCCTTCGATCCCCGGGGCGAGCGGCTCTTCAGGCGGTAGGGGTGGCGCGCTTCCTGATTCACCGGATCCTGCTCGGGCTCGTCGTCCTCTGGGTGATCGCGACCCTCGTCTTCGTCATGTTCTTCGTCGCACCGAGCAACGTCGCCCGCCTCATCGCAGGCCGGCAGGCGACGCCGGAGACGGTCGCCCTCGTCGAGCACCGCCTCGGTCTCGATCGGCCCGTGCTCGAGCAGTACGGCATGTACATGTGGAACCTCATGCACGGAGATGTCGGCTACTCGTTCTACAACTCGACCTCGGTTCGGAGCCTGATCTGGGATCGAGTTCCCGTCACCCTCTCGCTCGCGATCGGGGCGGCCGTCCTCTGGCTCGTCATCGGCGTGTCGTCGGGCGTGCTGGCCGCGACTCGCCCGCGTTCCCTGGCGGATCGAATCGTGACGGTCACGGCGCTCGTCTTCTACTCGATGCCCGCCTTCCTGCTCGGGCTGCTCTTCCTCTATTTCCTGTTCTTCCGACTCCACCTGGCGGGGATCGAGTTCTTCCCCGGAAGCGGCTACGTGCCGCTGACCGAGAGTCCGCTCGAGTGGGCTCGACACCTCCTCTTGCCCTGGTTCACGATCGCCCTCGTCAGCGCGGCGCTGTACTCGCGGCTCACGCGCGGCTCGATGCTCGACGTGTTGGGTGAGGACTACATCCGGACGGCCCGCGCGAAGGGGCTACGCGAGCGCAGGGTCGTCTACCGGCACGGGCTGCGCAGCGCCGTCACACCGGTCGTCACCCAGTTCGGCATCGACCTGGGGACCCTCCTCGGCGGCGTGATCATCGTCGAGAACATCTTCGGGCTCCCCGGGCTCGGCGACCTCGCGGTCCGCTCGGTGACGAGCCAAGACCTACCTGTGATCATCGGCACCGTGGTTGTCGCCTCCGCGTTCATCGTCGCTGCGAGCATCGTCGTCGACGTCTGCTACGCCGCACTCGATCCACGAGTGCGCGTGCACTGACGCCCGGCGCGCTCGCTCTCCGGTCAGTCCACGACGTCTTCTCGTAACGCTGCGAGCACCACCGGATCGATGCGCTCGATTCCATCCGCGCGCTCCTCGAGATTCTCCGTCGCGACCCAGGCGTCGAACGCCTCGAGCAGTGGCGTCTGGAGGTAACCGCGTGAGCTAAGCCGGTCCTCGATCTCGGCTCTCAGCTCGTCGTCGACTTCGATCCACTGCTCGCGGGGCGTCTGGCCGAACAGCAGCTGATGGATTCCGTAGATACGCTCCAGCTCGGCGATCGGCGCCGGATGGTCGTCGACGCGGAGATCGACGACCTGATCGCTCGTACCTCCGTATCCGGCTCCGCGGCGAACGACGAGCAGCGACGACGACTGCTGGCCCCGGCGATCACCACCTGCCGCCTGAGCAGCTCCGAGGCAAGCGAGAAGCCGGTCCGCGAGCGGCCGATCCGCCGTCTCCTCGAAGCGTCGCGCCAATGCCAGCACCGTCTCCTCCGACGTGAGGATGTTCCCTTGGGCGGCATAGCACGGTCCGGTCGTGCCACCGGCCCAGTCGAGGCACGACGTGCCCGTATAGCTCGCCGCCTGGCCCTGGCCGTCGACGACGCCGAGCTGGCGGTCGTCCCTGTCCGAATCTCCGGCGACGAGCTCCGCGACGACGTCGTCGGCCGAGAGCCCGCGCCGGAGCAGATCAAGGCCTCTCGGGCCGTACGACAGATCGGCGCGAGCCTGGGTTGCGACCGCGCCGGTCTCCGCCTCCGCGAACGGCACCGCGGCGCCGACCGCGAGGAACTTCGACTCCACGGCGACCCCCCACTCGCGCGCCTCGAGGTCGCAGGCGACGATGGAGAAGGTCGCAATCGTGGCCACGGTCGGTTGGCTCACTGGACGGCGGACGAACGTCCCTTGGAGAGCGTCTCGATACGAGAGCGGACGTGGCCGGCGGCGGCGAGGTTGCGCTTCAGCTCGTACCGTTCGAGCGCCTGGCCGAAGACGGAGACGGCCTCGTCGGTGCGGCCCGCGCCGGCGAGGACCTCCCCGAGGTCGGAGAGCGCCGTCCCCTGGAAGTTGAGCGCATCCGTTCGGTCGATGAGCGCGACCGCCTTGCGAGCGAGCGCCTCGGCCTCCGAGTGCGAGCCTCTGCTGGAGTCGACGCGGGCCTGCACCTGGCGCCACACCGCCTGCGTGGCGACGTCGTGCTCCTCGCCCAGCTCCCGCCCGAGCTGCGCCTGCGGCTCGGCGTCGTCGTACTCGCCGAGCGCGCAGAGCGACCGCCCGAGCAGCGGAGCGAACGTCGAGAGCAGGCCGCGCTGGCCGTGTTCTGCGAGGAAGTCGCAGAACCCGCGCAGGTGATTTGCCGCCGTCTCGTGGTCGCCGGCGAGCGTCGCGATCTCTGCGAGCGCGTACTCGCCCCCCTCGGCACCCGCGGTGAGCTCACGTAGACGCTCGCTCGCGTCGTGGGCGATCGGTCGCGCCTCGTCGAATCGGCCGAGCATCGCGAGCAGCTGGGCGCGGAACAGGAGCGGCGACGGGTGCGGGACCTCCGGCAGCGCGTCGTCGAGCGTGCGCAGCGCCTCGTCCGCCGGCGTCGGACCGACGATGAGCGTCAGGTCGAGATTGAAGAGGTGCGCCGGGCGTTGGCCGGCCAGTCGCGAGTGGCGAAGGGCCTGCCCAGCTGCCTGCGCCCACTCCGCATAGCGGCCACGCGAGTTGGCGACGCCGTACCCCAGCGCGGCCCACACGTGAACCAGCTCGGCGTGAGCTCCTGCCGCCTCGAGCAGCAGGAGCGCGGTCGCAGCGTGAGCCTCGATCTCCTCGATCCCGCCCTCGCCTGCGAGCATGCGCTGGAACGCGGCGACGACGCGAGCAGCCGCCTCACCCGGGGCGTCGCCCGCCGCCAGCGCACGCTCGGCGGCGCCGTCAGCGATCGCTGCCGCCTGCTGTGGCGTGGGCTGTGCGCTGGCGAGGTCCAGCTCCAGCGCAACCCCCGCC
>JBOHBB010000195.1:0-3780 GCA_050698135.1 Gaiellaceae bacterium
ATCGCGGGGCGGAGGCCAGCGGACGCGTTTCCGCTAGCGCAGGATCTCTCGGAGCCGCTTTCGGAAATCGTGCGCCACATGAACCGCGAGAGCGACAACTTCGTCTCGGAGCTGCTGCTCAAGGAGCTCGGCGTGCAGGCGGGCGTGCGCGGTTCGACGGCCGAGGGCGCGCGTGTCGTGAAGGCCGAGCTCGCGGACGCCGGGATCCCGGTCGCGGGGATCCGCATCGTGGACGGCTCGGGGCTCTCGAGGCTCGACCGGCTGACCGGGGAGGCCCTCGTCGCGATCCTGCGCGCAGGTGCCGACGACCCCCACAGCGGGGGAGCGTTCGTGACCTCGCTCGCGGTCGCCGGGATCTCCGGGACCATGAAGCGGCGGCTCGTCCGGCGCCCGACCAGGAGCCGCGTGATCGCGAAGACGGGCACCACTTCCCAGGCTTCGGCGCTCGCGGGCTTCGTGCGACGGCGGTACGTGTTCGCGATCGTCCAGAACGGGTCCCCGCTGCCCTACTGGCCCGCGCGCTCCGCTCAGGACCGGTTCGTGACGATCCTCGCCCGTCGCTGAGCGAGCCGTCTACCCGGACAGGAGCTCGCGCAGCTCCGACTCCGTGAGGACGGGTATCCCGAGCTCCTCTGCCTTCGCCGCCTTCGAGCCCGGGCTCTCGCCGACGATCACTCCCGATGTCTTCCCGGACACCGACCCGGTGACCTTCGCGCCCCGCTCCTCGAGTGCGGCCTTGGCCTCGTCGCGCGTGAACCCCTCGAGCGTGCCGGTGAGCACGTACTGCCGTCCCGTGAGCGGGCCTTCCGCGGGCGCGTCCGTCTCGTCCGTCGCCAGCTGCAGCCCGAGGTCCCGCAGTTCCTCGACGAGGGTGCGGTTCTCCTCGTCGGCGAACCACTCGCCGATGAGCACCGCCCGGTCGGGGCCGATCCCCTCGACCTCCTGCAGCCCCTCCTGCGTCGCCGCGACGAGCGCGTCGGCCGTGCCGAAGTGGAGTGCGAGGCTGCGCGCGATCACCCAGCCGACCTTGGGGATGTTCAGGCCGAAGAGAACGCGTGAGAACGGCTGCTCCTTGGAGCGCTGGATCGACTCGTATGCGCGCGCAGCCGAGAGCTCGGCATATCCGTCCAGCCCCGCGAGCTGCTCCTCGGTGAGCCGGTAGAGGTCCGGGAGCGAGCGTACGAGCCCCTCGTCCCAGAGCTTCTTGACCGTGTTGCCGCCCACGTTCTCTATGTCCATCGCGGCCCCGACCCAGTGGTACAGCGTCTCGAGCCCGCGGGACGGGCACGCGCGGTTGGGGCACCGGTGCATGACCTCGCCCTCCGGCTTCACGATCGGCGTCTTGCAGAGTGGGCAGCGCTTCGGCATTCGCCAGGGCTTCGTGCCGGGCTCGTGCTCGCCCGCAGGCCCCACGACCTGCGGGATGACGTCGCCGGCGCGCTGCACGATCACGAGGTCGCCGACGCGGATGTCCTTGCGGCGGATGTCGTCCTCGTTGTGGAGCGTGGCGCTCGAGACGGTCACGCCTCCGACGTGCACGGGCTCGAGCTCGGCGAGCGGGTTGAGCACGCCGGTCCGCCCGACGCGGACGTGGATCGCCAGGAGGCGCGTGACCGCCGCCGTCGGCGCCCACTTGAACGCGCGGGCGAAGCGCGGCCGCCCGTGCAGCGAGCCGAGGCGCTCCTGCTGCGAGAACGAGTCGACCTTGATCACGACGCCGTCGATCTCGTAGTCGAGCGTCCCACGGCGGGCCTCCCAGCCCGCGCACGCGTCCGCGACCTCGTCGATCGTCTCGGCCCGCTCAGCGTGCGGGTTCGTCCGGAAGCCGCGCTCGCGCAGCCAGGCCAGCGTCTCCCACTGGCTCGCGGGCGCCGCGCCGCCATGCACCCCGACGCCGTACACGTAGATCGCGAGCGGGCGCTCGGCGGTGATCGCCGGATTGAGCTGGCGGAGCGACCCAGCGGCCGCGTTGCGTGGGTTCGGCGCCGGCTTCTTCCCGGCGGCGACCTGCGTCTCGTTGAAGCGGGCGAACCCCGTGAGCGGGAAGTAGACCTCCCCCCGCACCTCGAGCGCCGCCGGCGGCTCCTCGCCCTCGATCGAGAGCGTGCGCAGCGGCACGGACTCGAGCGTGCGCAGGTTCCCGGTCACATCCTCGCCACGAAGGCCGTCGCCGCGCGTCTCGCCGCGGACGTACACGCCGTGCTCGTAGACGAGGGAGACGGCCGAGCCGTCGATCTTCGGCTCGACAACGTATGCGACGGGCTCGTCCGTGCCGAGGCGCTTGCGCACGTCGTTCGCCCACTTCGCGAGCGCCTCCGCGGTCGTCACCTTCTCGAGCGACCCCATCGGGGACAGGTGCTCGACCTTGCGGAACCCGTCCGCGGGGGGAGCCCCGACCCGCTGCGTCGGCGAGTCGGACGTCACGAGCTCCGGATGCCCGTCCTCGATTTCCTTCAGCTCGTCGAAGAGCGCGTCGTACGCCGCATCGGACAGCCCGGGGTCGTCGAGCACGTGGTACCGGTAGTTGTGGTGCTCGATCAGTCGGCGGAGCTCGGCCGCGCGCTCGGACGGCGCCTTCGTCCTAGAGGACATCGAGGAGCTCCACGGGGGTGCGGACGAACGCGTCGGGCTCCTCCTCGAGCAGGCGCTCGTCCGGATGGATGCCGCCCCACGCGACCGCGACCGAGAACGTTCCGGCGGCCTTCGCAGCCTGGATGTCGAACGGCGAGTCGCCGACGTAAGCCGCGTCGCCGGCGGGGGCCTCGAGCCGGTCGAGCGCGGCGAGCACGGGGTCGGGCGCGGGCTTGTGGCGATCGGTGTCCTCGTACCCGACCACGACCTCGAACTGCTCGGCGAGCTCGGGGAAGCGGTCGAGCGCGAGCTGCACCGTGCGATGGCGCTTCGCGGTGACGATGCCGAGCCTGCGTCCTTCCGCTCGGAGGCGAGGGAGGACGTCGAGGAAGCCCTCGAAGGCCTGGAGCGTCTCGTGCAGCGGGTCGTTGTGCTCCTTGTACACCTCCACGAGCTCGTCCACGCGGTCGGGATCGAGCGCACGCATCTGCGAGACGAGCCCCTGGCCACCCACGGTCGCGGCGAGCTCCCCGTAGGCGATCTCGCGCCCGAGCACGGTCCTCGTCGCGTGCCGCATCGAGGCGAGGATGATCGGACCCGAGTCGATGAGGGTGCCGTCGAGGTCGAAGAGGACGACCGGGAAGCGCATCAGTCGATCGTAGCCAGGGTCAGTACTCGACCCGCTCGAGGTAGAGGCCCCACGGAGGCGCGGTGAGCCCCGCGTCGGCGCGAGGCCGACCGTCGAGCAGCCCCCCGATGCGCTCGGCCGCCTCGGGCCCGGCCTCGAGCATCGTCCCCACGAGCGTTCGCACCATGTGGCGGAGGAAGCTGTCGGCGGTGATCGTGAAGTCGAGCCGGTCGGCTTCGAGCTCCCACGCCGCATCGAGGACGTTCCGCCGGAACACGTCGTGCTGGGTCTCGGTCGGGGTGAAGGCGGTGAAGTCGTGCTCCCCTCGCACCAGCGCTGCCGCTGCGGTGAGCGCGCCGAGATCGACGGGGCGGGACCACCAGAGCGCGCGCTGGGCCTTGAGCGGCGAGCGGGTGCGCCGCGCGAGCACGCGGTAGCGGTAGGCGCGGGAGACCGCCGAGAAGCGCGCGTGGAAGCCCTCGGGCGCCTCCTCGGCGTCGAGTACCGAGACGTCCTCGGGAAGGGCAGCACCAAGAGCGTCCGCCGCACGTGACGGCGGCGCACCGCCCTCGACGGTGACG
>JBOHBB010000196.1:0-5879 GCA_050698135.1 Gaiellaceae bacterium
GTCGGAAAGGCGAACGGTCGCCGCTCCTCGTCTCGCTCCAGCCGACGAATCTGACCGCTCTCGTTCATGACAATGGCCCGGGACCAGTGATGCGTAGTTTCGGGAGGGAGCGATCCGCGCAGCCCACGATGGCGCGCCTGCGCGGGAGCCGGATGCTCGATGCGACTCGGAAGGAGGTGATGAATCGTGCCCACGGAGACGCTCCCGACGAACGAGCGCATTGAGCCCACACAGGGTCCGGAGTTCACTCGCAGCCCAGCAGACGTGGAGCTTCGAAAGTTTGCGATTCGCCATCTGGAGCACGTCCGCAAGTTCAAGCTCTACGCCTCGATCTACGTGCTCTCCATGCTCGTCCTCACGCCGGTCTGGGTCGTCACCCAGTACGAGAGTGCGGACGGCTGGCCAGAGCACCTGAGTACCAGATCGCGGTACCCCGGCGACTGGGATCCTTGGATCATCTGGGTCGCCCTCATCGGCGGCGCGCTCGTCGCGATCGCCGGTCTTCGCGCCTACTACTTCGATCATCAGATCACGGAGGCAGACATCGACCGCGAGGTCGAGCGCCTGAAGTCGCGCTGACGGCACGCGTGAGTCGCGAAAGGAGTTGAAGTGATTCTCACCACAGGTCCCGAGGTTGCTGGGCGTCCGGTGCAGCGATACCTCGACCTTGTCACTGCCCAGGCGATCATGGGCGTGCATATCGGCAAGGACATAACGGCAGGACTCAGAAACATCGTCGGCGGGCGCTCGAAGTCGTACGAGGGCGAAGTCGCCAAGGCGGTCGCCCAGGTGATGGACGAGTTGAGGGCAGGCGGGGAGAAGCTCGCGGCCGACGCGATCCTCAGCATCGACATCGACTACGAGACCGTGGGTGACAACATGCTCATGGTCGCCGCCAGCGGGACCGCTGTGAAGCTCGGCTAGGGCTCGGGGAAACGCGGCTCGGGTGGGCCTGTCGACTCACCCGAGCGCCGGCCCCAGGGGCAAGAAGCTCCGCGAGGAGTGGGCGGCTGGGCATATCGCTTGTCTCAAGCACCTGCAGTTCGCTTCAGCCGCGACTCCTGGGCGCCGATCAGTGCCCCACTACCGCAGCTTCTTCAGGGCGCGTCCGAACGCCTGGCCGCCCGCGAGCACGGGCGCGAACAGGTCGCCGTGCTGGTCGACCCGCTCGAGCGCCTCGCGCATCCCGAAGTGGCGCGGCGTCACGTCCTCTGTCAGCTCGTCCCAGCGAAGCGGCGTCGAGACCGGCGCGCCCGGCTTCGGCCGCACCGAGTAGACCGAGGCGATCGTCTTCCCCCGCGCGTTCTGACGGTGGTCGACAAGTACGCCCTCGCGCTTGCGCTTCAGCCATTCGGTCGTGACCAGCCCTGGGTGTCGCTCCTCGAGCCCGCGCGCCACGAGCTCCGCGAACGCGTAGGTCCGCTCGAAGGTCGCTCGGCGCGCAATCGGGACGAGCACATGAATTCCGTCGGCGCCGCTCGTCTTGACGTAGGACTCGAGCTCGAGCCGCTCGAGCTCCTCCCGGATCAAGTGAGCCACGCGGATCGCGAGCGCGAAGCCGCCGTCGGGTGGGTCGAGGTCGAAGAGCACGAAGTCCGGGCGATGCGGCTTGTCGACGCGCGAGTACCAGGCATTCATGTCGATGCAGTTCATCTGCACCATCCAGAGCAAGGCCTCCGACGAGTTGACGAGCGGGAAGTCGACGAGCCGCGACTCGCCCTTTCGCGGGTAGGTGCGGTAGGTGCGCGTCGGGATCCAGGACGGCATCCCCTTCGGCGCCTGCTTCTGGAAGTACACATCCCCGGCCACCCCGTAGGGCGAGCGCTTCATCGTGAACGGCCGGTTGCGCAGGTGCGGCACGAGCGCCGGCGCGATCGCGCGGTAGTACTCGAACAGGTCCTGCTTCGTGATCCCTTCGCCGGGGAACAGGATGCGTTCCGGGCTCGAGAGGCGGACCGACCGTGGCGCCACGGAGCGGGTTGTACCTGTCCGAGGTGCTTCGGGCGAACCCTCGACGCTCGACACGGCGCGTAGCATTCACGCGTGGAGTTCCACGTCCTCGGCTCGTTGGAGGTCGTAGGGGCAGAGGGACCGCTCGACCTCCGGGGTGCCAGGGAGCGCGCGGTTCTCGCCTACCTGCTCGTCCACCTCGGGCGCTCGGTCTCTGCGGAGGAGATCGTCGACGCCGTCTGGGACGATCCGCGTCGCGCCTCGGCCATCCGGTCGCTCCACGCCCGGATCTCCCACCTGCGCAGGATGCTCGAGCCGACGCGGACTGCTGCGTCCGCATCGGTCGTCGTGCGGGACGGAGCGGGCTATCGCCTCGCGGTCGCCGACGAGGACGTCGACGCGAAGCGCTTCGAGCGCCTCGTCGCAGAGGCCCGCGACGCCGAGCCTCCCGAGGCCCTGGCTCGAGCGGACGCCGCGCTGAGGATCGTCCGCGGCGAGCCGTACAGCGACTTCGTCTACCTCGACTTCGCACAGCCGGAGATCCGCCGCCTGACCGAGCTCGAGCTGCAAGCTCGGGAGCTGCGGTTGTCCGCCCTGCTCGAGCTCGGACGAGAGCGCGAAGCTCTGCTCGACCTCGAGCCGCTCGTCGAGCAGAACCCCCTCCGCGAGCCGTTGGCTCGGCTCCTCATGCTGGCGCTCTACCGGAGCGGCCGGCACGTCGACGGGCTCGCCGTCTACCGCGGCCTCGTCGACCGGCTGCGTGAGCTCGGTCTCGAGCCGGACGAGGAGTCACGCCGCCTCGAGCGGCAGATGCTCCACCACGCTCCAGAGCTTGCGCCGGCCGTAGCACGGCGGACGAACATCCGCGATCGTCTCACGAGCTTCGTCGGCCGAGAGGTCGACCGGGCGCAGGTAATCGCCCGCCTCGCCGGGTCTCGGCTCGTGACGCTGACCGGCCCGGGCGGCGTCGGGAAGACGAGCCTCGCGATCGAGGCGGCGCGGGCGCTCATCCAGGAGTACTCGGACGGAGTCTGGCTCGTCGAGCTCGGCCCGATCCGGGACCCGGCGCGGGTCTCGGAGGCTGTCGCGGAGGCGCTCGGCCTGCGGACGCCGGACCTGGCGGCGCAGACCGGCTCTACGCTCGGCATCGTCCAGAGCCACCTTCGCAGACGACAGCTGGTGCTCCTCCTCGACAACTGCGAGCACCTCACGGGCGCGGCGGGCGAGCTCGCCGTCTCGCTCCTGGCGTCGTGCCCCGAGGTGCGCATCGTCGCGACGAGTCGCGTCCGACTCGACGTGCCGGGAGAGGCCGTCCTCGAGGTCGAGCCACTCGGCGTCCCGGGCGGTGACGCCGGCCCCGAGGAGCTCGAGCGGGCCGATGCCGTTCGCCTCTTCGTCGATCGCGCGCGCACAGTGCGGAGCGAGCTCGAGCTGGACGAGCCCACGCTGCGGGCGATCGCCGAGGTGTGTCGCCGCCTCGACGGCCTTCCGCTGGCCCTCGAGCTCGCAGCCGCGCGCGCCCGAAGCCTGACGCCGCGGGAGATCGCCGACCGCCTCGGGGATCGCTTCGCTCTTCTCGGGAGCGGGCCGGAGCGGCTCGCGGAGCGCCAGCGCACGCTCGCAGGGGTGGTCGAGTGGAGCTACCAGCTCCTGAGCGAGCAGGAGCAGGCGCTCTTCCGCCTGCTCTCGGTCTTCCCGTCGGCATTCCCACTCGAGGCGGCCGAGGAGGTCTGCTCGGGAGACGAGATCGAGGTTGCTCGAGTCGCGGACCTGCTCGCGTCGCTCGTCGACCGGTCGATGGTGGCGACATCCGGCATGGGCTCGGACCGCTTTCGCCTGCTCGAGACGCTCCGCGACTTCGGGCGGGGCCAGGCCGAGGCCCACGGGGAGCTCAGCGGCGTCGGTCGGCGGCACGCCGAGTGGGCGGCGCGAATCGCCGAGGCGGGGCATGCGCGCGTGTGGAGCGATGGCCTCGAGGCGGGCACCAGGGCGTTCGTCCCCAGGCGCGCCGACTTCGAGGCCGCAGTCGACCTCGCATTCGAGCTGAAGGACGCGGATCTCGCGCTCTCGCTCGCCTCGGCGCTCGGGACACTCGGCTTCCTCTTCGCGGGTGCGACCGAGGACCGGGCTCGCGTCGAAGCGGCCCTCGCACTCCCTGGCGGCGCACTGGAGCGCCGTCTGCGGTGCGTCCGCGCGCTTGCCGTCCTCCTGATCCGCGAGGGCCGTCCGACGGAGGCTATCGCGGTGGCCGACGGCGGGGTCCGGATCGCCATGCAGGCCGGCGACGAGGGCGAGATAGCGCGTATGCGCACGGTGATGTTCCAGGCGCGACTCGCAGCCGGCGACACCGACGTCCGGGTCGAGGAGCTCGACGCGGTCGAGGACTACGCAGTCCGGCACGCCGAGCGCTGGTACGAGGGGATGGTGCACCACTACCGCGGCGTCGCCGCATTCGCGTCCGGGAACCTCACCGAGGCGCGGAGCCGTTCCGAGCGGGCGCTTAGGGCGTTCGCAGCGAGTGGCGACCTGTGGGGGATCGTGAACGCGACCGACATCCTCGGCCACTCGCTCGCCGCAGTGGGCGACTACGAAGGGGCGATGCGCGCGTACGAGCAGGCCCTCGGAGCCGGCGTTCGCAACCTCCGCGAGGAGGCCGTGCCGCTGCTCTATCACTACGGCCTCTCGCGGCTGCGGGCCGGCGACGCGGAGGCTGCGGCGACCCTCTTCGAGGAGTGTCAGGGGCTGTCCGAGCGCGAGTCGTCGTTCCTCTGCTGGCACAGCACGATGGGCGCGGCCCACCTTGCACGCAAGCGCGGCGACTCCGCCCTCGCGGCCGGCCTGTACGACGATGCCCTCACGCTCGTGCGCGAGGTCGTCGCCGAGGGCCTCGACAACCGCGCCGTGCGGGTCGCGATGGTCGTCACGCTTCGCGAGCTCGGGAGCCTCGCGGAGCAGCGAGGCGACGCCGGGCGCGCGGAGCAGCTCCAGGAGGAAGGCCTCGCGCTGGCCCGCCGCGTCGGCGAGCCACGGTTGCTCGCGCGCACGCTCGAGGGACTCGCCGGGGCGCTGTCACTGGGAGAGCGGCCACGCGAGGCCGCGAGGCTGCTCGGTGTCGCCGAGGCCATCCGAGCCGAGGTGGGTGCCCGGCTCCCGGACGCCGAGAGGGTCGATGTGAACCGCGTCTCGGCCCGTCTGCGAGACCGTCTGGGAGACGGGCCGTTCGAGGCCGAGCTCGACCGGGGCCGGGCGGACTACGCCTCGCAGCACGGGCAAGCCGTCGCCTCGAGCACCTGAGCCACGTCGCCGTGAGAGCGGTAACGCGCCGGTAACAGCTCCGTAGGGGGCGAGCGCCAGCCTTCCGTTCCCCAAAGCACGGAGGTGGAACATGAGGCACTTCTCGTTCACGGACTGGCTGGTGGCGTTCGGCGCGGCAACGCTCATGGCGGCAGGCATCGCCGTCGCCGCGGACCAGGCGTATGCGGCACCGGCCCAGGACAAGATCAAGGCCCAGATCAAGCACGGGACGCTGTTCGTCGCCGGGACGGAGGCGGACGACGAGATCGCCCTGCGCCTGCGAGCGGGCTATCCGGGGATGCTCGAGGTCGTGACGCAGGACGGCCCCGTGGGGCACAACCTCCGCCGCGACCGCTTCGACGAGATCGTCGTCGGGGCAAACGGAGGCGACGACCTCGTCCGCATCGACGAGGCCAACGGAGTCTTCACCGACACCGAGCGGACGACGCTCGCCGGGGGCGGCGGCAACGACGACCTGCGCGGCGGAGGCCGCGTCGAGACGTTCCTCGGCGGTGCCGACGACGACAGCGTCGACGGCAACCAGGGCGCCGACGTCGCCTTGCTCGGCTCGGGCGACGACAGCTTCACCTGGGATCCGGGGGACGGAAGCGACGTGGTCGAGGGCGAGCTCGGGC
>JBOHBB010000197.1:0-4448 GCA_050698135.1 Gaiellaceae bacterium
CATCGGGCTCGCGCCCGTGCCGGCGGCGGACACAGGCGAGGCGCGCGGCCTCGCCGCGACGGAGCTCGGCGACGCCGTGCACCGGCTGCTCGAGCTCGTCCCGCTCGACGACCCGCGCGCACCGGAACGACACGAGCTCGAAGCCGCCGTCCGGGCGTGGTACCCGGCGGTGGGCGACGACGAGCTCGACCGTATCGCCGCGCTCGTCGACGCCTGCTGCGACTCCCACCTCGCCCGGCGCCTCGCGTCGCTGCGCGGCGCCCGACCCGAGCGTCCGTTCTCGTTCGAGCACGACGGCGTGCTGCTGCACGGCCGCCTCGACGTGCTCTGGCGGGACGGCTCGAGGGCGCTCGTGGCCGACTACAAGTCCAACGTCCTCGACGGGGAGGACCCGTCAGCGGTCGTCGACGCCGAGTACCGGCTCCAGCGCCTCGTGTACGCCCTCGCGTGCCTGCGGGACGGAGCGGACGAGGTCGAGGTCGTCTACCAGTTCCTCGAGCGCCCCGACGACGTCGTGTCCGCGACGTTCGGCCGGGCGCACGTCGAGGAGCTCGAGGCGGAGCTCTCCGCGGCGATCTCGCGTATTCGCACCGGCGACTTCCGGCCGACACCGAGCGAGTTCGCGTGCTCCGGGTGCCCTGCGCTCGACCTCGTCTGTGCCGGTCCGCGCCTGCTCGAGCACGCCTGACGCGAACGGATAGCCTCGGTCTCGTGCGGGTCGCGGCGCTCTCCGACGTCCACGGCAACCTGCCGGCGTTGGAGGCGGTCCTCGCCGAGGTCGCGGGCGAGGGCGTCGAGACGGTCGTCTGCGGCGGCGACGTCGTCGGCGGCCCGTTCTCGGCGGAGGTGCTCGACCGGCTCGCCGGGCTCCCCGACGTCCACTTCGTGCGCGGGAACGCCGATCGGGAGGTGCTCGACGGCACGGACGAGTACGGCATCGACTGGGAGGTCGAGCGGGCGCGGCTCGGCCCGGAGCGGCTCAAGCTCGTCCGGTCGTGGCCGTTGACGACCGAGCTCGACGTCGAGGGGCTCGGGCGCGTGGTCTTCTGCCACGCAGTGCCGAGCTCGGAGGACCCGATCTTCACGCGCATCACCCCCGACGACGACGTGGTCGAGCTCGTCGGTTGCACCGACGCCAACGCGCTCGTCGTCGGCCACACGCACGTCCAGTTCGACCGGCTGCTGCCCACCGGCCTCCGCGTCGTCAATGCCGGCAGCGTCGGCATGCCCTACGAGGGCCGACACGGGGCGTTCTGGGCCCTCCTCGGGCCGGACGTCGAGTTGCGGCGCACCGAGTACGACCTCGACGCAGCCGTGGCGCTCGTCCGGGAGAGCGGCGCTCAGGGCGCGGACGACCACGCACGCCGGCTTCTCGACCCGCCGGACCCCGACGAGGCGACGTCGTTCTTCGAGACGGCCCGTGGCGCGTAGCTACGTCCGCGAGGCTCGCCGGCGGGGGCTCGGCCGCCGGCGGGAGCGGATCGCGCCGATCGTGGAACGGCTGGCCGATGAGCACGCCGACGCCGCGATCGCCCTTCGCTTCCGGTCGGATCTCGAGCTCCTCGTGTCGGTGATGCTCTCGGCCCAGACCACGGACACGAACGTGAACCGTGTGACGCCCGCCCTATTCGAGAAGTACCGCGCCCCGGAGGACTATCTCGTGGTGTCCCCGGAGGAGCTCGAGCGGGACATCTACGCGACGGGCTTCTTCCGGCAGAAGGCGAAGGCGATCCAGGGGACGATGCGGGTGCTGATCGAGGAGTTCGACGGCCGAGTCCCGCGCCGGCTGGAGGAGCTCGTCACGCTTCCCGGCGTCGCCCGGAAGACGGCGAACGTCGTTGCGTCGGAGCTCGGGCACGCGCAAGGCATCGTGGTCGACACGCACGTGCGCCGGCTCTCCCAGCGACTGGGGCTCACGAGGCGCGACGACCCCGTCAAGATCGAGCGCGACCTGCAGCGTGTCGTCCCCCGCCCGGACTGGGCACGCTTTCCGCACCTGCTCATCTGGCACGGACGGAGGGTGTGCGACGCACGCCGCCCCCGCTGCGAGGACTGCGTCGTGGAAGACCTGTGCCCGGCGAGCCGCCTCGCGCTCGTCAGATCCAGCGTCGCCAGCGGTAGGCTGCGAGCTGGATGAAGGTCGTCGCGACGATGAGGCTGGTCGACACGCCGATCGACCAGTAGCGCTCTCCGAACGCACGCGCGAAGTTCTGGCCGTAGAAGCCGACGATCAGGGTCGGCACGAGCACGAGCGAGGCGATGACCGTCAACGTCTTGACGATCTCATTCTGGTTCTCGGCGATCTTCGACTGGTGGTAGTCGCGAGAGCTCGCGAGCAAGTCGCGCGCGACGTCCAGCTCCTCGCCCGCACGCAACAGCGTCTCGTGTGTGTCGGCGAACCGCCGCTCGACGGCGGCGGGGAAGAGCCTCTCGTCTCCGACGTCGAGCCTTCCGTCGACGATGCGTCGCACCGCCGAGCGCATCGCCGAGACGTTCCGGCGCGCATGGAGAAGGTCGTGCCGAAGCCCCGCGACGCGTCGTCTCACCCGGTCGCTCGACCACTCCTCCATGTTCTCCTCGAGCTCGTCGATCTCGGCGTCCATCGCGTCGACGACGTCGAGGAACGAGTCCGCCACGTCGTCGACGAGCCGATGCAGGAGCTCGCCGGCATCCAGGCCCTCCTCTGCGAGCTCCAGAGGAGCCGGGTCCCAGGGCGCGCCGTCGGGTGGGCTCTTGCGGACCGTCAGGACCAGCTCGGGCGTGGCGACGACGTCGACCTCTCGGTAGGCGACGCGGTCCTCGTCCGGAATGGGCAACGCTTCGAGGAACACGCCGAGGACGTAGGCGCCGTGGCCCTCGAGGAGCGGCCTGACCCTGATCCCGTCGCTCGGCGTCGCAAGGAGGATCTCGACGACGTCGGGATCGACCTGGACGGGGAGCGACGCGAGGAGCTCCCCGCGGGACGGATCGACGAGGTCGAGCCAGCGTGCGGGCACGGACCGCGAGGGTAGCGCCGGGTTCGGTCGGAACCGCCCTCTACGCCGACGAGGCCGTCAGCTCATGCTGGTGGCGCCGCTCCTCGAGATACCGCTGGGCGTCGAGCGCCGCCATCGTCCCGGAGCCCGCTGCGGTAACGGCCTGCCGGTAGGTGTGGTCCTGCACGTCACCGGAGGCGAAGACCCCCGGGATGTTGGTCCTCGTCGAGCCCGGCTCGGTCACGAGGTAGCCCTGGTCGTCGTGGTCGAGCCAGTCGAGGAACAGCGAGCTGTTCGGATCGTGGCCGACTGCGACGAAGAGGCCGTCGGCCTCGAGCTCGGTCGTCTCGCCGGCCACCGTGTCGCGCAGGCGGACTCCCGTCACGCGGCCCTCCTCCGTGCCCAGCACCTCGTCGACGACGGCGTTCAGGACGAACTCGACCTTCTCGTTCAGGCGCGCCCGGTCGACCATGATCGGCGACGCCCGGAACTCGTCGCGCCGGTGGACGATCACGACCCGCCGAGCGAACCTGCTGAGGAACGTGGCCTCCTCCATCGCCGAGTCGCCGCCGCCGACGACGACGACGACCTTGTCCCGGAAGAACGCGCCGTCGCAGGTCGCGCAGTAGGAGACGCCTCGTCCCTGCAATGTCTGCTCGGACGGGAGCCCAAGCTGACGGGCGCTCGCTCCGGTCGCGACGATCACCGCGTCCGTGCGATGCTCGACGTCGCCGACGTAGACGTGGAACGGCTGCTCGGAGAGGTCGACGCGCGTGACGTCGTCGGTGACGAACTCGGCGCCGAAGCGTTCGGCCTGGCGCCGGAAGTCCGCCATCATCGCCGGGCCGAGGACGCCGTCCGCATAGCCCGGATAGTTCTCGACGTCGCTCGTGATCATCAGCTGGCCGCCCCAGTTGAACCCCTCGATCACGAGGGGCCGCAGGTTGGCGCGCGCGGTGTAGAGCGCGGCCGTGTAGCCCGCCGGCCCACCGCCGATGACGATGACGTCTCGTGTCTCGTTCACAGGAAATCCCTTTCGTACGGTAGCCCCGCGCAGCGGGGCCTGTGGAGGAGAACGCTCCGGGGGAGGACGGTGTTCCCGCGCGGGGAGGTCACGCCGCGTCGACGTCGGCCGGGAGCACCTCGAGCGCGCGCTGCTCGGGGTCGACGAGCTCCGCCGCGGCAACCGTCCGCGCCTGCCGCTCGATCGGCTGCAGTTCGGGAGGCTCGATGCCGGTGATCCCGTGCCGCTCGAACCGGCGCGCCTGCACGAGGACCTGGCGCTCGAGCGACCCGACCGTCTCGTTGTACGCCTTCACGGCGCCGTCGAGCGACTTGCCGAGACGGGTGACGTGCGCGCCCATCGTCGCGAGCCGCTTGTACAGCTCGCGCCCGAGCTCGCTCACCTCCCGGGCGCTCTCCGCGATCGTCTCCCGCTGCCAGCCGTAGTGGACGGCGCGCAGGAGCCCGATG
>JBOHBB010000198.1:0-4839 GCA_050698135.1 Gaiellaceae bacterium
CAGAACGTGTGCTCGAAGAACATCGGCTCGATGTCGAGCTCGTGCGGCGCGAACTCGTCGAAGATGAGCTGCGCGTCGTAGGTGCCGTAGTAGTCGCCCACGCCCGCGTGGTCGCGGCCGACGATGAAGTGCGAGCAGCCGTAGTTCTTCCGGCAGATCGCGTGCCAGACGGCCTCGCGCGGCCCCGCGTAGCGCATCGCGGCGGGGAACGCTGACAGAAGCACCCTTTCCGTCGGGTAGTAGCCCTCGAGGAGCGTCTGGTAGCAGAGGACGCGTACGTCGACCGGGACGTCGTCGGACTTCGTCTCGCCGACGAGCGGGTGGACGAGGAGCCCGTCGACGGTCTCGAGCGCGACCTTGGTCAGGTACTCGTGCGCCCGGTGGATCGGGTTACGCGTCTGGAACCCGACGACGCGCTTCCAGCCGCGCCCGGCAAAGATCCGGCGGGTGTCCGCCGGGTCCTGGGCGAGCTCGGTGAACGCAGGCTCGGGCCGCTCGAAGACGGTGACGCGACCCGCGAGATAGATCGGCTTCTGCGCGTACAGACGAGCGACGCCGGGATGGGCGTCCTCGGTCGTCCGGAAGCAGAGCTCGGCCTCGCGGTCCTTGTCGTACGGGTACGTGTCCTCGACCTCGATGGTCGCGAACGCGCGCCCTCCCTCGTCGAGGAGGGCGACGACGTCGCCGGCAGGAGCCGAGTCGACCGCCAGGCAGACGGGGAGCGCCCACGGGAGCCCGTTCGCGAGGTGCATGTCCTCGATCACGCGCTCGTAGTCGTCGCGGCCCATGAACCCCTCGAGCGGCGAGAGGGCCCCCACGGCGATCATGTCGAGATCGGAGACCTCCCGCGGGGTGAGCGTCACCGCCTCCAGGCTCTCGAGCCCCTCCGGCCGCTCGCCGGTGCGGTCGACGAGCGCGCCGCCGTGCGGCGCGATGAGCCGTTCCGTCGAGACGACGTTCATGCCGCCACCTCCGCCGGCACCAATCCGAGCTCCTCGAGCTTCGCGACGACGATCGCCGCGGCCTCCTCCGGGGTCGTGCTCTCGGTGTCCACGACGACCTCCGGCGCTACAGGCTCCTCGTACGGGTCGTCCACGCCGGTGAAGCCCTTGATCTCGCCGGCGAAGGCCTTCGCGTAGAGCCCGTTCACGTCCCGGCGGGCGCATTCGTCGACGGACGCCTGGACGAACACCTCCACGAACGGCCCGAACTCCTCCACGAGCTCGCGCGCCCTGCGCCGGGCCTGCTCGTACGGGGAGATGGCGGCCGCGATGACCGCGCCGCCCTGGCGCGTGAGCCGCGAGGCGACCCACCCGATGCGCTCGATGTTGGTGTCGCGGTCCTCCTTCGAGAACCCGAGCCCCTTCGAGAGGCGCATGCGCACGGTGTCCCCGTCGAGGTACTCGACGATGCAGCCGCGCCGGTCGAGCTCCGGCCCGACGAGGTGCGCGATCGTCGACTTCCCGGACCCGGAGAGCCCCGTGAACCAGAGCGTGAAGCCACCGCCTCGCGTGCGGTCCGACTCCGGGTGGTCGTGCGCATAGATGTGATCCGTCATGTCGTCCTTTCCAGCGTCGTATCCGTGTGGATGCCGCACTCGAGCTTGTCGGACCCCGCCCAGCGGCCTGCGCGCTCCTCCTCGTCGAGGCGCGTCGGGCGCGTGCAGGGAATGCAGCCGATCGAACGGTAGCCAGCATCGTGCAGCGGGTTGTAGGGGATCTCGTTGACCTCGATGTACGCCCAGACGCGCTTCTCGTCCCAGTCCGCGAGCGGGTGGATCTTGAAGACCCGGTACCGCTCCGACCACTCGATCTTCGGCGTCTCCGCGCGGCTCGGCGACTGGTCGCGGCGGATGCCCGAGATCCATGCGTCGTAGGGCGCGAGCGCGTTCACGAGCGGCTCGACCTTGCGGATGTGGCAGCAGCGGTCGGGGTCGCGCTCCCAGAGGTTCGCCCCCTCCGCGCGGTGCTGCTCGGCGATCGTCGGGATCTCCGGCTGGATGAGCTTCAGCTGATAGCGATCGACGAGCGCCTCGCGCGTCTCGTACGACTCGCGGAAGAAGAGGTGCGTGTCGAGCTCGACCGTGTCCATCCGCAGCCCCAGCTCCGCGACCATGTGGACGAGGACGGACGACTGCTTCTGCCACGAGCAGGTGAGACAGAGCCGCGGCCAGAAGAAGCCGTGCGCCCAGGAGACGAGCTCCTCGGCGCCCATCGCCTCGAAGTCGAGGTCAGGGAGCTGGGGCCGGCTCGACGCTCGAACCGCCAAGGAGCACCTCCTTCAGCGTGTCGCCGCGCAGGCCGAGGCGCAGCGTCTCGAGCGCGATGACCTCGTCCGGAGGGATGTTCCCGAGGTTCACCTCGGGGCCGAAATGCTTCACGAACCACGCCTGCGAGTCCTTCGTCGGCGCCTCCCAGATCAGGTCGTGGAAGCTGATCGAGTGCTCGATCTCGTCGACGAGCCCCGTGCGCAGCTCGCCGGTGGGCCGGTAGATGCCGGCCGTGCCGCCCTCGCGCCCCTCGGCGATCACCTTCCACGCGCCAGCATCGAGCTCCTCGCGCATCCACTGCACCCACAGGTACGGCGCGATGTTCACCTCGGCGTCCTTCGAGCCGACCTCGGAGAGGACGACGAAGTCACGTGCGAAGTCCGCGATCAGCTCGAGCTTCTCGTCACGCGGGATCTCGAGCGTCCCGTCCGAGATCTCGACGTGAGAGAAGCGGAAATGCTCGAGCCAGCGCTTGAACTCGTCGAGCTTCGACTGCCCGTAGACGGCCTCGAAGAGCGTGCCACCGCAGACGACCGGCGTGGAGAACGAGCGGTAGAGCGCGACCTTCTTCTCGAGGTTGTTCGTGACATAGCTCGTGCCCCAGCCGAGCTTCACGATGTCGACGTACTCCCCGGCCGTGTCGAAGAGGCCCTCGATCTCCCGCAGGTTGAGGCCCTTGTCCATGACGTGGGTCAGGCCGCGCGAGCGAGGCTTCCCCTCGCGCACCGGCACGTCGAGGAAGGCGTCGCCGTCATAGGCGTGCATAGATGTCCTCCAGCTTCTTCATCGCTTGCTCCTGGACGTCGCGGTACAGGGAGCCCCCGTGGGCGTCGATGCCGACCGTGAGCGGGCCGAAGTCCTTCACACGGAATTTCCACAGGCACTCGGGCATGAGCTCTTCCCAGGCGACCTCCTCGATCTCCTCGATCTGCGTCGTCTCGAGCGCCGCCGCCCCGCCGACGATCGCGAAGTAGACCATCCCGAGCCGCTGCATCGGCTCGATCGCCTCGTCGGGGAGGCCGCCCTTGCCGCAGATCGCGCGGACGCCGTACTGCGAGCCGAGGCCCTCGGTGAAGCGGACCATGCGCGCGCTCGTCGTCGTCCCGATGCAGAGCTTCTCGTACCGGCCCGGCCCGAGCTTGCGGACGTTCGGCGCGGTGTGGAGCAGGAACGCGCCCGTCAGGTCCATCGGCGGCTCGACGCCCTGGTCGAAGATGCGGATCTGCGTGCGGTCGCGGATGCCGATGATGTGGCCCTGCACCGTGACCTCGTCCCCGGTACGCAGCTTCAGGATCTCGGCGGGGTCGGTGATCGGGAAGGTGACCTCGTGCACGGCCATCAGGCATCCCTCTCGTACGAGACGGAGCCGTCCGCGGTGACGTGCGCGGACGCGCGCCGCGCTGCCCAGCACTGGTAGTTCACCGCGACCGGGTTCAGGGTCATGTGCGTGTCCGCGTGCTCGACGTGGACGGAGAGCACCGTCACGTCGCCGCCGAGCCCCATCGGCCCGATGCCGGTCTCGTTCAGGAGCTCGTACAGCTCGCCCTCGAGCTGAGCGACGAGCGGGTCGGGGTTGCGCGTGCCCACGGGGCGCGCGATCGCCTCCTTCGCGAGGTGCATCGCATAGTCGGCGGAGCCGCCGATCCCGACCCCCACGATCCCGGGCGGGCACGGCTTGCCCCCGGCGCCGACGATCGACTCGAGGACGAACTTCTTGATGCCGGTGACCCCGTCGGCGGGGACGCACATCTTGAGGAAGCTCATGTTCTCGGAGCCCGAGCCCTTGGGCACGCACTTCACGTCCAGCCCGTCCCAGTCGGGAACGAAGTCCCAGTGCACGATGGGGACCCGGAAGCCGACGTTCGGGCCCGTGTTCTCGCGCGTGAGCGTGTGCACGGTGTTCGAGCGCAGCGGGTGCTCCACGGTCGCGCGCTCCGTACCGGCCTTGAGCGCTGAGTAGATGCGCGCCGGGTGCAGCGGGAAGTGCTCGCCGACGCGGCAGTAGTAGACCGCGATGCCGGTGTCCTGGCAGACGAGGTTCTTCTCGTCCTCGGCCACCGCGACGTTCTTCAGGATCGTCTGCAGGACGCGCTGGCCGGTCACTGACGTCTCACGGCCCGCCGCATCCCCGAGCGCGTCGCGGAGATCCTGCGGGATGTCCATCAGCGCCCAGACGTAGAGGTGCGCGGCCGCGTCCTCGACCGCCTGCGCGAGATCGGTCGTCACCGTGCTCATCGCGCGACCCCGCTCGCTTCCAGCAAAGCGAGCACCTCGTGCGCATGCTCGCCGCCGGCGCGCGCGTGCTCGACGATCGGAATCCCGTGTGGACCGAGGACGTCCCGCGTTGCCGGGTACGCCTC
The DNA here is from genome assembly GCA_050698135.1 of Gaiellaceae bacterium. GTDB lineage: Bacteria > Actinomycetota > Thermoleophilia > Gaiellales > Gaiellaceae > GMQP-bins7. Next base: position 4,630 of record JBOHBB010000198.1, read on the forward strand.
CAACGCCGCCCGGACGAGCTCGACGTCGCCGAGCATCGCCGCCGCGAAGACATCGATGCGGGCGCCGCGCTCGAGCAGGAAGAGCGCGATGTCGCGCCTGCCCATGTGCGCCGCGGCGCCGAGGGCGGTCTCCCAGTCGCCGGCGCCCCAGTCCCACGTGGCGTTCACGAGCGCGGGCTCTTCCTCGAGCAGCGCGCGGACCCCGTCGAG
>JBOHBB010000199.1:0-2690 GCA_050698135.1 Gaiellaceae bacterium
ACCGACATCACGGTGGAGGAGCTCCGTGAGGAGGCCGACGTCACCGACCGGGAGGCGCTCGTCGAGGAGTTCCTCGACGACGCGCTCGAGACGTACTCCGACCGCGAGGAGGCGCTCGGGACCGAGCTTGCCCGCGAGGTGGAGCGCTACGTGATCCTGCAGACCGTCGACCAGCGCTGGCGGGAGCACCTCGAGGCGATGGACTACCTGCGCGAGGGCGTCCATCTGCGCGCGTTTGCCCAGAAGGACCCGCTCGTCGAGTACCGGGGCGAGGGCCACGTGATGTTCGAGGAGCTCGGCCGCACGATCCGCCAGGAGGTCGTCTTCACGATCTTCCACGTCGCCGTCGAGGTCGAGCAGCCGGCGCTCGAGCCGATGCAGGCGCACGACGGGAACCTCCACTACGAGCACGAGACCTCGGCCGGCGCGGACGCGATCGCCGCGGCGGGGACGAGTGCCGCGACCGCGCTCGCCGCTCCGCCTTCCCCCCAGCCGTCCGGGTCGTTCGCCCAGCCGCAGGCCGTGAACGAGCACAAGGACCTCGGCCGCAACGACCCCTGCTGGTGCGGCTCGGGCAAGAAGTACAAGCGCTGCCACGGCGCTTGACGGCCTCGTCTCCTACGATCGCCGCGTGACGGGCGTCAGCGCGGGCACCTACTCGGTCACGCTCGAGCGCGGAAGCGACGGGAGCTACCTCGCGTGGGTGGACGACCTTCCGGGCTGCGCGGTGCGCGCCCGGTCGAGGGAGGAGGTGCTAGAGCAACTGCCTTCCGCGATCGTCGAGTTCGTCGCGTGGACCGATGGCGGCCGACTCGAGGCACCCGCGATCACCGTCTCTGCCGAGGTGAGCTCCGCGATCGAGGCCGACGAAGACACCGAGGTCCTCGTGGAGTCCGACCGCGAGCCGCTGACCGAGGACGACTGGCTCCGAGCTCGTGGCTGGCTGGAGCGATCTCGCTCCGACCTGCTCCAGCTGCTCGACGGGCTCTCCGGAGAGGAGCTCGATCGCCGGCGCGCCGGAAGCGAGCGCACCCTCCGCGAGGAGATCGAGCACGTCGCGTTCGTCGAGCTCATGTACGCAGCTTGGACGTTCGACCTGAGCACGCGCGACGGGTTGCGCGGGTTCCTGGTCTGGACGCGCGATCTTGCTGCGTCGCGGCTCGACGACCTCTCCGAGCGCGGAGCCGACGACCTCACGTCGGCCGAGTGGGCGGGCGCGCCCCTGCCCGAGCCGTGGACGCCGCGAAAGGCAGCGCGCAGGCTCGTCTGGCACGAGCTGCTGCACCTCCGGGCAATGCAGGGACGCCACCGGGGTCGGACCCCACGGATCTGACCCAAGAACGGCTCCGGCTCGCCTGGGCGCTCCTCCTCTGGGGGCTGCTCGGGTTCGTGCTCCTCGCGCTCGCATACGACCACGACCCGCTCGCGCGGGTCGACCGCGAGGTCGCGGAGTGGGTCGCGACCGAGCTGCCCGGCTCGGTCGAGTGGCTGGCCCGACCGTTCTCCTGGCTCGGCGGCTGGATCGGGCTCACGGCGCTCGGGGTCGCGGCCGCCGTCCTCCTCGTCCACGAGCGGGCGTGGCTCGACCTCGGGTTCTTCGCCGCCGCCTACCTCGGCTCGCAGCTCGTCGTCGCGCTCCTCAAGGAGTGGTTCGACCGCTCGCGGCCGGACGTCGGGTCCGCGGTGCCGCTCCCCGAGTCGGCGGCGTTCCCGAGCGGGCACGCCACGGCCGGCGTCGCGAGCCTCGGCGCGCTCGCGTTCCTCGCCGCCGAACGGATCCCGTCGCGGCGTGCGCGAGCCTGGCTGTGGGCGGTGGTCGCCGTCCTCGGCGTCGCGGTCGGCGTGTCACGCATCGCGCTGAACGTGCACTACGTGACCGACGTGCTCGCCGGCTGGTGCCTCGGCCTCGCCTGGCTCGCGGGCTGCCTCCTCGCGCGGGACGCGGTCGGACGCCGGCGAGCGTCAGCGGCTGTCGGGTAGGGGCTCCTTCGCGACGAGCCGGGGCGCGATCACACAGGCGACCCCCGCGACCAGCACGAGTGCGTACGGAAGATCGTTCTCCCACGAGCCGAGCGCCGTCAGGTCGAGCGACACGAAGCCCCAGGCGATGAGGGTGTATCCGATCGCGACACCGGCAGCCTCGCCCGCACGTTGCGCGGCAGCCGCCTCCGGTCGCCCGTGCAACCGCGACGCGACGAAGGCGGCGAGCACGAACGTCAGCGTGCCGACGACGCAGTCGAGGACGTAGTGGTTGCCGGTGCCGACGATGACGACGAAGACCAGCGCCGGGTAGGCGAGGGTCGCCCACGCCAGGCGAGACCGTGGAAAGAGCCAGATCGAGGCCGCGGCGACGAAGACGGCGAAGCCGAAGTGCTGGCTCGCCGCCGCCGCGGTCGAGTTGTGGAAGAGCCCGGCCCCGGTCAGCTCGGCGTCCGAGGGCGGCCCGCCGAGTCCGAATGCCGGCAGCCAGTGCGGCGGAGCCAGCGGATAGAGACCGATCACGAGAACCGCCGGGACGAACGAGAGGACGAACGTCGTGCGGAGCAGCGGATAGCTGCCCGGTGCGAGGAGGCGGGCGGCGGCGACGAACCCGAACAGGACGGGGATGTGGATGTTCGTGTACAGCCACTCGAGCACGGTCGCCCACGTCGTTCCCGAGACGGCGGCGATCAGCCAGGGCTCGACGTGCA
>JBOHBB010000200.1:0-2817 GCA_050698135.1 Gaiellaceae bacterium
GGGCCGCGAGCGCTCTCAGCATGTCGGTCGCGTACGCGGCCGCGAGCTCGTCGAGCTGCGACGAAGCCGCGCGCGCCCCGTCGACCTCTTCCAGAGCGAGCATGATTTCCACGTGCGCCGGCAGCAGCGCCGCGCGCTTGAGCGGATCTGCGGTTTCGCTCAGGGCACGCCGGGTCGCGGCGGCCGCGGCGTCGAGCTTCCCCTGCGCGAGCCGGAGCTGCGCGAGGCCGGGCTGCGGGTCCCAGCCTTCGCGGCTCGCCTCTGCGTACGCGCGCTCCGCCGCCACGAAGTCGCCCTGCAGCCGCCGGAGCTCGCCCTGGCGGTAGAAGGCGACTCCCCGGCCGGCGGGGTTCACCTGCAGCGCGAACCGTTCGCTCGCGCGCCGTGCTTCCTCGAGCGCATCCGCCCAGCTGCCCCGGAGCTGCATGATCTCCGCGCGGTGCACGAGGCAGCGCCCCGTGAACGCCACCAGGTCCGGCTGCTCCGCAGTCCAGCGGGAGAGCGCCTCCGTCCACTGGCTCGCCCGCCGCGGCTCGTACACCCTCTGGCACGTGAGGATCACCGCGCAGTAGACGATTCCGGTCGGGATCGGAGCGAGCCGGCCGCTCGTCACCACCACCATCGCCTCGTCGAGGAGCGCGAGGCCCTCATGTACGCGTCCGGCACCGATGAGCATCTGGCCCTGCGTGTGCGCCGCGAGCGCGAACCCATCGGCGTCCCCGAGTCGCTGCGCCGTGGCGGCCGCCTCCCCCGCGATCGCCGCTGCGCCGACGAGGTCGCCGCTCGCCTCCAGCTCGAACGCAGCCGGGATGCGCAGGTACGCCCGCTCGACCGCGTCCTCGTCCATCTGCTCCACGAGCCGCCGGGCACGGCCGAGCCAGCCGCTCCCCGGACCGACCTCACCCCTGAGAAAGAGCGTCATGCCCACCCAGAACGCACACCGGACCGCGGGTCCGATCGCCCCTGCCTCGAGGTGCGTCTCGTGAGCCCGCTGCAGACATTCCAGGTACTCCTGGTCTCGGCCGAGCATGTAGGCGGCAGTGGCCAGCGCCTCGAGATCGTCGGCCCCGAGAGACGTCGCGGCGTCGGCCCGCGAGAATGCGTCGTACGTCTCGCGCCACGCCTTGCGCTCGAAGGCCTCCCGACCTCCCATGACGTCGTTCTGCACCGCCGCGTTCATCTTGGCACGACCCGGCGGGAATATGGCCGTCCGCGGGAGCCAGGCGGCGGGCCGCTCCCCGTCTCCCGGATGAGAAAGGCCCCGGTCCCCCGGGGCCTCCCTCGTCGAGCGGACTGCCGCCCGAATCAAGTTTTCGTGCGGAAGAGTTGCACATCTAGGGGTGCCGTGACGGGCCGGGCGGCGCGGTGCCGCCCGGCCCTCGACGCGACTCAGCGCCCGGCCGCGTTCAGCTCGGGCGGCGGGCCCTCGTCGCCCTTCATTCCTGCCGATCGCGTCCCGGCCCGACGACCTCGTACACGGGCACCTCATAGACGCCGAAGTCGACGACCTCCATGCCGGCCGTCTCGACGATCTGGTCGCGCATCGCGCCGCGGGCCCTCCGCGAGGCCACCTCGGCCTCGTACGTGTCCCAGAACGTCAGCATGCGCGACGTCCGGGCCTCCTCGTCGGTGAGAACGACGAGGCCGCAGTAGCCCTCGTACTCCCGGAGCCACGACTCGACGCTCTCGCTCGCCATGCGGGAGATCTCCGCCAGCCCGGTCGCGGGGCCCGTCACCGTCGCCATCGCCGCGACCATGCGCGAAGGCTACGGGTGTGACCGGTCAGTCGGCGCGCGCCGCCGAGAGCTCGTCCTTCTCCTGGCGGTCGACGAGCTCGCCCGGGACGACCGCGACTCGGCAGCGCGTCCGTGCGCTCAGCGTGGCCGTTCGCTTGCCGCCCTCGAGCGACGCACGCTCGCCGACGACGGCGCCGGGCCCGATCTCGGCGACCTCGTCCCCGTCCACGATCACCGCCAGCACGCCATCGAGCAGGAGGTAGAGCTCGTCTCCGGGCTCGCCCTGCTCGACGAGCACGTCTCCAGGCTCGAGCGTACGCCGGTCCATCTCGATCCCGGTCGTCATGAGGTCGCGCGAGAGCTCGCGCTCGAGCGCGCTCTCGGCCGCGGTCACGAACGCATCGGACTCCTCGTCGCCCCAGGGCGTATTGTCGCCGTGCGCCTCGCGATACCACGCCTTGAAGTCGATCGTGCCCGACTTCTTGACGAGACTTCCGTCCTTGTCGTAGATCCAGTGCCGCGGGAACGGGCTCGCACCGAGGACTTCGTGGAAGGACGACCCGTCGAGCCCGATCGTCACTGCGAGCGTCGTCCAGGCTGTCGCGGACTGGATGCGGAAGAACGGCTTGCCCTTCACGCGCCTCGGTGCCGGGAAGCCGGCACGACCCCCGACCGTCTGCACGAAGCGCACGGAGCTCGTCCGCACCTCGGGCTCCGGCCTCAGGACGTCGAACGCGACTCCCCGGAAGACGACCTTGAACCCGAGACGGAACGTCGTCGAGCCGACGAGGCCGTCGCCCTCGTGGCCGTACCCGACGATCTTCTTGTCCTCGACCTCGATCCAGGCCTTCAGGTGGTTCGCCTCCCGGAAGCGGTCCTCGTCGCGCAGCCGCTCGAGGTCGCCTTCCTCGAGCCGATCCGGCGGCGGCTCGTCGTACTTGCCGATGCCGAGCTCGAACGGGAGCTTCGGCATCCCCTCGATCGCCTCCGACGGGATCCAGGAGATCGCTGTGACAGACGACTCGAACCGCATGCCTCCTCCTCCGTAGACGCGCCTACGCTAGTGCACGTCGGCGCGAAG
>JBOHBB010000201.1:0-4417 GCA_050698135.1 Gaiellaceae bacterium
GGCCCGCCCCGACCACCGTCTCGCCGGCCCGTACGTCGCCCCCGCGAGGGCGGATGTGCGCTCCCCCGACAGCGGCCTCCGGGATCTCGACGCGCCCGTTGCTCTCGCCAGTGCGCTCGATGGGCACGACGGCATCCGCCCCCTCCGGGACGACGCCGCCCGTTGCGATCGCCGCCGCCGAGCCCGCGGGCAGGACGACCGGCGAAGGGCTGCCTGCAGCGACCCTGAACGCAACCGGCAGGATCCCGGGCGTGTCGCCCGCGCGAAGCGCATAGCCGTCCATCGCCGAGCTCGGGAACGGCGGCAGGTCCGCAGCGGCGAGAGCGGGCGCGGCGAGGACCCTTCCCGCCGCCTCGGCGAGCGGCACCACCTCGGACGGCAGCGCGTGCACTCGGTCGAGGATGCGCTCGAGCGCCTCGTCGAGGCTCAGGAGTCGCGCCATGCCGCGGCGCCTACCGGAGGCCTATCCCCGTCGGCGGAGGCTCGGCCGGCGTCACCGGCTCGGTCGTCTCCTCCTCGGTCGTCTCGGGGACCGCGCTCGGGTCATAGGTGAGGGCGTACTCGCCGCGCGTGAACGGCTGCCACGTCGGCCAGCGCGTCGGCTCGGGGAACGAGGCCGCCTCGGTCCCCTCGAGCGCGGGCTGCATGAAGAGCCGCCAGATCTCGGCCGGGAAGCTACCCCCGCTCACCGAGATTCCGTGCACGTTCTCCATCGGGATCTCGCCCTTCGTGTACCCGATCCACACGGTCGTCGCGAGCCAGGGGGTGTAGCCGGCGAACCAGGCGTCCGCGTGCTCCTCGTTCGTCCCGGTCTTCCCGGCGGCCGGACGCCCGAAGGCGGCGCGCGTCCCGGTCCCCGACTGGATGTTCTGCTCGAGGATCCGGGTCACGACGGCCGCGGTGCCCTCGGAGATGGCCCTGCGGCGCTTCGGCGTACCCCAGCCCGCCTCGGTGTCCTCGCGCCCGTCCGCGAGCACCACGCGTCGGATCGCGCTCGGCTCCGCATAGACGCCTCCGGCGGCGAGCGTCGCATATGCAGACGCGAGATCGAGCGGCGAGACGGCGACCGACCCGAGCCCGATCGCGGGGACGTACGCGCCCCGCACGTCGAGCGGAGAGCGAACGCCCATGCGGCGCGCGACCTCGGCCACATGCTCGGGCGTGACGTCCAGCGTGAGCTGCGCGTACACGGAGTTGTCGGAGCGGATCGTCGCGCTGCGAATCGAGCTCCACCCGTAGTAGTCGTTCGCGTAGGTGTGGACGCACCACCAGCTGCCGTCGTCGCAGTTTCCCGCGGGGTGCACCTTGTACGTGAACGGCGCGGAGACGTAGTACGTCGAGTCGGGGTTGACGCCCATCTCGACCGCCGCGGCCAGGACGAAGGTCTTGAACGTGGAACCGGGCTGCCGCCGCGCCTGGGAGAGCAGGTTGAACTCGTTCTTCGGCCGGTTCGGGACGACTGCGGCCATCGCGCGGATCGCGCCGGTCCGCGGGGTGATCGAGATGAGCGCGGCGGCCGGGTCGGTCGGCTGGTTCATCGTGTCGCGGATCGCCTTCTCGGCGAGGCGCTGGTAGCGGGGCACGATGGTCGTGTAGACGCGAAGCCCTCCGGAGCGAACCTGCTCTGCGCCGTAGACCTCGATGAGGCGGTCGCGGACGTAGCCGAAGAAGTACGGCTCGCGGATCTGGCTGTAGAGCCTCCCTGGGCGGAGGCCGAGATCCGATCCGATCGCCTTCCGGAACCGCTTGCGCGTGACGGCGCCCGTGTCGAGCATCGCGCGGAGCACGACGCCGCGACGCGCGAGCGCACGCCCGGGCGACGTGAACGGGTCGTAGACCGACGGCGCCCGGGTCAGGCCGGCGAGGAGCGCAGCCTCCGCGAGCGAGAGCTCCCGGGCGGTCTGCGAGAAATACGTCTGCGCCGCGGCTTCGATCCCGTAGGCCTGGTTGCCGTAGAACACCTGGTTCAGGTAGGACGTAAGGATCCGGTCCTTCGACCACGCGCCGTCGAGCTTCGTCGCGAGGCACGCCTCTTTGAGCTTCCGCTGCACGGTTCTCTCGCGGGAGATGTAGAGGTTCCGGACGAGCTGCTGGGTGATGGTCGACCCGCCCTCGACCACGCTGCCCGCCCTGATGTCCGTGACGGCGGCCCTCGCGATCCCCTCGACGTCGACCCCGCCGTGCTCGAAGAACCGACGGTCCTCCACGGCGACCATCGCCGATCGCACCCACGGCGACATGTCCGCCGCCGCCACGGGCTGCCGGTTCCGCTCGGCCGGGATCGCCCCCAGCAGGGAGCCGTCGGCGGCGTAGACGAACGTGTTCCGGCCGATCGCGACGGGATCGAGCGAGTCCAGGTCGCACGAGGAGCCGTACGCGAACACGGCCGCGGAGCCTCCGATCGCGCCCGCGACCACGATGGCCGCGATCACGAGGCACGCGACGATCGCGCCGTGGCGCCGCCTCCGGCGTCGGGCAGCCCGCACGTGCCGGCCCCGCGGGAAGAGCAGGTCCGGGTCGGGCGGGCCTTTGCCGCGAGCCGGGCTCATGCGCTGATGCTAGCCAGCATCGCTCGTGAGTTCGGCGTCCGGGACTGCGTTCCCTCGGGCCGCACGACCCTCGACATGCTGGAATGCGTCCATGGAAGGCGAGGTTCTGTGCCCAGACTGCCAACAGTGGGTCTCGGAAAGCTCGTATCGGGAACATCGAGCTGCACATAGCCGCGCGCAGAGTGAGGAGCGGATGCCCGGCAGGCTGGCCGCCTGGCTGCTCTTCGTGCTCGCGCTCACGGCGCTCGCGTACGCTGCACGGCTCGCCGACGCCGAGACACCGGACGACATCGCCTACCGGTACTCCTCGTCGGTCGCGGCGATCATCCAGTACGGGCTGATGCTCGGCGTGCTCCTCCTCATCACGCGTGGCCTTCCACGCCGCGAGATGTTCGCCTTGAGACGGCCCGCGTCCTGGCCGCGCGCTCTCGGGCTCGCGCTCCTGGCGCTCCTGGCGATCTGGGCCGCGAGCGCTGCGTTCGCCCCGTTCCTCGACGCGGAAGAGGAGCAGGGGCTCGTGCCCGACGAGTGGGACTCGAGCCGCGCGGGGGCCTTCATCGCGTTCTTCCTCGTCGTCTCGGTCCTCGCGCCGGTCGTCGAGGAGCTGACCTATCGCGGGCTCGGATTCACGCTGCTCGCCCCGTACGGGACCTGGGTCGCGATCCTCGCCACCGGCGTGCTCTTCGGCGCCGCGCACGGGCTCGTCGCCGGGCTCCCGGTCCTGACGGTCTTCGGGATCGTCGTCGCGTGGCTCCGGTGGAAGACCGGCAGCGTCTACCCGCCCATGCTGCTCCACGGCGTGTTCAACGGGACTGCTCTGCTCGTGTCGGTGACCGTGGCCGGCTGACGACCGTTCAGGCCTTCTCCTCGTCCTCTTCGTCCTCCTCGCCCTCGGGCTCGTCCTCCTCTTCACCGGCGAGCTCCTCCTGGAGGCTCGACGCGAACTCCTCGACGGTTACCGTCTCGAGGAACTTGCGGAACTCGCCCGGGTCGAGGTCGGCGAGGCTCGACGCCGTCACGAAGCCGGGCTGGTCCTCGTCCTCCGCCTGGAAGTCGATCGCGGACTCGTCGATGACGTCGTCGGTGGCGAAGATCTGCGCGTCGCAGCGGACGGCGAGGGCGATCGCGTCGGACGGGCGCGAGTCGACTTCGACCTCGCGCCCGTCCTGGACGATCGTGATCTGCGCGTAGAACGTGTTCTCCTTGAGCTCGGTGACGGTCACCCGCAGGATCTCGCCCTGGAGCTCGGAGATCACGTCCGTCAGGAGGTCGTGCGTCATCGGCCGGGGGGCAGTCGCGCCCTGGAGCTTCATGAGGATCGCGGCCGCCTCGGCGTGCCCGATCCAGATCGGGAGGAATTTGTCGTCGTCGGCGGTCTTCAGGAGCACGATCGGCTGCTTGCCGATGGGCTCGAAGCTCACGCCGTACAGGGTCATCTCTCGCATCGCCGGGCCCACGCCCATCTTAGACGCGAGCCCTCCGCTACAGTTGCGACCCGCGGGCGATTAGCTCAGTCGGTTAGAGCGCCGCTCTGATAAGGCGGAGGCCCCTGGTTCGAGTCCAGGATCGCCCACCTTATTCGCAGAAGGGAAACGCCGACCGGCGTTTCCCGTCGCGGCAAACCTCTAAAGGCGGCCGCTTTCGCGGGCGCGGAGCACGTACTGCCCACCCGCGCGGTGATTCAGAGACTCCCGTGGCGACCCCCGCTCACCGTTCGGCACGAGCTGCCGCGTCCTCGAGCGCCTCGGCAAGCTCCGCGAGACCCGTGTCGTCGCCGAAGGAGACGAGGAGCGCGCCGCTCGTAATGCGCGCCGGGAACCCGGTCAGCTGCGTCGCCGCGGCGCGCACGCGCTCCGCGAGGTCCGGGT
>JBOHBB010000202.1:0-10088 GCA_050698135.1 Gaiellaceae bacterium
CTCTCAGCCCGACGACGTCGAGAACCTCGAACGCCTCCTTCTCCCCCGCCTTGCGCCCTCGCCCATGTGCGCCCACCAGAACGTTCTCGAGGACGGACATCGTGCGGAAGAGCTGGAGGTTCTGGAACGTGCGAGCGATGCCCTTGCCCACGATTCGATACGCCGGCTGCCTCAGGATCGACGCGCCGTCGAGCGTCACGTCTCCCGAGTCCGGCTTGTAGAGCCGCGTGATGACGTTGAACGCGGTCGTCTTGCCGGCGCCGTTCGGCCCGATGAGGCCCGAGATCTCGCCTTCCTCGACGTCGAACGACACGCCGTCGAGGGCGACGATGCCGCCGAAGCGGAGCGAGACGTCCTTGACCGCGAGGAGGGCCACCGGTCCGAGAACCCTAATCGGGCCCCGTGCACGCTGGCAATCGGCCACGGTCGGCTCGCGGGCGACGAGCCCGGCGTGACGAGGCCTGATGACGTCCGGCCCACTGCCACCGGCCGCCGACTGCGAACCGATTAGGATCGTGGGTGGATGGACCTCCGCGACACCCCGGACGAGGCGGCATTCCGCGCCGAGCTGCGCTCCTGGCTCGAGGAGCACCTTCCCGACGAGCTCCAGGGTCACCGCGGCGGCGCCGCGCGCTTCGACAGGCCCGCGATGCGGGAGTGGAGCCGCGCCCTCTACGACGCCGGCTACATCGGGCTCACGTGGCCGAAGGAGTACGGGGGCGGCGGGGCGCCGTACACGCACCAGGCGATCTTCCTCGAGGAGCTCGCGCGGGCGGAGGCGCCGCCCCATGTCGGAGTCATCGGCCTCGGCATGGCCGGGCCGACGATCATGGCCCACGGGACCGAGGAGCAGAAGGCGCGCTACCTCGCGCCGATGCTCTCGGCCGAGGAGATCTGGTGCCAGGGGTTCTCCGAGCCGGGCGCCGGCTCCGACCTCGCGGGTGTGCGGACGAGCGCGCGCATCGAGGACGGCCACTTCGTCGTCGACGGCCAGAAGGTCTGGTCCTCGTTCGCGCACCTCGCGGACTGGTGCATCCTCCTCACGCGCAGCGACCCGGAGTCGTCGCGCCACGCGGGGCTCACCTACCTCATCGTCGACATGCACGCGCCCGGGGTCGAGACACGGCCGCTCACGCAGATCACCGGTGAGGCCGAGTTCAACGAGATCTTCTTCACGGGCGTCCAGGTGCCCTCGGAGAACCTCCTCGGCGAGATCGGCGGTGGCTGGCAGGTCGCGATGACGACGCTGCTGCACGAGCGCGGGACGCTCGGGTTCGCGCTGCAGGCGGCGCTCGAGGTGCAGGTCCGGAAGCTCGTCGCGCTCGCGCGCGACCGCGGCGCCGACCCTCTGCAGCGGGACCGGATCGCCCGCGAGTGGAGCGAGATGCAGGCGCTCCGCTTCACGAACGCGCGCGCACTCTCACAGCTTGTGAAGACCGGCATGCCGGGGCCCGAGGGCTCGATCTCGAAGCTCGTCTGGTCGGAGGCGAACCAGCGCGTGACGAAGCTCGCGCTCGAGCTCCTCGGCCCCGACGCCGCGCTCGGAGAGGACAACGCGCCCTACGGCGGCTACTGGCAACACCAGCAGCTGCGGAGCCGCGGCAACACGATCGAGGCCGGCACCTCGGAGATCCTCCGGAACATCGTCGCCGAGCGTGTGCTCGGCCTTCCCAAGTCCCGCTGATGGACTTCACCTTCACACCCGAGCAGGAGGCGCTCCGCGAGCAGGCGCGCGAGTTCCTCGCAGCCACCCCGGAGCCGACCTGGGCGCAGCTCGTCGACCTCGGCTGGACCGGGGTCTCGATTCCGGAGGACGACGGCGGCGCGGGCCTGACCTTCGTCGAGGAGGCCGTCCTCTTCGAGGAGCTCGGACGGGCGCTCTACCACGGCCCCTTCCTCTCAACGTTCGCCCTCGCTCTGCCTGCGCTCCCGGACGACCTGCGGGCCGAGGTCGCCGCCGGCGAGGCGGCCTGGACGCTCGCGCTCGGGCCGCTCGTCACCGACCTCGACACGGCCGACCGCGTCGCGATCGTCGGCGGGGACGGGATCTACGAGCTCGAGGGGGCGGAGCGGGAGATCCTGACGACGACGGACGCAACGCGACCGCTCGGGGTCGTGCGCGGCGGAGATCCCGGACGGCGACTCGCCGACTCGACCGTCCTACCCGAGATCGACGCGCGTGCCCGGGCTGCGCTCGCGATCGAGGCGTGCGGGGTCGGGCGCAGGGCGCTCGAGCTCGCGCTCGAGTACGCGGCGTCGCGCGAGCAGTTCGGGCGGCGGATCGGCGTGTACCAGGCCGTGTCCCACCCGCTCGCCGACGCGTACACCCAGCTCGAGCTCGCGCGATCGCTCGCGCTCTGGGCGTCGTGGTGCGTCGCGACGGGCGACCCGCAGGCCTCGGTGGCGGCCGCAGCGGCGAAGGCCTGCGCGGCCGACGCCGCGGTGCTCGTCTGCGAGACGTCGATCCAGGTGCACGGAGGGATCGGCTTCACGTGGGAGCACGTGCTGCACCGGCTGTACAAGCGCGCGCTCGGGATCCAGAGCCTTGCGGGCTCGGGTACCCGGCTCCGGGCCGAGGTCGCGGCCGAGCTCCTGAACGGTCGAGACGAATCCGAGCACGGCGTCGCGGTCGCGGCGGCGCCGGTGGAACAAGGAGGCTGAGGTGGAAGGCCTGGTCATGGACTACGAGCTGAACGTGCCGGCGATCCTCCGCCGCGGCGAGCAGCTCTTCGGCGACCGCGAGGTCGTCACGCGCCTCCCCGACCGCAGCTGGCACCGCACCACGTACGCCGAGTTCGCGCCCCGCGCGCGGAAGCTGGCGGCCGCGCTGCGCACGGAGCTCGGGCTTCAGGACGGGGACCGGGTCGGGACCTTCTGCTGGAACCACTTCCAGCACCTCGAGGCCTACCTCGGCGTCCCCGTGGGCGGCATGGTCACGCACACGCTCAACCTCCGCCTGCACCCCGACGACCTCACGTACATCGCGACGCACGCGGGCGACAAGGTGCTGATCGCGGACAAGGTCCTGTGGCCGCTCGTCGAGAACTTCCGTGAGCGGGTCGGGTTCGAGCACGTCGTCGCGATCGGGGACGGGCCGACGCCGGACGGCGCGATCGAGTACGAGGACCTCGTCGCGAGCGGCAACGAGGACGACCTTCCGGCCAGGGAGATCGACGAGAGGGCCGCCGCGGCCATGTGCTACACGAGCGGTACGACGGGGCAGCCGAAGGGCGCCCTCTACTCCCACCGCGCGATCGCCCTCCACTCGCTCGCCGCGGCGATGGCCGGCGTGCTCGCCGTGACCGAGGCCGACACAGTCCTCCCTGTCGTCCCGATGTTCCACGCGAACGCCTGGGGCTTCCCCTTCACGTGCACGCTCGTCGGCGCGAAGCAGGTCTTCCCGGGGCCGTTCCTCGACGGCCCGAGCCTGCTCGAGGCGTTCCAGCAGGAAAAGGTGACGATCACCGCCGGCGTGCCGACGATCTGGATGGGGATCCTGCAGGAGCTCGACGCGAGCCCCGGCGCGTACGACACGTCGTCCGTCCGAGTGATGATCGTCGGCGGCTCGGCGGCGCCGCAGGCGATGATCGAGGCCTTCGAGAAGCGGCACGGGCTCCGGATCCTCCACGCCTGGGGCATGACGGAGACGTGCCCGCTCGGGAGCGTCTCCGAGCTGACGACGCGCGAGCGTGCGCTCCCCGAGGAGGACCAGTTCCGCTATCGCGCCAAGCAGGGCATCCCGGCCCCGTTCTTCGAGATCCGAGCCCGCGGCGCCGAGGGGCTCGTGCCCTGGGACGGCGAGACGATGGGCGAGCTCGAGGTGCGCGGCGTCTGGGTCTCGTCCTCGTACCACGAGTCGCCCGAGGGCGCCGACCGCTGGACGGACGACGGCTGGTTCAAGACCGGCGACATCGTGACCATCGAGCCCCATGGGTACATCGAGATCCAGGACCGCTCGAAGGACCTCGTGAAGTCGGGCGGCGAGTGGATCTCCACCGTCGCGCTCGAGAACGCGCTGATGGGGCACCCGGCGGTCGCGGAAGCCGCCGTCATCGCGGTGCCCGACGAGAAGTGGGCAGAGCGGCCGCTCGCGGTCTGCGTGCTGCGCGAGGGGCAGTCGGCGACGGACGAGGAGCTGCGCGAGTTCCTCGCGCCGAACTTCGCGAAGTGGTGGCTCCCCGACCGGTTCGAGTTCGTCGAGGAGATCCCGAAGACGGCCGTCGGCAAGTTCCGCAAGACGGCGCTCCGAGAGCAGTTCGCGAAGCAGCCGGCGGCCGCGAAGACGACATGAGGCTAGACGTGAAGTCCACCGACGCAGCGGCCGCGAAGCGGACGCCTTCAGGGATTCTCGCGCGCCAAGGTGTTCGTGCGATCGGAATCCGTGCTAGCGGATTCCGGTCATGCGCACCTGTCGAATTCGCGCTGGCGGATTCCTGTCTTGCGCATGGCTGAGTTCGTCTCCAGCGAGCGCGACGGCATGGTCGCGGTCGTCACGATCGACCACGCGCCCGTCAACGCGCTCTCCGCCCCGCTCCTCGAGGAGCTCGAGGCCGAGCTCGTCGCGCTCGACGGCGACGAGGCCGTGCGGGCGATCGTGCTGAAGGGTGCGGGCGAGCGGGCGTTCGTCGCGGGGGCGGACATCTCCGAGTTCCCGTCGCTGCGCGAGGCGCCTCCCCAGAACGGCGGGTCGGCGCGCGGGATCCAGAAGCTCGGCGCGCGCATGGACGCGGCGCACACGCCGTTCGTCGCAGCGATTCACGGCTTCTGCCTCGGCGGCGGTCTCGAGCTCGCGATGTGCTGCGACATCCGAGTCGCCTCGGAGGACGCGCAGCTCGGACAGCCGGAGATCAAGCTCGGCCTCATCCCGGGGGGCGGCGGCACCCAACGCCTCCCGCGGCTCGTCGGGCTCGGGCGCGCCCTGCTCCTCAACCTCACCGGGGAGTTCATCGACGCCGGCACCGCGTACGAGTGGGGCCTCGTCGAGAAGGTCGTGCCCGGAGAGGAGCTCCTCGAGACGGCGCTCGACATCGCGCGCGCGATCGCGGCCCGCTCGCCCGTGTCCGTTGCGGTGTTGCGGGAGCTCGCGCGGACGACCCGCGATCTGCCGCTCGAGGAGGGCCTGCGTCGCGAGGCCGAGGGCTTCCGCCGCTGTCTCGCGTCGGAGGACGGCGCCGAGGGCGTCGCCGCGTTCCTCGAGAAGCGCGAGCCGCAGTTCACGGGCCGCTGATCAGGCCCCGTTCCATGGCAGCCAGGTGAGACGCGCTCGATCCGTGCAAGTGACAACGTGTCACGTGCGCTCCGGCTTCAGTGCCGGAGGGCGAAGAACCGTCGCCGCAGCCCCCGGTACACGGTGTCACGTGGGCTCGGCACTCGTTGTGGCTGCTGCGTCGTGAGAGCGGTCGTCCTCAGGGGCACGGGCGGGACCGAGCAGCTCGTCCTCGAGGAGCTCCCCGAGCCCGTCGCGGCCGCGGGCCAGGCCCTCGTCGACGTCCGCGCGTGCGGGATCAACTTCGCCGACGTCCTCGTCCGGCTGGGGCGCTACCCGCAGATGCCGGAGCTCCCGACGGTGCTCGGCTCCGAGATCGCGGGCGAGGTCGACGGCGACCGCGTGCTCGGCCTCGTCCGCGGGGAGGGCGGTGGCTACGCCGAGCGGGTCGCGATCGACCGGCGCTGGCTGCTCCCGCTCCCCGCGGGCGCGAGCTTCGTCGAGGGCGCCGCCTTCCCGATGGCGTTCCTCACCGCCTGGATCCCGCTGACCGAGCTCGTCCGGATCGGCTTCGGGGCACGCGTGCTGGTCACGGCCGCGGCGGGAGCCGTCGGCACCGCCGCGATCCAGCTCGTGCGGACGCTGAACGGCGCCCCCGTGGCGGCGGTCGGGAGTGCCGAGAAGCTCGAGCTCCCCCGCGCGCTCGGCGCCGTGGAAGTCGTCACGTACGACGGGCTCTCCGAGCTCGAGCCGGTCGACGTCGTCTTCGATCTCGTCGGCGGCGACGTCTTCGCAACCTCGCTCTCGCTCGTCAAGCCGCTCGGAAGCGCGATCGCGGTCGGCTACGCGGGCGGGCTCTGGCAGGACGTGAGCCCGACGTGGCTCGTCGGGCGCAACATCGGCGTGCACGGCTTCTACCTCGGGCGGCTGCTCGCCCGGAGGCCGGAGCTCGTCGAGCAGGCCGGGCGGGACGTCCTGCGCCTGTGGGAGGGTGGCGCCGTGCGCCCGATCGTCGGCGCAGAGTTCCCCCTCGACCAGGCCGGAGACGCGCACCGTCTCATCGAGGAACGGAAGTCGACCGGAAAGGTGGTACTCGTCCCGTGACAGCGCTCGTGACAGGCTCGGCCGGCGGCATCGGCGCCGCCATCGTTCGCAAGCTGACCGCCGAGGGGCTCCAGGTGAAGGAGCTCGACCTCGTGAACGGCTTCGACGTCGCCGACTCCGATGCGTGGGAGCACGTCGGCTCCGTCGGCCTCGCCTGCCTGAACGCGGGCGTGCTGACGGGCGACGAGGACATCACGTCACTGACGGACGAGCAGTACCGCCGTGCGGTCGGCGTGAACGTCGACGGCGTCGTCTTCGGCGTGCGGCGGCTCGCGCGCGTGATGCCGAAGGGCAGCACGATCGTCGCCACCGCCTCCCTCGCGGGGCTGACCGCGATCGCCGACGACCCGATCTACGGGCTGACGAAGCACGCGGTCGTCGGGTTCGTCCGCTCGGTCGCTCCACAGCTCGCGGAGCGGGAGATCCGGATCCAGGCCGTGTGCCCGGCGTGGGCGGACACCGGGCTCATGAGCGACGACTTCAAGCGCGACCTCGGCGCGCAGGGGTACAAGCTGCTGCGCCCGGAGGACGTGGCCGAGGGCGTGTGGTCGGCGTACACGAGCGAGGGCACCGGCGAGGCCTGGGTCGTCCAGTCGGGCCGCGAGCCGTTGAACTACGAGTTCAAGGGAGTCCCCGGCCCGCGCTGATCGCTCAGTGGCAGCTCGCGGAGCCGCCGTCCGTGAACGAGCCGAC
Organism: Gaiellaceae bacterium; assembly: GCA_050698135.1. Taxonomy (GTDB): domain Bacteria; phylum Actinomycetota; class Thermoleophilia; order Gaiellales; family Gaiellaceae; genus GMQP-bins7. The sequence continues at coordinate 7,004 of JBOHBB010000202.1, forward strand.
CGCCGGACGGAACCGCCACTCGTAGGCCCCCGGGCCGAGCGTCAGCTCGAGGACGCCGAGGGTCGTCACGGCACGGGCCTCGCTGTTCGGTCGGACCGTCGTGAATGGGCGCAGCCCCTTCCCGCCCGTGCCGACGACGAACTCGCGGATGCCGCGGACGAGGGCGAGAGTGCCGTCGGCCCGCTGGGGCGCGAACCGCTCGTAGTCGTGGTCGTGTCCGACCAGGACGGCGTCGGCGCCGGCCTCGTAGAGCGCCTTCCAGAAGGCCACGTAGCTCGCGTCGTGGCCGTGCGGGCCGGACGAGAAGCGCGGATGGTGCCAGTACGCGAGCGTGCAGGACGCCGGGTTCGCGGCGAGGTCGGCGCGGAGCCAGCGCTCCTGCAGCGAGCCGGCCCCGCAGCCCCCTACCTCCTCGCAGTTCGAGTTCAGCGCGACGACGTGCCACACGCCGAGGTCGTAGCTGTAGTACCCCTTCGCCGGGTCGCCGGCCACGGCGCCGAAGTACCGGAAGTAGCCCTCCGCGTCGTCCGTTCGGTACTCGTGGTTGCCGGGAACCGGCCGCGTGATCGACTTCACGCGCCCCCACGACGGTTCGTAGGAGGCGCCGAACTTCGCCTGCGCCGCATCCTCGTACTGGAGGTCGCCGAGGGCGAGCACGGCGGCGTAGCGTCCTCGGACGAGGAGGCTCGAGGTTGCGCGCTGGCGGCACTCGAGACCGTCGCCCCGCCCGCCGGCGAAAGCGTCGCTCCCCGGGTCGCAGGCGATGTCTCCCGCGGCCGCGATCCGCACGCCCCCGAGCCGTGGCCCGTCGTCGTCGCGGATCGTGCCGACCGCGGCCGCGTCCGCGATCGTCGCCCCGCTCGCCCCCGACAGCGAGACCCGGAACGTCTCGTCGAGCTCGTCGACCGTGTCGCCGACGACCCGGACCGCCACCGTGCGCGTCGAGGTGCTCTTGTCGAAGGTCAGGGAGCCGGCGGAGGCGGCATAGTCGCGCCGAGCGGAGGCCGTGCCGTTCGACGTCGCGAACGCAACAGTGGCGCGTGCGCCCGGGCTGCGTGACGCGCGGACGGTGAAGACGACCGCCCGCCCCCCGGCATCACGCTCGACCGTCGCGGCGTCGGTGATCGAGAGCAGGACGTTCGGCTCGCCCTCACGCGCCGCGCTCGCGACCACGAGCGTGACGGCGACGACGGCGACGCCCGCGACTACGACTCCAACGCGCATCGGTCGTGCTCAAGGGTACGCGCAGGGCGAGCCGGACTAGATGGTTGATGCCACGATCTCGCGCGTCCGGATGCGCGATCTGGCGCGTCCGGGCCGCTTCCGCCCGGACGCAGGCCGCGAGGCGGCCTGGCGTCGGGCGTGCGCTTCGCGACGGGAGAGCGGCGCCGAGGGCGTCCAGCATCGCCACCGCTCTCCCGTCGCGTCCCGGAGCGGCCAGCTCGCGCCCCGGAGCTGGCGATGTCGTGGCATCACCCATCGAGCGGGTCGATCCTCATCCGATCGAGTAGGGCGGCGGCGCTACTCGAAGCGCCAGCCGTCGCCGGAGGCGAACGACTTCAGGATCCGCCGCGCGACGACCATGCGATGGACCTCGTCGGGTCCGTCGTAGATCCGCGCCCCGCGCGCCATCGCCAGCATCGCGGCGAGCGGCGTCTCGTCCGTGAGCCCGCGCGCACCGTGCACCTGCACCGCCCGGTCGATCACCTCGTTGAGCACTCCGGCCGCGTAGAACTTGATCACTGAAACCTCCACCCGCGCCTCGTCGCCCTGGTCGATCTTGTGCGCCGCGTCGAGCGTCAGCAGGCGGCAAGCCTGGATCCCGGCGGCGGACTCCGCGATCCAGTTCTGCACGGTCTGCTTTTCGGCGAGCGGGCCACCGAAGGCCTCCCGCTCGAGGGCATACGAGCACATGAGCTCGAACGCCCGCTGCATCTGGCCGAGCCAGCGCATGACGTGGTGGATGCGGCCGGGGCCGAGGCGCTTCTGCGCGATCCGGAACCCGTCCCCGACCTCGCCGAGCGTGTTTTCGACCGGGACCCGGACATCGGTGTATCGCACCTCGCAGTGCGTCGTCCAGCCCCGCCCGCGGTGCCCCATCGTCGGGACCGCGCGGACGACCTCGACTCCGGGCGTGTCGGCCGGGACGATGATCTGGGTCGCGCGGCGGTGCGGCTCGGCGTCCGGGTCGGTGACGGCCATCACGATCCCGAAGGCCGCCCCCTCGGCGCCCGACGAGAACCACTTGTGGCCGTCGATTACCCACGCGTCGCCGTCCCGCACCGCGCGCGTCCGCAGCGTCGTCGGGTCCGATCCCGGCACCTCCGGCTCCGTCATCGAGAAGAACGAGCGCACGTCTCCCGCGACGAGCGGCGCGAGCCAGCGCTCCTTCTGCACGTCGGAGCCGAAGTGCCAGAGGATCTCGCCGTTCCCCGCGTCCGGGGCCTGGCAGCCGAAGACGAGCTGCGCCCACACCGAGCGCCCGATCTCCTCGTTCAGGTGCGCGTAGACGAGAAAGCTCCCGCTCGAGCCGCCGGCCTCGGGCGGCAGGTGCGGGGCCCAGAGCCCCGCGTCCTTCGCGAGCGCGCGGAGCCCGTCGATGACGGCGTCCGACTCCTCGTCCTCGCGGCCGAGCACGGGCTCCGCCGGGTAGACGTGCTCCTCCATGAACGCCCTGTAGCGGGCGCGGAGCTCGACGACCTCGTCGGTCGGGCGCAGATCGGCGATCGTCACCGCGTTAGCATCGCACAGCCATGCGCCTCGGTTACTACATGGGCTATGCGCCTCCGGGTACGAGCCCGCTCGACCCGATCGCGCTCGCGCAGGAGGCGGAGCGCCTCGGCTACGACTCCGCGTGGGCCGCCGAGGCCTGGGGCACGGACGCCGTCAGCGTGCTCGCATGGCTCGGCGCAACGACGGAGCGGATCAAGCTGGGCAGCGCGATCATGCAGATCCCCGGCCGCACGCCGGCGACCACCGCCATGACCGCCGCGACGCTCGACCTGATGTCCGGCGGGCGTTTCCTGCTCGGCCTCGGGCTCTCCGGCCCGCAGGTCGTCGAGGGGTGGCACGGGGAGCCCTGGGG
>JBOHBB010000203.1:0-3325 GCA_050698135.1 Gaiellaceae bacterium
AGACCGTCGAGCACGCTGCGGGCGACCCGGACATCTTCATCCTCTCGAACCTCAACAACATCGGCTCTGTCGAAGTCAATGCCTTCCAGGTGTACTCGGCAGCCGTGCTGCAGAAGTCGATCCGGGAGGGTTTCGGCTTGACAGTGACGGAGGGGTTGTGGAAGGGCCGCCCGACGGTCGCGGGACGGGTCGGCGGGATTCCGTCCCAGATCCAGGACGGCGAGACCGGCTGGCTCGTCGACTCGGTCGAAGAGTGCGCAGCAGCGTGTCTCGAGATCCTCGCGGAGCCTCAGGGGGCCCGGAGCCGCGGAATCCGCGGCAAGGAGTACGTGCGGCAGCACTTCCTGACGCCCCGGCTCCTGCGTGACTGGCTTGCGCTGTTCAACCGGCTCGACGGGAACGACACGGGGGAAACCCAGCTGGTGACGGTCTCGGCGGAAGCCGCCTGAAGACCGGGGGTCGCGGAAAACCGCTGGGGTAGGGTGCCTGCGATGGGCGCTCGACGGAAGTTGATCGTCGTCTCGAACCGCGGCCCCGTGAGCTTCGATCGCGATGCGGACGGCGGGCGCGTCGCCAGGCGCGGCGGCGGCGGGTTGGTGACGGCGCTGCGCAGCCTGGTCGCCATGCACGACGTCACCTGGATCGCGAGTGCCATGACGGACGAGGATCGAAATCTTGCTGAGGAGGCAGGTGGTGACGCAATCGACGAAACCGCCCGCGACGGCTCGCCGTACCGGCTGAAGCTCGTCGCGCACGAGCCCACCGCCTACGACTGGTTCTACAACGTCGTCGCGAACCCGACGCTCTGGTTCCTCCAGCACTACCTCTGGAACTTCGGGCAGGCGCCGAACATCGATCGAGGCCTGCACCATGCGTGGGAAGAGGGGTACGTCACGGTCAACGCCGGCTTCGCGGAGGCCGTCGTGGCCGAGCTCGAGGCGGAGCCCAGCTCACCGGTCTTCTTCCACGACTACCACCTGTACCTGGCTCCGAGGTTCGTGAGGACTCGGATGCCCGAGGCCGCGCTCTCGCACTTCGTGCACATCCCGTGGCCGGAGCCCGACTACTGGCGCGTTCTGCCCGAGGCGATCCGCCGCGCACTCCACGACGGGCTCCTCGCGAACGACGTCGTCGGCTTTCACACCGATCACTGGCGTCGCAACTTCCTCCGCTCCTGCGCCGACATCCTCGGCGCAGAGTGCGACTTCCTGGACGGTTCCGCGGAGTACGACGACCGCACGATCCACGCGACCAGCCGCCCGATCTCCGTCGACCCGGCGGAGTTCGACGAGCTCGCAGGCAGCGACGAGATTCGCGAGCGCGAGGACGAGCTCGCCGCCTCGAGACCGGAGTACCTCGTCCTCCGGGTCGACCGGACCGACCCGTCGAAGAACGTCGTCCGCGGCTTCCGGGCGTTCGAGCGGTTTCTGACCGACCATCCCGAGTACCACGGGAGGGTGGCCATGCTCGCCCTCCTCGACCCAAGCCGTCAGGACATTCCCGAGTACGCCGAGTATCTCGGCGCGATCCAGCGAACGGCCCGCGTGGTCAACGATCGCTTCCAGCGCGAGGGCTGGATGCCGATCGACCTTCGGATCGCGGATGACTTCCCGGGGTCCGTCGCCGCGTACAAGCAGTACGACGTGCTCCTCGTCAATGCGATCTTCGACGGCCTGAACCTGGTTGCGAAGGAGGCGCCGCTCGTCAACGAGCGGGACGGCGTCCTGGTCCTGTCCGAGAACGCCGGCGCCCACGAGGAGCTGCGCGAGTGGGCTGTGTCGGTCAACCCCTTCGACATCGCGGGGCAGGCGGACGCGATCCACGCTGCGCTCGAGATGCCAGCCGAGGAGCGATCCGCACGAAGCCGGGCGATCCGGGCGCACATCCGCATGCACGACCTTGCCGAGTGGGTCGAAGGCCAGCTCGCAGATCTCGACGCGTTCGCTGAGCCGGCGCGCGCACGTCCGTGAGCGAGTTCTCCCACATCGACGAGCCGGGCGGAGTCCAGATGGTGGACGTCGGCGCCAAGCCGCACTCACGGCGGCGCGCGCGCGCCCGGGCGCTCGTCGAGATGAGGCGCGAGACGGCGGCGCGGCTGGCCGAGCTGCCGAAGGGCGACGCGCTGACCACTGCGCAGGTAGCGGGAGTTATGGCCGCCAAACGGACGAGCGGGCTGATCCCGCTCTGCCACCCCCTGCCGCTCACCGCGATCGACGTCCATGTTGCCATCGTAGAGAACGGCGCGGACGTCACTGCCACGGTCGAGACGACCGCACAGACGGGGGTCGAGATGGAAGCGCTCGTCGCGGCCTCGGTCGCGGCGCTCACGATCTACGACATGGCGAAAGCCGTGGACGGCTCCATGGTCGTCCGCGAGGTGCGCCTGCTGGAGAAGACCAAGGAGGAGGTCTGAGGGCGGCCGTGCTGACGGTCTCGGACGGCGTCGCGCGCGGGGAGCGGGCGGACGAGAGCGGGGCCCTGCTCGAGGAGCTCCTGAGGGCTGAGGGACACGAGGTGCTCCGGCGCGTCGTTCCGGACGACCGGAGCGAGATCGCCGAGGCGATCGAGGCGCTCACTGACGAGTTCGAGCTCGTGCTGACGACGGGGGGAACGGGAGTCGCGCCGCGGGACGTCACCCCGGAAGCGACGGCGTCGGTGGTCGAGCGTCAGATTCCGGGCATGTCCGAAGCGATCCGGGCGGATGCGGTCGCGCGGACGCCTCACGGCATGCTCTCGCGCGGGATCGCCGGGGTCCGGGGCCGCGCGCTCGTCGTGAATCTTCCCGGCTCCCCGGGAGGCTGCCGCGACGGGTTCGCGGTCGTCCGCGAGGCGCTCCCGCACGCCGTGCGGCTGGTCGCGGGCGGGCAGGGCGGCCACCGGCAGACGTGAGCGACGTGCGCCGGCCCTGGGGAGGAGTCGGCGCGGTTTCGGCACGGTTGCGTGACCCACGCGTGCGCCGGCCACGGATACGATCGCCTCGGGGAGGAGGTTGGGGGTTCCTGGGCAGCGAGACCAACGAGGTGGGCGCGAGATGATCAGCGCGAGCGGGCTCGGCCGGCGGTTCGGCGATCGGCGCGTCCTCTCCGGGGTCGACCTCAACCTCGAGCGGGGCGGGTTCCTCCTCGTCACGGGGCCGAACGGATCGGGCAAGACGACGTTGCTGCGGCTCCTCGCCGGGCTGCTCGCCCCCACCGAGGGCGCGCTCGAGATCCGGGCCGATCGCGGACGCACGGGTTTCCTCGGCCACGAGCCCCTCGTCTACCGCGAGCTGACCGCACTCGAGAACCTCGACCTCTACGGCCGGCTCTATCGCGTCCCCGAGCGC
>JBOHBB010000204.1:0-3537 GCA_050698135.1 Gaiellaceae bacterium
TCGTGAAGCACGCGAACCCCTGCGGCGTTGCCGTCGCGGACACGGTCGGGGAGTCATACGCGCGGGCGCTCGCCGCCGACCCCGTCTCGGCGTTCGGGGGTGTCGTCGTCGTCAACCGCGAGGTCACGGGGCCTCTCGGGGAGGCGCTCGCGGAGCAGTTCGTGGAGGTTCTCTTCGCTCCCGGCTACGACGAGAGTGCATTGGCGGCGCTCACGCGCAAGGCCTCGATCCGGGTGTTGAGCGACACCGAGCAGCGGACGCTCGACGAGGGCGAGCGCGACTACCGGAGGGTCATCGGTGGGTTGCTCGTCCAGGACCGCGACCCGAGGATCGAGAGCCGGGAGGGGATGGATGTCGTCGGCGGAGAGGTCTCCGAGGAGGAGTGGGAGGACCTCCTCTTCGCCTGGCGCGTCGCGAAGCACGTCACCTCGAACGCGATCGTCTTGGCGCGCGGCGGACAGACGATCGGGATCGGCGCCGGCCAGATGAGCCGCGTCGACGCGGTTCGGATCGCGGTCGAGAAGGCACGCGAGCACGGGCATTCGCTCGAGGGCTCCGTGCTCGCGTCGGACGCGTTCTTCCCCTTCGCCGACGGACCGCAACTCGCGCTCGAAGCCGGCGTTGTAGCGATCGTGCAGCCGGGCGGCTCGAAGCGGGACGGCGAGGTGATCGAGGCGGTGTCCTCCGCGGGCGCGGCGATGGTCTTCACCCACCGCCGCCACTTCCGGCACTAGCAAGCTCCCAGCCAGGGCGCTGCGCCGTCCGCCGCCCCTAGTCGTCGATCCCCTCGTCCTCGTTGAGGACGTGGGCGAAGCGGGTGTGCGCTTCCTCGAGCTCGATCTCGCGGCCCGCCTCGAGCTCCCGACGGAGGTCGACGAGGACCTGTGCGACCTCGGGACGGTCGGCGAGGTGGGTCTCGACCCGCGCGAGGACGCAGCCGTGCTCCCAGAACGCGCACTCCTCGCCCGGGCAGCGCTCGGCATGGCCCGCCGCGATCAGCTCGATCGTGCACAGCGGCCGGTGCTCGTGCCGCGGCTTCACGACCCGGACCGTGTCAGCAGCCGATGCGGGCGCCATCGGCGGCTGCGCTGATCACGTTGCGGGAAGCTACGCACGCTCGGTCGGGCCTGACCCCCCGACGCAGCCCGATACGCTTCCGCCCGATGGCGCGCCGCGAGTATCCGACCGTCCTCGAGCTCGTCGGCCAGACGCCGATCGTCCGGCTCGAGCGTCTCGGCCGCGACGTCCCGGGCGAGCTCCTCGCGAAGCTCGAGTACCTGAACCCCGGTGGCTCCGTGAAGGACCGCATCGGCCTGGCCATGATCGAGGCCGCCGAGCGCGAGGGCCGCCTGCGGCCCGGCGGGACGATCGTCGAGCCGACCTCCGGCAATACGGGCGTCGGCCTCGCGATCGCGGCAGCGCTGCGCGGGTATCGCTGCATCTTCGTCATGCCCGACAAGATGAGCCAGGAGAAGATCTCGATGCTCCGCGCCTACGGCGCCGAGGTCGTGATCACCCCGACCGCGGTCGACCCGCACTCGCCGGAGAGCTACTACGCGGTGTCGGACCGCCTCGCGGAGGAGATCCCGGGCGGCTTCAAGCCCGATCAGTACTCGAACCCGTCCAACCCGGAGGCTCACTACGCGACGACAGGCCCCGAGATCTGGGAGCAGACGGACGGCGGGCAGGTGGACGCGATCGTCATCTCGGTCGGGACGGGCGGCACGATCACGGGCGTCGGCCGGTACTTCAAGGAGCAGGGAGCGCAGACGCGGATCGTGGCCGTCGATCCCGAGGGATCCGTGTTCACCGCCGACGCCGAGCACCCCGAGGGCCCGTACCTCGTCGAGGGCATCGGGAAGGAGTGCTGGCCCGACACCCTCGACCCCGAGGTCGTGGACGAGTGGGTCCGGGTCTCGGACCGGGACTCGTTCCTCACCGCCCGGCGGCTGGCGCGGGAGGAAGGGCTTCTCGTCGGCGGCTCGACAGGCTCGACCGCCTGGGCAGGCCTCCAGGTCGCGAAGACGCTCGGCCCGGACGCACGCGTCCTCATGCTCTTTCCGGACAGTGGACGCTCGTACCTGTCGAAGTTCTACGACGAGAACTGGATGATCCAGTACGGCTTCCTCGAGCGGACGACTCCGCCGCCCGCGGTCGAGGAGGTGCTCCGCTTCCGCCGCGCCGGCCACGAGGTCCCGGATCTCGTCACCGTCGGCTCGCACGAGAAGGTCGGAGCGGCGATCGAGGCGATGCAGCGGTACGGCATCTCGCAGGTCCCGGTCGTCCGCGACGAGCCCGTCGACTCGCTCGCCGACGTCGTCGGCTCGCTGCAGGAGCGCGGCCTGCTCGAGCGCGTGTTCCTGAACGCCGACGCCCTGAGCGAGGACGTCGCGGTCGCGATGCAGCCGCCGCTCCCCGCCGTCGACGCCGACGCGTCCATCGACGAGGTCTACGAGGGGCTGTCCGGCGGCTCGGGGGCCGTCGTCGTCGTGAGCGAGGGCAGGCCCTCCGGGATCCTCACACGGTCCGATCTGCTGGAGTTCCTCGCGGCGCGACGATCGCAGGTCGACGCGTCCTAACCTTCCGCAAGACCGGACTCCGCTAGCGCGGACTCCGATCGCGGTGAAGTCCCTGAAGGCGACCGCTTCGCGGTCGCTGCCGTTGCGGTTTGCACCGACGCTCCCTGCGACTCGGCGCGGATCGCGACGTAGACGGCGCCGATGACGACGAAGGCGCCGGCGAGCGTCCACGGGCTCGGCCGCTCCCCGAGGAGGAGCATCCCGAGCGCGATCGCGACGAGCGGGTTCACGTACTGGTGCGTCACGACGAGCGAGATCGGCGCGACGCGGAGGAGCCACGCGTAGGCGGAGAAGCCGACGAGCGAGCCCGCGACGACGAGATAGAGCCAGGCGGACACCGAGGCGGCGGTGAACGACGACGCGTCGAGCTGCGCCGGCTCCCCGAACGCGACCGCGCCGAGCATCAGGAAGACGCCGCCGGCCGCCATCTCGTACACCGCGGCGACGAACGGGTCCCGCGGGAGGCCGAGCCTGCCCGAGAGGAACGAACCGAGCGCCCACGAGACGGTGGCGGCGATCATCACCGCGAGGCCGAGCGCCGTGGAGCCGGCCCCGAGACCTGGTGCGACGACGAGCGCGAGCCCGAAGATGCCGGTGAGCGCGCTCACGCGCGTCGCGCGGGAGGGGCTGTCGCCGGCGGCGATCCGCATGGCGACGATCTGCAGCGGCACCGTCCCGACGATCATCGCCGCGACGCTCGAGTCGATGCGAGTCTCGGCGACATGGACCATGCCGTTGCCGAGCGTGAGCAGCAGCGCGCCCGCGGCGGCGCACGCGAGGAGCTCGCGGCTAGTCGCCCGCAGGCTCGTCCCCTTCACGGCGAGGATCGCGGCGAGCACCCCGGCTGCGAGGAGGAAACGGCTGCCGGCCGACAGGAGCGGGGGCATCGTTTCGACCACGACCTTGATCGCGAGATACGTCGAGCCCCAGACGACATAGACGACGAGCAGCGCCGCCC
>JBOHBB010000205.1:0-4622 GCA_050698135.1 Gaiellaceae bacterium
GTTTCACCCTTACCGACCTCGGTCGCCCGAGGCAGGCGGTCTCCTTTCTGTTCCACTTTCCGTCGGCTTTCGCCGCCTGGGTCTCCCCAGCGTCCTTGCCCTGCGGTGTCCGGACTTTCCTCGAGCCGTCCCCGCTCGTGGAACGGAGCGACCCGCGGTCACCCGGCCTGCGGCACGAATTCTAGCCCCGCTGCGGCCACATGGCCTGCCCGCGCGGACGGTCTCCCACCCGCGCGGGCAGTTCTGGTCGCCCGGCCGGGGCTCAGCCGGCGCTCAACAACCTGCTGCGATGCGCGCGAGCTCCGGCAGCCGGACCGCGGACTCGACGTCCTCGGCGAGAATCGAACGGCACTCCGGGCAGGCGAGCACGCTGCGCACGTGCAGCACGAACTCGCCGCAGACGAGGCACTCGAGGCTCGCTCCGCGCACGAGCGCGGCTAGCTCCTGATCGAGCGTGCGGTTGAGCGGCGCGACCGTCATCCGAGGCTCCTGAAGACACCCGTCACCTTCCCCAGGATCTGCACGTGCTCCGGATAGAGAGGCTCGAGCGCGCTGTTCTCGGGCTGCAGGCGGACGCGGCCGCCCGGGTCGCGGTGGAACGTCTTCACGGTCGCTTCGTCCGCCGTCTCGTCGTCGCCGACGAGGGCGACGACGACCTCGCCGTCACGCGCGTCGTCCTGCCGGCGCACGACGACGACGTCGCCGTCGAGGATCCCGGCCTCGATCATCGAATCGCCGGTCACGCGGAGCAGGAAGTCCGCGTTGCGGCCGAGCCGCTCCGGCACCGCGATCTCGTCCTCGATCGACTCTTCCGCCAGCAGCGGCCCGCCGGCGGCGATGCGCCCGACGAGCGGGAGCACGGAGATGTCGCGTTCACTCCGACCAGTCCGCTCCCGCCTGCGCCCAACGAGCTCGATCGCGCGCGGCTTCGTCGGGTCGCGGCGCAGGAGGCCGGCCCGCTCGAGGTTCGCGAGGTGTGCGTGGACGGTCGAGGGCGAGGCGAGCCCGACGGCGTCGCCGATCTCACGGACGGTGGGGGGATAGCCGTGCTCGTCCACGTAGTCCGCGAGGAACTGCCAGATCTCCTGCTGGCGCGTCGTCAGATGCGGGTTTCCGGTCGACATTGGCCTCTCCAGTCTCGGGGACGAACGTATGTTCGACACCGAGGGTAGAGATCCCTGCGGACGGCGTCAAGCCATCGTGCGTCGTGCCGCGAAGGCCGCGTGCTCGAGCTCGAACGGGTCTTCGACTGCCGTGTCGACGACCTCGAGCCCGGACTCGGCCAGCAGGCGCCTCCAGATCGCCTCCGGGAAGACGCCCAGGGCATGGCGGTCGTGGACGATCTCGACCGGCCTCGAGGGGGAGGCGCGCAGGAGGACGACGTAGTCCACCAGGTACGTCGACGAGCCCGGCGGGTCCGGGGCGTGCGTCCATTCGAGGTACCGCAGGCTGCGCTCGTCCTCGCCGTCGTGCCCGCCGTGGTCCGTGCCCGGCCTGAAGATCTCGGTCGTCGCGTCGGGGACCAGGATCACCACGCCGCCCGTCCGGACGTGGGTCGCGGCGGTCTCGATCGCCCGGCGCAGGTCGTCCTCGGTCGTCAGGTACGAGATCGCGTCGTGGACGAAGACGACGTCGAAGGTGCGTCCGAGGCGCAACGTCCTCATGTCGCCGACGAGGTGCTCGCACTCGGGGTTGAGCGTCTCGCTCAGGGCGAGCATCTCGGGCGAGACGTCCGACAGCGTGCACTCGAAGCGGGCCTTCAGGTGCGAGGCGTTGTTGCCCCCTCCCGAGCCGAGCTCGAGGAGCGTGCGGGCGGGGCCGTCCACGACGTCGTCGACGACACGTGACACGAACGCGGCCTCGTCCTCGTAGTCGGACGGATGCGTCAGCAGGTGGAACCACGGCGCGAGATCCGAGTAGAGGCGCATCGCTCCTCCGATCGCGAAGGGGAGCCTTCGCTCCCCTTCGATTTCCATGCGCTGGAGAGGACTTGAACCTCCACGGCCTCAAGCGGCCACTAGGCCCTCAACCTAGCGCGTCTACCAATTCCGCCACCAGCGCGCGCTATGGAAACAGTCTAGAGCAGGTGGAACAGGATCACCGTGTTCAGCCCGAACACGGCCGCAACGACGACCGTGAGCCGCGTCAGGTTCCGCTCGACGATGTGCGTGCCGCCCTGCGAGTGAGGCGTGAACCCGAGGCCGCCCATGCCCGCCTCGCGCCCGGAGTGCATGAGCACGAGCGTGACGAGGAAGGCGCTCAGGAGCACCTGCAGGACGGCCGACATCTGGAGCCACGGCATCGCGGCTGCAGGGTAGCAGTGCCGTTACGCTGGTCCCGTGGCGGAACCGGAGGACGCACGCGCGCGGATCCAGAAGCTTCTCGTGACCGGGGACAACCGCCTCAAGCAGGGGGTCGACCCGGCGAAGGTGCGTGAGACGTACGAGGAGGCCCTGGCGGTCGCGCGCGAGGCTGGGCTCGAGGAGTCCGTCCGACCGCTCGTCGAGGTCAGGCTCGACGACCTCCAGCGGCTCGCTCGAGGATCGACTCCACCCTCGCCGCCTGCGCCCTGACGTCGTGCGGCTCGGCCGCCGCTCGGGCGTCAGGGTTCGGACGCGGTAGCGTCGATGCGGCCTCGAGGGCGTCCACGAGCGCGTCTTCGTCGAGCGGATCGACGAGGACGCCGGCCTCGGGAGTCACGAACTCGGGCGGCCCGCCGACCCGGGTGGCGACGACCGAGCGCGCCGAAGCCATCGCCTCGAGCGTCGCGAGCCCGAACGGCTCGACGAGGCTCGGCTGGCAGAGCACGTCGCACGCACCGAGCCAGGCAGGCACGGACTCGTGGCCGACCCGCCCGACGAGGCGGATCCGCTCCCGGCCCGCGAGCGCCTCGCGCAGCGGGCCGTCGCCCACGAACGTCAGCGTGCCCTCGCCGCGGCGCTCGAAGGCGCGGGCGAGGCGGAGAACGTTCTTGCGCTCCGAGAGGCCGCCCAGGCAGAGGAACGACGTCCCGTCGGGGTGTGAGCCCACCTCCTCACGGGCGGCGGCCGCGTCACGCGGCGCGAAGCGCTCGAGGTCGACCCCGCAGTCGACGACCTCGATTCTGCCCGCGGACTCCGGCACCGCCCGCTCGAGCTCGCCCCGGAGCCACTCGGACACCGCCACGATCGCGGCGGCGCGACGGATCACGTAGCGGCTCGCTGCGCCAGCGCCCGGGACCGCGCCCACGTTCCTCACGTCCTGGCCGTGCGCTGTGACGATGAGCGGGGCTCGTGACGCAAGGGCGGCGACGAGCCCGGCGGGCACGAGGAAGTGGGCGTACGTGACCTCCGGGCGGAAGCGCCGGGCAACCCGGACCGCGTCCCAGGCGAGCTTGGCGTGACGCCGCTTGCCCCCCGCGCGCTCGTCGACGACCGCACGCTCGAGCTCGTGGCCGCGGGCGGCGAGCTCACGCTCGAGGTTCGCGACGAAGACGCCGAGGTCCGGGTCGTCGGGCCCCGGGTACATCTGCGAGACGAGAAGGATGCGCAGAGCGACGCCTACCCGCGCGTCACCTGCAGGATGCCCAGGCACATCTCGTCGGTCGTGCCCTCGCCCCAGAGGACGTATCGCGGGGCGCTCGGGGCGCCGTGCTCCCCGTGCCTCCGCTTGCGGACGTCGTGGCGGCACGCGACGCGCACGACGTCCCCCGGCCCGGCCGTGACCGGCGTCGCGAGCGTGTACGCGTTCTGCCAGTGAAAGTCCCAGCGGGGAATGTCGAGCAGCACGCGCGCGCGAACGGTGCCCGGATTGAGCTCGAGCCTGATTGCGGCGCCGAGGAGGTGCATGTGACCCGCCGCGACGTGGATCGTCGTGCGCTCGGTGATCTGGCGGTCGCAGGTGGAGATCGGGCTCGGCTTCGGCGCCGCTGCGCTGCCGCGGCAGAGGATGAGCAGCCCGGCGGGGACGAAGGCCGCGGTCGTCCCGTACTTGCGGCCGAGCTCGTGGAGCGCCTCGCTTCGCGAGCACAGCCGCCCCCGCTCGCCCTTCGCGCACGCGAGCTCGACGGGGCCGGGCAGGAGCATCGTGCGCAGCGGGGTCAGCCCTGCCGAGGCCGGGGCCGTGGTGAGGATCGCCTGTGACCTGTCGGCGGCTCGTCCCTGCAGCAGGTTGTAGTGCACCTGCATGACGATCCTGCTGCGGGCCGGGAGCGGCACGCCGGTGCCGTCGGGCACGCGCCCGGACCCCCACCCGGGCGCCCACGCGGCGATCCAGTTCGCGTTGTTCAGCGAGTCCTGGATCGTGGCCACGTTGCCCGCCGGGAGACCGGTGCCCCCGAAGCAGCTCCACCCGGGGCGCGACGACTTGCCGTCGAGCTGCCTCGCTGCCGCGACCTGGGACGGGTCGACGCGGAACAGGATGACGTGGTGCACGAGCTTGGCCGCCCCCGGCTCGATCCGCGCCGAGGTGACCGAGGCGTCGGTCGAGAGCCTCGGGTCGAGGAGGAAGCAGCGGTAGTCGTCCGTCGCGCCCCGCGCCCCGCGCGGGCGGTACGCCGAGGGCATTCGCAGCCGCAGCGTCGACTCCCCAGCGCGGGGTGGGACGGGCGAAACGGGCTTGCGCCCGAGCGCGGGGCCGTCCAC
>JBOHBB010000206.1:0-10792 GCA_050698135.1 Gaiellaceae bacterium
GGCCCACCTCGTCCAGGTCAACCTCGCCGTGCAGGAGGGAGACGAGCGCCTGACGCGCGCTCGGGCGAGCGAGGAGGCCGCGGCCGAGTCCGCGAAGCGCACGCTCGCGTCCTTCCGGTGAGGGAGCGATGAGCCAGCTCTCGACGCTCTCCGACGCCGAGCTCGTCCAGCGGTGCCGCGCAGGGAACACGGACGCCTGGAACGAGCTCGTCGAGCGCTTCTCCCGTTACGTGTACGCGGTCTGCACGCGCGGGTTCCGACTGAGCGAGGAAGACGCCGAGGACGTCTTCCAGGAGGTCTTCACCCGTGTGTTCACGCATCTGGACACCCTGCGCAACGACGCCGCGCTCCGCCCGTGGATCGCTCAGCTCACGCGGCGCCTGTGCCTCGACAGCATCGCCCGGCGCGGCAGGGAGCAAGCCACCGAGGAACCCGTGGCGGACGAGCTCGCCGCCGACCTCGACGAGATCGACGACGCGTTCACCGTGCGCGAGGCGCTCGCCACCCTTTCCGAGACGTGCCAGGAGATGCTCGACCGCTTCTTCGCGCAGGACCAGAGCTACCGCACCATCTCGGACGAGCTCGAGCTGCCGTCGGGGACGATCGCGAGCCGAATCGCCCGCTGCCTCTCGAAGCTGAGAGTCGAGCTCGAGGGAAGAAAAGAGGCCTCTGGAGGGTCTAGGCAGTAGATGACGTACGACGACGAACGAATCGGCGAGCTTCTCCGCGTGCTTCCGCCCGCCCCGACGGGCTGGGTACTCGCTGCCCAGGAGCTCCCGGCGGCCAGGCGCTCCCTCGACGAGATCGTCGCGCGCGCAGAGGCCGACCTCGCCTTCCGGGAGGCGCTCGTCGCCGACCTCGAGGCGGCGCTCCAGCTAGAGGGCTACGAGCCCGACCGTCGCGTCGTCGACGAGCTCAAGCGGCGCTTCTCCGAGAGCTGAGACACCTCTAGAGTCCGCGACATGCGCGACGAGGCGACGCCGGACGTCGTTACGCACTCGGCCGAGCCAGGAAGGCCTCTCCCCGCTTGGAGCCTGCCGAAGGACGAGGCCGAGCGGATCGCCCTCCCCATGGCGTGGCCGGAGCGCGTCGACCGGGAGTGGGCCTGGGGCGGCTCGACGGGAGCAGGGGTGCGCGTGTGCATCCTCGACTCGGGCGTCGAGAGAGACCATCGGCTCGTGGGAGGGCTCGAGAGCTCCGTGACCATCGCGGTCGGCGACAACGACGAGACGGTCGTCACCGAGGACGACGTGGGGGACCTGAGCGGGCACGGCACGGCCTGCGCCGGGATCGTCCGCGCGATCGCGCCCGAGTGCAGCCTGTCGAGCGTCCGTGTGCTCGGGCAGGGGTTCAAGGGGACCGGCAACGTCCTCCTGGCCGGGCTTCGCCACGCCGTCGAGGAGGGGTTCGACCTCATCAACATGAGCCTCTCGACGACGAAGAAGCCGTTCGCCGCGATTCTCCACGAGCTCGCCGACAGCGCCTACTTCAGGCGCACGGTTCTCGTCGCCTCTGCCCACAACATGCCCGTAGAGAGCTACCCATGGAAGTTCTCGTCCGTCATCTCGGTCGGGAGCCATGAGGAGGAGGATCCGCTCGCGTTCTTCTACAACCCGAACCCCCCAGTCGAGTTCTTCGCGCGCGGCCTGAGCGTCGAGGTGCCCTGGCTCGGAGGGCGGACGAGCGTCGTCTCCGGGAACAGCTTCGCGACGCCGCACATCACGGGGATCTGCGCGCTCATCCTCTCGAAGCACCGTGAGCTGACGCCGTTCCAGCTGAAGAACGTCCTGTACTTGACCGCGACGAACGTGGGAGGTGGGGAATGACGGACGAGAGCGAGTTCCGCGCGGCGGTCGCCTCGGGAGTCGTCGGCTCGTCGGAGTCGTTCCAGGCGCTCCTCGGCGCGATCGTGGAGGTCGCGCGCGCGATCTTCGGCGCGAAGGCCTCGTCGATCCTCCTGCTCGACGAGGACAGCGAGGAGCTCGTGTTCGAGGCCGTCGTGGGCGAGGGCGAGGAGTCGCTGCTCGGCATGCGCTTCCCCGCCGACCACGGGATAGCCGGCTGGGTGCTCGCCACGCGGACGCCCCTCGTCATCGAGGACGTCCGGCAGGACCCGCGGTTCGCGTCAGACGTCGCCGAGGGCACGGGCTACGTCCCGAGCGGGCTCATGGCGGCGCCGCTGCTGCACGAGGACGCGGTCGTCGGCGTGCTCGAGGTGCTCGACCGGCCGGAGCAGTCCCACTTCAGCCTGCAGGAGATGGACCTGCTGGGGCTCTTCGCGAACCAGGCAGCGATCGCGGTCGACCTGCTCGTACGTGCGCGTCGGGCGGAGCGGATCCTGGAGGGTGAGAGCGACCTCGCAGTGGTCGCGCGCCTCGCCACCTCGGTCAATGCGCTCGAGGACGCGGAGCGCGAGGCGGGGCTCAGGCTCCTGCGGGAGCTCTCCGCCACGCTGGGCGGCGGGACCGGCCACTAGATGGAAGCTGCCGAGTTACGGCACGAAAAGAGGGCCCGGGCGACTGTACACCTCGCCCGAGCCCTCGGATCGTTCCCTACTGCGGCTCGTTGGCCTGCGGCTCGTTGGCCTGCGGCTCGTTGGCCTGGGGCTCGTTGGCCTGCGGCTCGTTGGCCTGCGGCTCGAAGCTATGCAGCTCGAAGTCGTCGTCGGCCTGCGGCTCGTTCGCCTGTGGCTCGTTCGCCTGTGGCTCGTTCGCCATTGGCTCGCTCATCTCTCCTCCTTGTCGGGCGCATCGTCGCGCATATCCGATCATCAAGACGGGGTTCAACGCAACAATCTTCCCTCAACCCGGTTTTCTCGCGCAAGCAGAGATGAGATGCTCTCGTCGGTGACGGGGCTGAAGACCCACCTGCGCGAGTCCGCCTCGGCATTCAAGGGCGTTTTTGCGAACGCCGATCTGCGGAAGCTCCAGCTCGCCTGGACTGCCGTCGTCGTGGGTCACTGGGCCTACCTCGTCGCCGTCGCGGTCTATGCGTACGACGTCGGTGGCGCGGGAGCCGTCGGTCTGCTGGTCGTCATCCGCACGATTCCGGCGGCCATCGCGGCGCCGTTCTTGGCTGTGCTGGCCGACCGCTACAGCCGGATCAAGGTAATGGCCGGCTCAGCCCTCGTGCGAAGCGTCATCGTCGCCGGCGCGGGCGCATGCTTGATCCTCTCTGCACCGGCCGCGATCGTCTACGCGCTCGTCGGCATCGCGATGCTCGTCGGCACACCCTTCCGGCCGGCTCTCGCGGCGATCATGCCCTCCGTCGCACGCACTCCCACCGAGCTCACGGCGGCGAACGCCGTGTCGAGCACGCTCGAGAGCACCGGCTACATCGTGGGCCCAGCGCTCGCGGGCCTGCTCATCGCCGTAACGAGCCCAGAGATCGTCTTCTTCCTGACCGCATTCCTGTTCGCCATCGCTGCGCTCGTCGTTTCGAACGTGAACGCCCCAGCCGAGGCGGAGCGCCAGGAAAGCGGGGAGCGGGGGAGCATCCTGTCGGAAGCGCTCGCCGGGTTCCGCACGGTCGGCGGCGACCCACGGCTGCGCATCCTCCTCGGCCTGTTTTCCGCCCTGACGCTCGTCGGAGGAGGTTTGGCAGTTCTCATCGTCGTCATGGCGTTCGAGGTCCTCGATCTGGGAGAGCCGGGTGTGGGGTACCTGAATTCGGCCATCGGGGTGGGTGCGCTCATCGGATCGCTCGCTGCCCTGTCTCTCGCAGGGATGCGCCGTCTCAGCCCGGCTTTCATCGGAGGGATCGTGCTGTGGGGAGTGCCGCTCGCGCTCGTGGGCCTCACCTCGAAGCCTGCCCTCGCGCTTGCGCTGCTTACGATCGTCGGCGCCGCCACCTCGCTCGTGAACGTCGCGCTGTTCACGCTCATCCAGCGCGCCGTGCCGGACGAGGTGCTCGCGCGCGTGTTCGGCGTGATCCAGTTCCTCTGGATCGCGACGTTCGGCATCGGCGGACTGCTCGTCGTGCCGCTGATCGACTGGCTCGGTCCCGAGGGAGCGCTGATCGTCGCGGGCGCCTCATTGCCCGTACTCGTCCTGCTGGCGGGTCCCCGGCTCCTACGGCTCGACGCGGCGGCAGAAGCGCCAGGAGGCACCGAGCTTTCGCTCCTGCGCGCGATCCCGATCTTCGCGCCGCTTCCGGGGACCCCGCTCGAGCACCTCGCGACGCGGCTCGTTCCGCTCCGCGTCGAGCCGGGCACCGTCGTCGTTCGACAGGGGGACTCGGGAGACCGCTTCTACGTCGTCGTCGAGGGCGAGGTCGAGGTCACGGTCGACGGAGCACTGGTCTCCGAGCTCGGCCCGGGCGGGTATTTCGGCGAGATCGCGCTCCTGCGCGACATGCCGCGGACCGCGACTGCGACCGCCCGCACGCCTGTCGTCCTCTACGCGCTCGAGCGCGAGGACTTTCTTGCCGCGGTCACCGGCCACGCGTCGAGCGAGGCCGCCGCCGAACAGGTCGCGAGCGCGCGGCTCGCGAGCGTCCCGACGACGGGCGCAGGCGTCCCCGCCTGATGGCCGTACGAGACCCTGACGAGTTCGAGTCGCGCCTCCGCCAGTACCTGTTCGAGCGATCCGAAGAGTCGAAGGCGCTTCGCGTCGGAGAGAAGGAAGTCTCCGAGCAGGCGGCGATCGTCACGCGCTACGCCGATCTCTTCTCGCGCGCGCAGCTCGACGCGCTCCATGAGGCCTGGGAGGGAGAGGCGAGCCCCGACTCCAAGGAGAGGCTCTATCGACTGCACCACACCTGCGAGTCCGGCTACGTCACTGCCCAGCTCGCCCCGCTGCAGGACGAGCTCCAGAACGCAGAGCTCGCTGCGCGTGTCGAGTTCGGCGGGGAGGAGCTGCCCCTGCGCACGGCCTCGGCGCGCATGGGCATTCTCGCCGCGTACGACGAGAGGGAGGAGCTCGGTCAGGCGGTCGCGGACGTCTCCGCGGGCCTCAACGACCGGCGGCTCGAGCTCGTCCGCGCGAGCGAAGCCCTGAAGGCCGAGCTCTCGGGCGAGCCCGATCCGATCGCACGCAACGAGGCCGACAAGGCGATCTCGCTCCGCCGCCTGGCCGAGGCGCTCTCCGACGTCGCCGCGGATACCTCGGAGGCATACGACGACCTCCGCGAACGCTGGCTCGACCGCCTGCTCGGCCCGGGCCGTGCCGCACGACCCGCGTCGTACCACGCCGCCTACCTCTTCCGGCTCAAAGCACTCTCCGACGTGTACACGCGGGAACGGGCCACGGAGATCTGCCTCGCCACCCTGCGCGCCATCGGCTGCGACCTCGAGGCGAACGAGAGCATCCGGATGGACCTCGAGGATCGCCCACAGAAGGCGCCGAGACCCAGCGTCGTCGCCTCCGACCCCCCGACGGTCGTGCACCTGATCACGCGTCCCCAGGGCGGGCTCCAGGACTACCAGGACTTCCTGCACGAGGCGGGCCACGCGCTCCACTACGCCGGGTGCAACCCCGCCCTGCCGTACGCTTTCCGTGCGCTCTCGCGCGACTACGCGCTCACCGAGATCTACTCGTACGTCGTCCAGAGCATCGCGCGCGAGCCCGGCTGGCACGCCGCCCACTTCGGGTTGTCGGCGGAGCAGGCCACGGAGAACGCGGAGGCGGCGACGTTCCTCGACGTCTTCATGTTCCGTCGCTACCTCGCGAAGCTTCGATTCGAGCTCGACTTCTGGTCGCGCTTCTCCCGCGACGGCGGGACACCCGACGGGTACGCGGAGCGGCTGACCGAGGCGACGGGGCTCGCGTTCCGGCCGGATCGGTACCTCGCGGACATGGACTCCGGGTTCTACTCGGCCGACTACCTGCGCGCGTGGATCCGCTCCGCGCAGCTCCGAGACCACCTGCGGGAGACGATCGGGGACGACTGGTGGCGTCGCCCCGAGACCGGCGCCTTCCTGCGCGAACTCTTCCGCGAGGGCCTCCGCCCGTCGAGCGAAGAGGTCGCCGGCCGGATCGGCTTCGACCCGCTGGACGTGGGCCCGCTCCTCGCCGAGCAGACGAGCGCCTGAGCTCTCGGCCCTCGCGAGACCACGACGCCGTACTTTCGTGCAGACCAATCGGTGCGATCACCGATGCCGCGGCTCACGATCGCGTTCACGCTCGAAACGTCCGTGCGCATGCACGGCGTGAGGTCACGTCGGGAAGGAGGTCGGAGAGATGCCGACGATCAAGGAGGCGGCGTCCGAGTTCCTAGCCAACAAGCGGATCGCGGTCACGGGAGTCTCGCGGCATCCGGATGGTCACGGGAGCAACGTCGTGTACCAGCGCCTTCGAGAGCGCGGGTACGAGGTGTTCGCCGTCAATCCGAACGCCGGCGAGGTGGAGGGTGATCGTTGCTACCACGACTTGCGTTCGATCCCCGGCGGCGTCGACGCCGTCGTGATCGGGACGAGGCCGGAGACCGCCGAAGAGACGGTACGCGAGTGTGCCGAGCTCGGGATCGAGCACGTCTGGATGCACCGCGGCCCGGGCGCCGGAAGCGTCTCCGAGGCGGCCACGGAGTACGGGCGAGAGCGAGGCATCGCGGTGATCGACGGCGGCTGCCCGTGCATGTTCGGGCCGACCGCGGACTTCGGGCACAAGGCGATGCGGTTCGTGTTCACCCTCACCGGCAACGTGCCGAGGGAGATCCCGATGAACGAGGTGGCGCCGCACTGAGACGACGTCGCGATCCGAGGATCGCGACCCCTCGGGGTGCCGCAGCCAGCGCGCTCGGAGCAACTCGCCCCTGGGTAGGGCGCGGACGCACCCACGGGCCCGGACCGTCGTCGCGTGCGTCCTGTGGCCACACGAGGAAGGAGAGCGCGAGCTTCGCCTCGAGCGCCGTCGCACCGGCGGAGGTAGTCGGACACCCCGTTCCCGCGGAGGGTGCTCACACGGGTGAGTGCTCGTGCGGGGGTGAAACGGCAGCTGAAGGTCTGGATCGTTTATGCTCGACCCGTGCCGAGCATTCGCTACCACCTCAAGCTCGAGGAGGTTCTGCCCACCGATCCTCCTGTCCGTCCCAAGCACGAGGGCACGCGCGAGGGCGGCAAGCTCGTGCTCAGGATTCCGTTCCAGAACCTCGCGTCCGGCGAAGAGGTGGAGTTCCAGGTGCCTGAGGACGCGAGCGCGGGCGAGATCGAGATCGTCTGGGACGTCACCGGCTCAGACGACCAACGCTGAGCGCGCCTCGTCGAGGCAAAGACGGCGATGCGCCCGGCATGATTCGAACATGCGACCTCTGCCTCCGCAGGGTAGCTGGGTCATAACTACGCGCGCGACCCCTAACGGCTACTATCGCCAGCAATCATGCGGCTTTGCGGGCTCCTGCGGTGGCCCGGGGTGCATGGTTACGCCGCCGCCGTTCTCGGACGTTGGGCCACTATTGGCGACGCCCGTCCACGTCTACGTCGTTCTCGGAACGAGCGCTCGAGCCCCGATCACCCACTCGGCGATGCCGCCGAGATTTTCCTGCGCCGCGAGGACGCCGAGCGCTTCCTCGCGGAGGCGCGGCGACGACCCCGAGCTCGCCGCCTTCCTGCGCGTCGAGGAGCGCGAGCTCGAGGCCGGCGGGGGGAACTGACGTACCCACTCGTCGACGACGCGCGGGTCGGGCGCCTCTTGCAGCCACACGAGGAACCCGGCGCGCCGCACGGAGACCGACTTCGTCGCGCTTGGTCGCTGTCCGCCGCTCTTGTCACCTTCTACCGCGGGATGTGGATGTACCTTGCCACGGCGTTCGGCGTCTTGATCGCTTTCAACGTGCTGATCGTTGTTCTCGTATCCATCGCCGCGCGGCACACCGACCCGCGCGATGAACTTCGCGCGAAGGAACGGGATCGGATCCTCACGTACGTTCGCTAGTCGAGATCAGCGTCGCCCTCGTCGACGTCGCGATTCCAGCTCGACCCGTCCCATAGTGGTTGACACGTTTGCACGGGGCACGTAGATCTTCGAGTGGTGGGCGTGGCGCTGGAGGGTTGGCCTACGACGGAGGATCACGGGGAAGAACTTTCGTCTTCTGGGGGTTGACAAGAGGCTGCCACGCCCTTCCCCCTTTGAGCAGATAGGAGAGCGCGAGCTGTACCTCGAGGCTCGTCGACTCGGCCCAGGAACTCACGCAGGCTCACGCCGCCGCCACGAGCGGAAGCAGCTCGTCGGACACGAACACGCCGCCGCGCCAGTGCTCGTCCAGCCACTCGATCGCCTCCTCGACGAGCTCGCGCCGAACCTCGGGCGGGATCACTCGCAGCACGGGTGGGGCGAGGGCGACGTTCTTGCCGTTGTGCCTGTGGAAGTTGGTCGACGACCAGGATGGGGCGACCCCCTTTGCAGCGCGGACACTGCAACACCTGCCGGCGCGGCGCAGAGTAGATGCGGGCGAGATGGGAGGCGAGCTTGGGGCGAGCACGGCGGAGGAGCGGCAGCAGACGCTCGAGCTCGCGGCTAGCTGGGGCTATTCCACGCTCTGCACATCAACGGGATGTGCTCGCCGGCCGAGCCCCGATCGCGCACTAAGAAGACGCGATCCTGGGCTTATCTATGCGGATTCAGCCGGATCGCGCGCGAATGAGGGAGACTCGTCTACCCGCCGATAATCCGGCGCTGCTGCTCGAGGAGTTCGGTGCGCAGCCGGTACAGAGGTGCCGGACAGTTGTGGCCGAGCACCGTGGAGATCGCCTCGTAGTCCGTGGGCGCCAGCGGTGCCTCGACGGTGATCTGCCGCTCGATCGCGTTCGCGATCTTTCCGGAGGTCTCAGCGTAGCCCTCACGTTCGAGAATCTCCGAGAGCAGACGAGCAACGGGCGCTCCCAGTCGTACGCCAGCAATCCGCACCGACGTGACGCTACCGGACTTCGCGAGCCCTTCGCGCAGCATCGCTCCGCGGACACGATCTCAGCTTCGTCCGCGGTTGTGTCTGGCAGCGCCGATGCGGCGTGCACGCGTCGCTTCACGCCCAAAGGCTGGAGGTTTCAAAGGTCGAGGGATTGGGAACTTCGACACATTCTCCCTAGGCCGGGCTTGGAGTCGCCTGTCTACCGCAGAGGACGAGCGACTGTGCCGCCGCCAGCCCGGCACCGGGGAGAAATCCGTTTGGCGCCGAGTGCCGAACCCGCGCGAGCTCGTCTTCGCTCGGATTCGCACCTTAGGCATAAGCGGTACACAAATGGCAGACTCCGCCGGACGGGCCGGGCGTGGCCTCCTCTGAGGGGGGAAGAGGACTGACGGCAATCGGTGCCTCGATTCCGCGTCCGGCCCCGCCTTCTACGGCGAACGAGTTCGGGGAGAGATCGCTCTGACCGCGGCGGAGGCGCTTGTGCCGGAGCCGTACCCGCGCGCGACCGTCTTCGCCCGAACGCGACGTTCAGCCATCAGATGTTTCGGCAGGCCCGGATCGGGAAACATCGGTGTTTGCCCGGTTGGGGTTAGAGGGGCCAACCCGCTCCAGCCCGGCGACTCTTCCCTGTACGCGAAGCACGGCGAGCCACCCGGGGAGATGCGCGCGCAGCTCGATCAGGCAGAGAAGCTCGAGGAGCTCGTCGAGGACATGCGCTTCGTTGCCGAGAGCGATGCCCGTCTCCTGCATCACCGGGTGACCGGCGAGTAGCCCGACTGAGAGGTTTGGGCCAGTAGCGCGCCACGGCCGCGAGGCGACTCGCCTTCCAGAGACACGAAAACCCCGTGCCGTGCGGGGTTTTCCATGAGTGCGCCCGGCATGACTCGAACATGCGACCTCTGCCTCCGCAGGGCAGCGCTCTATCCCCCGAGCTACGGGCGCGGGGAGTCGAAGGGGCTTGGTTATGCGGTTCTCGGCACGTAGGCGAGAGCACCTACACGGTGCAGGACGGTACTTCTCGATCGTTTAGGCGTGGAGTAGGCGTGGAGGTCACGCCGCCGCGACGAGCGCTGGCATGATCCGCAGACAAGCGTGCAATGAGCACCGAGGACGCGGACACGTATTCGGAGGATCGGAGGAGGCATCTCCATCGAAACCGCGTCCGGGGATTTGCCCTCTGCATCTCGCTCTGGGTGCTGAGCGTTATTCCACTCGCACGCGAATTGACGAAGGGGCACAGTGGCGCGGATGTCGTCTTCCTCTACGTGGCCGCCGCCGCCATCAACCTTGGAGCAGCGGCCGCGATCCACGGCATCTACGCCCGTCTGACAAACAACCGGTTCTGGTCACCATGGGTGTTTCTGATCGCCGCCCTCCTCGCGATAGCGGGTTACGCAGTCGAGAGCGCGGGAGAGGAACCGCCCCCGAATGTGGCCGCTCCCGAGGCAGCCAACGATGGACGGTTGGGCTACTAGCTACGCGCCGCGACGAGCGGGAGCAGCTCGTCCGGCACGAAGACGCCACCTCGCCAGCGCTCGTCCAGCCACCTGATCGCCTTTTCGACGAGTTCCGGGCGAACCTCGAGCGGCACGACCCCACCACCGCGCGCGCATCTGCGGCGGCTTCCAGAAGCGGAAGCCCGGGATGCCCTACGACGGGACCGAGGGCGGCGAAGAGACGGCGCGGTCGAGGACCCCCAGCTGGCGCTGGCGTTCGCGGGGCTGAGGACGCGGTGACGTTCTACGCGGAGGAAGATCGCTGGTACGACGCCCACGCGCGCGGGCGCGCATGGACGAGTTTCTAGCCGCCAGCGCGCTAGACCGTATGGAGTGCCCGGCGCCTCACTCGTAAGTTGGCGCGGGTTGCCGTCGGGATAGGCCCGGCGGTAGAGCCGCAATTACGGGAGGCGCCGGACATGGGCGAAGGTAGCTGGGTTGGACTGGATGTGCAC
>JBOHBB010000207.1:0-2582 GCA_050698135.1 Gaiellaceae bacterium
CTGCCCTCCTAGCGAGGGCTGCACCGGGACGGGCGGCGGCTGCCTGGCGGCGGCTGTGCCGCCGCCCACCCCGGACCTTTCGTACCTCCTCAGAGCTCGTCGAGCGCGGCGCGCGCCTCGGCGACCACGCTCGCCGCCTTCTCCCGTTCCCGCTCCGCCTTGGCGACGGAGCGCTCGGCCTCCCGTAGCGTGCGCTCCGCGCGAGCGAGGTCGTCTCGCAGGGCCTTCTCGCGTACGCGCCGCTCGCGTTGCTCCGCGGTACGTTGGGCCTTGTCGGGTGGCTGCTTCTTCGCCTTCCGCGGCGCCGGGGGAGACATGCCCGCGAACGAGCCGAAACCGGACGCCTCCGTCTCCGCGACGAGCGCACCGCGAACGAGCGCCTCCCGCGCGTCGTCGTCGGCGACCGCGCTCCGCAGGAGGTCGCGGACCCGCTGCCGCATCGAGTCGCTCGCTGCCTTGCCCTCCCGGCCGGCGTGCGCGACCGCGACCTCCGCGAGCAGGTCGAGCGAGCGCTCGAGCTCGTGAACCGCCTTCCGGTACGCGTCCTGATCGCCGGAGAGCTGTGTCTCGCGGACGAGGAGAGCGGCTTTCGCCGCGTCCTTCGCCGCCTGGGGGCGGTCACGCGCGGCCCGGTTGACGGCGAGGACGACGACCGTTGGCTTGCGGAGCCCGGCGACGATCGCCGCGTCCTCCACGCGACCGGCGTCACGGAGCTCCTCGGCGATGCGCTTGCGTTCGTCGACGAACTCGTCGGGACGCGCGGACAGCAGTCGTTCGGCCTCGTGCGGGAGCTCGCTCACCGCGGAAGTATCCCGGTTCGACGAGGCCGAGCCGGTGCGCCTCGGCTCGCTTCAGACGAGCAGGTCGAAGAGGAAGATCAGCAGGTAGAGGGCGATCGACGCGGCGCCGACGCGGATCGCCGCCTGCGCGAGCCGCTGTCCCTCGGGATCGTCTTCCTGCATCCGCCCGAGGACGATCCCGCCCATCGCGAGAACCGCGGGCAGGCCGGTCCAGAAGAGCGGCACCGTGAGCAGCCCCAGGCCGGAGAGCCCGAGGGCGACGACGCTCGGCCCCTGCTCGTCGAGGTCGAGGGCGGACGGGACGCCCCACCCGAAGACCCCGAGCGTCACGAGGCCGATGAGCGCGAGGATCGGCACGTAGGCCCGCACGCCACCCTCCAGCGCCAACGTGCCGAGCGCGGGAGGGACCGCGGCCAGGAGCGCCGCGAGGCCGGCGACCCTGGGCAGATCGGCCTCGGTCGGCTTCGTGGCGATGGTCGCGCGTACAGTGCTCAGCACGAGTGGCCTCCTCGTCGTGACGTCATCCGCACGTTGGGCGACGAACGCCGTCCGGTCATGCCGCGAACGGGCGTCCCTCGGGCGGGCGACGGCTCACCGGCCACGCTCGAGACTTGGGAGGCGCGCGGCTGTGATGCACGCACCAAGGCTCCGATGTTTAGAAAACGTGCAGACGGGCCGACTCTCAGTCGAGGCCAATGACCGCCGAACTCGTCGAGGAGCTCTTCGGGCACGCGCGAATGGACAGCGTCCGTTCGGTACGCCGCGCGGTCGCGAGGGTCGCGATCGAGGAGGGAGCGGACAGGGAGGTCGTGGGCGATGTCGCGCTGTGCGTCCACGAAGCGCTTACGAACGTCGTCCGCCACGCCTATGACGATCATCCCGGCGGCCCCTTCGAGGTACGTGTCGTCCGTGCCTCGAACGAGCTCATCGTCGTCGTTCGAGACATGGGGAAGGGCGTGCTCGGCCGCCAGGCCGGGGAGTTCGGGTACGGGCTCAGGATCATGGACCGGCTCGCACGGCGCTTCTCCGTGGCCGCCTCTCGCGGAGGTGGAACCGAGGTGCGGATGAGTTTCCCGCTGAGCGAGACCCACCGGATGGCGCGCGGTCGTACACCTGCCGCCGCGTGAGCTGACGACCTTGGTTCTCGCGACGGATCATCAGGACATGACTGACTTCGAGCTGATCGCCGGGGAGGTTGGCGGGCTCGGCGAAAGGGTTCGCGCCCTCGAGCGGCGCCTGGCCGAGGTCGAAAAGGTGAACGCGCGGCTGGAGGACGCGGCCTTGACCACGGCTCGTTCGCTCCAGGAGATTTCGAGTCACTGGGACGCGGTCTATGAGGCCATGCGCCGAGCAGAGACCTACGAAGAGATCTACAAGGACGAGGAACTCGCCTAACCACGCGGGGTGACCGTCACATCGGCCTCCTAGCCGAAGCGCTGCTCGACGGCTTGCCGCGTCCGGTGTGTAGGGCCTCTGCGACTGCGACCACGTAGCGCCGTGCGCACGCGCCTCCTCGACCGCGGCGCGCTCGATCTACTGCAAGATCTCTTGCGCCGGGTTCGGCGACCAGTCCTTGCGGATTTCGAACGCATACACCGAGCCGAGTGGCGAGTTCGGGTACCAGACGTACTCTCCCTCAACACAGGACCCAGCTGGCGAGACCAACACCAACCATGTGTTCGACGGCACGTTCCAGTTCATCCCTACGAAGGACAGCCAGCAGTCCAATCTGTTTGTCAGCGTAAGCCCCGACAACGGCACCGGCGGGCGGATGTCCTATGT
>JBOHBB010000208.1:0-3006 GCA_050698135.1 Gaiellaceae bacterium
AATCAGAGCAGCCGCGCCGACGCCGAGGCCCGCGAAGCACGCGACGCCGAGGACGATCGCGCCGGCGAACCCGAGTCCGTTCGCCGGGGCGCTCGCGCCGAACGCGAGCGCGCCGAGCACGAGGAGCGCGATCGCCTGGAGCGCGAACAGCACGAGGAACGAAAGGAGGAGTGCGGCGATGTACGTTCCGGGAGGGAGCGGCGTCGAGCGAAGACGTTTCAGGATGCCCGCTTCGCGGCGTCCGACGAGGAAGATCGCGAGCCCGCCGAAGGCGGTGTTCATCGCCCCGTACCCGAATAGGCCCGCGAGGAGGATGTCAGCCGCAGGCACGCCGTCGATCTCGCCCGAGTACACGGAGCCGAGGAGCGAGTACAGCAGAAGGGGGAAGACGAAGATGAAGACGGCGGCCTCCTTGCTCCGCCAGAAGGTCCGCTGCTCGAAGCGGAGCTGATGGAGGAGCAGCGTCATTCCAGTGGCCCCTCGTCGCCGACGAGCTCGAGGTAGACGTCCTCGAGTGTCGGCCGCCTCACCTCGAGCTGGTCGAGCGACCGGCCCTCGGCGAGAGCCGCCGTCGTGAGCTCGTGGAGGACGCGCGTCGGGTCGTCCGTCTCCTGCACGACGAGCTCCCCGTCGCGGCGGAATCGGATCTCGGTCGTCCGCGCCTCGGCGATCAGGTCGGCGGGCGCTCCGAGCAAGACGATCTCGCCCGCCCGGATCACGGCGACGCGGTCCGCCAGCTGCTGCGCCTCGTCGAGGTAGTGCGTCGTCAGGAGGATCGTCTTGCCGAGCGAGCGGAGCGACCGGATCAGCTCCCACGCCGAACGCCGCGCCGCCGGGTCGAACCCGGTCGTCGGCTCGTCGAGGAAGACGAGGTCGGGGTCGCCGACGAGGGCGATGCCGAGGTCCAGCCGTCGCTTCTGGCCACCTGACAGCGTCTTCACCCGCTCGTCGCGTTTCTCCCTCAGGCCGACGAGCTCGATGACGTCGTCGACGTTGCGCGGGCTCGCGTAGTAGCCGGCGAACTGGCGGTGGAGCTCGCGCACGGTCAGGAGCGGCGTGAGCTCGGACTGCTGGAGGACGACCCCGATCCGCTCGCGGAAGGCCCGCGGGGAGTCGCCCGGATCGTGGCCGAGCACGGACGCCTCGCCGCCGTCCCGGCTCCGGTAGCCCTCGAGGATCTCCACCGTCGTCGTCTTGCCCGCTCCGTTCGGCCCGAGGAGCCCGAACACCTCGCCCTCGCCCACCTCGAAGCTGACCCCGCGCAGCGCCTCGACACCGTCGTACGTCTTGCGCAGGCCCCGGGCGACGATCGCGCTGGACATATCCGCCAGATACATTAGGATATATCGGACAGATATGTCAAGGCTCAGTCCCACCGCCCGCGTCGTCCTCGCCCTGCTCAAGCTCGGCGGTCCCCTGACCGGCTACGACATCAAGCGGACCACCGATGTCTCGACGCGCTACTTCTGGCGCGCGAGCTACGGGCAGATCTATCCCGAGCTGCGCGGGCTCGAGCAGAGCGGGCTCGTCGTCTCGCGGGACGAGCCGTACGGTCGTCGGCGGCGTAAGGTCTACGAGCTGACGCCGAACGGCGAGCAGGCGCTGTCGGATTGGCTGCACGGAGAGACGGACCTCTTCGAGATGCGCGACGAAGGCCTGCTGCGGCTCTTCTTCGGCGATCTCGTCTCGCACGAGGACGTCCTCGCCCTCGTCCGGCGGAGACGGGAGTGGTACGAGCTGTCGCGTGACGAGTTCCGCGGCCTCGCGGCCGAGTTCGCCGACGAGATCGAGCCGCCGAGCGCCGAGGTCCTGCGCTACGGGATCGACCTCATGGACTGGAACGTCGCGTGGTGGGGCGATCTCGAGCGGCGTCTCACGACACGAGCCTGATCTCCGCCATCCCCCCTGGAGGGAAGCCGGGATCCTGTCCCGTGAGGGCGACGGCGATCTCGGAGCAGTCCGGCTGATGCCCGACCGCCGCGACGGGGCTGTCGTGGCCGGCCACTGCCTCCCGCAGGAGCTCCGCGGTCGCTCCCGGCGCGAGCCGCTCGTCGACCCGGACCTCCGCCTCCGTCGCCCGCCCGACGTGCTCCGCGGTCTGCCGGGCTCGTACGAGCGGGCTCGTGAGGACCAGGCGCGGAGGCGTTGCATGTGCGGCGAGCTGCTCCGCCACCGTCTGCGCTTCCTCCTGTCCGCGCGCCGACAGGATCCGCAGGTCGTCCGGGTCGCCCGGGTCCGAGTGCGCGTGGCGGACGAGGAAGACGAGCACGGGGCGAGGATAGACCCGGGTAGGGTCCGGCCGTGGCCGCGTACCGTTACATCGTCGCGGACGTCTTCACCGACCGCCCGCTCGAGGGCAACCAGCTCGCGGTCTTCACGGACGCGCGCGGGCTGGACGACGAGACGATGCAGGCGCTCGCGCTCGAGATCGGCTTCTCCGAGACGACGTTCGTGCTGCCCGCGGAGCAGGGCGGCACCGCTCGCATACGGATCTTCACGCCGAGGACAGAGCTCCCGTTCGCCGGACATCCGGTCCTCGGCACCGCGTGGGTGGTGGGCGCGCCGCCCCAGTGCGGCGTCGTCGAGCTCGAGACCGGAAGCGGGATCGTCTCCGTCCAGCTCGACCGCGACGACTCCGGCGCGATCGCCTTCGGCACGATGGAGCAGCCGCTTCCGAGCATCGAGCCGTATCCGGAGGCGGACGCGCTCTTCGCCGCGCTCGGGATAACGGGCTCCCGCCTCCCGGTGGAGCGCTACGACAACGGTGTCCTTCCCACGTACGTCTGCCTCGGCTCACGAGACGAGGTCGCTGCGCTCCGGCCCGACTTCGCCGCACTCGAGGCGCTCGAGGTGATGGTCAGCTGCTTCGCGGGCTCGGGAGCGTCGTGGAAGACGCGCATGTTTGCCCCCTACGGAGGCGTCGCCGAGGATCCCGCGACGGGCTCCGCGGCCGGCCCACTCGCCGTGCACGTGTGCCGTCACGGGTTGGCCGAGTGGGGCGAGTGG
>JBOHBB010000209.1:0-16242 GCA_050698135.1 Gaiellaceae bacterium
GCCCGCAGCCGCTCGCGCTCGCTCGGCGCGGCCTCGATCGGCCAGGTGAGGCTGGAGAGCGCCCGGCGCCGCGTCGCCCGGGTCGCGTCGGCCGGGTCGAAGATGGCACGGACGTCGTGCCAGAACGGGCTCGGCTCGCGTGGGACGCCGTCGTCGCTCGCCGCCTCCCGCACGAGCACGAGCCGCCGGAGCGCACGGGTGCAGGCGGTATAGAAGAGGTACCGGTCCCGGGCAACGGAGTCGGGCCGGTCGAGTCGCCCCCCGAGCGCGCGACGCGTGTCGTCGTCGAGCAGCGGGGTCGGGCGGTCGCGACGTGGGAGGCTTCCCTCTTCGAGGCCGAGCAGGAAGACGACGTCGAAGACGCGCGTCCTGGCGCGCGCGTAGTCGAGGACCGCCACGCGGCCCTTCTCGCCCGCGGCGCCCGGCCGGACGTGGGCCCGCTCGAGCGCAGCCAGCACCTCCTCGGGAGCCACCTCGTCCGAGACGCCGAGCGCCGTGAGATCGGCGAGCGTGCGCTCCGCCGCGTCGTACGCGCGCGTATCGCCGCGTGCGTCTCCGGTCGTCGGCGGAGCCTCGAGACCCCAGGCGTTCCGCACCATCGTGCGTAGGAGCGCAGAGGCGCCGGCGAGCGGGTCGGAGGCGCTGCGGAGCTCGACGAGCGCGGGCACCGGCGCGCCGCGCAGACGCTCGCTCTCCTCCTCGACGCGGCCCGCGTCGCGGATCGCCCGGCCGCGGAGACGGCCCTCGACGAAGTCCACCGAGCGCCGCTCGAGCCCGGAGAAGGGCGAGCGCAGGAAGGTGAAGAGGTCGGCCCTGCCGCTCTCGAGCCACGCGAACCGGAGGAGGGCGAGGAGCGCTCGACCGAGCGGCGTCTCGCCCAGGCGTGGGCCGTGCTCGATCGCATACGG
Source organism: Gaiellaceae bacterium (assembly GCA_050698135.1). GTDB lineage: Bacteria > Actinomycetota > Thermoleophilia > Gaiellales > Gaiellaceae > GMQP-bins7. The sequence goes on from JBOHBB010000209.1 coordinate 909, forward strand.
GATCCCGAGAGCGGGGAGGGCCGCGCCGAGCGGCGCGCGCCAGCGGTCGGGTGACTCGCACACCAGGCCGATCCGCTCAGCCGGCGTCCCGTCCTCGATCGCCCGGAGGAGCTCGCTCCCGAGCAACTCGACGGTGCCCCGCATGCCGGCGCCCTCGAGGAACGCGACGGCGCCGTCGATGGCCGGGCCCTGGCGGGGGGAGTCGACGAACAGTGCCCGCTCGAGGTGGTCGAGGGGTGCCGGGAGCGGGCGAACGACCGGCCGGGGCAGCTCCTCGATCGCGTCACCCGCGAGCCCGGCGAGGTCCGCGACGGTGCGCTCGAGCACGTCGAAGGCCGCACGTGCCGGCTCGTAGGGGATCGAGACGGTGACGTCCGTGCGGGCGGACAGCGTCTCGAGGAGCACCCACTCCGCAGCCGTCAGGTCCTCGAACCCGTAGGCGAAGACCGGCTCGCCGCTCCACGCGCCGAGGTCGCCGGCGAGCCGGCTCGCGGCGCGGCGCCGAAGCCCGTGCCGGTCCCAGAGCCCGAGTCGGTCGAGCTCCTCGCGGTAGGCGGACGCGAGCCTGGAGAGGTCCCCGTCGATCCGTTCCGGCTCGACGTGCGCCGACTCGAGCTCGCCGAGCGCCGAGCCGAGCGCGTCCGCGAACCCGCTCGATCCTGCGGAAGCCGCGAGCCCGTCGAGCTCCGTGCGCGCGATCGCCCGGCGGATCGCAAGCGATCGCTGCGCGTCCGTCGCGACGGGATGCAGGAGGGGGTCGCCGAACGCGATGTGCTCGAACAGGTCGTCGAAGGTGCCGATGCGGCCCGAGAGAAGCGCGCTCCGTCGCCGAAGGAGGTCACGCTCTACCCGCTCCACGTCCGCCCGGTTCGGCACGATGAGCCACGGATCGCGCTCGAGGACGGTGAGATACCGCTCGAGGAGCAAGGCGACCTTGCCGGCATGTGCTGGCCCGACGACGAGCGAGAGGGGCATCCGCCCATGGTAATCCTGGCCCTCGGCGCGATTTCGCACGCGCGCGGACCGCTTCGCGCAAAGAGCGGGAAAGCAGGGTGACGGTCACCGCCGCGACGGTCACGTTGCGGTGACAGTCAGCCGTGAGCCCTCTCTACGCGGCCGCCTTCGGCCGGCGCCCGCGGCGTGCGACGTCGTGCCCGGGCATGCCGCCGGCGCAGTTGTCGCACAGATCCGCCTGCCTCGAGCGCCGGCGCGCATCCGTGTAGTTGATGCGCATGACGGCGCCTTTTCCTTCGTCGACTTCCTTCCCACAGTTGTCGCACACGAGAATCGTCTTTCTGGCCATGATTTCCTCCTCGCAGTCCTCGACGCAGGGAGAAAGAGACTAGAAAATGCTCGCTCGAAATGCAAGTGGAATGACGCACATCTTTTCTCTTGCATAGGATCCCCGCGTGCGCACCATCGTCGTCCTCGACGGAGACCAGACCGGACAGGAGCTCCTCGAAGAGGCGCTCCGCGTCCTCGCGGCCGACGTCGTCGGGAGCGAGCTCGACTTCCCGCGCTTCGACCTCTCCCTCGAGAACCGGCGGGCGACGAAGAACGCCGTCGTCTACGAGGCCGCGGCCGCGATCAGGGAGCACAGATACGGCCTCAAAGCCGCCACGATCACGCCCGGGGCCCCGGGAGACGTCGGCTCGCCGAACCGGATCCTGCGCGAGGAGATCGGCGGGAAGGTGATCGTCCGTACGGGCCGTCGAATCCCCGGCGTCGTCCCCTTCGGCGGGGTCCATGCGCCGATCTCCGTCGTGCGCATGGCGGTCGGCGACGCCTACGGGGCGACCGAATGGCGCGAGGGCGAGGGCGACGACGAGGTCGCGTTCCGGACTGAGCGCATCGAGCGCCGCATCTGCCACGCGGTCGCCGAGTTCGCCTTTCGCCAGGCCGAGCGAATGGGGGCGAAGGTGTTCGGCGGCCCGAAGTACACGGTGAGCCCCGTCTACGAGGGCCTGCTGAAGGAGGAGATGGACGAGGCGGCCGCCCGCCACCCGGACGTGCCGTACGAGCCGCAGCTCATCGACGCGACGTTCGCGCTCCTCATCTCCTCGAGCGGCGCGCCTCTCGTCATCCCCGCGCTGAACCGCGACGGCGACATCCTCTCCGACCTCGTGCTCCCGCTCTTCGGCTCGATCGCGGGCTCGGAGTCGCTCCTCGTCGCGTTCGGCGACGACTACGTGCCGAGCGCGCTCATGGCAGAGGCCGCGCACGGCACCGCACCGGCGCTCGAGGGCAAGGACGTCGCGAACCCGATGGCGATGATCCTTGCCGGGGCGGTCCTGCTCGCGCACGCGGACGAGCCCGAGCTGCAGACGGCGGGAAGGGCAATCCGTGAGGCCTGCCTCGAGGCGGTCGCCGAGGGGATCCGGACGGCCGACCTCGGTGGGCACAGCGGGACAACGGCCTTCACGGACGAGGTGATCCGCCGGAGCCGCACGAAGCTCGAGGTCTGGGCGTCCCTCTGAGGCCGGTTCCGCGGACGACCGCGACGCGGCGCCAATAGAGTTCGCGCCGCATGCGAGTCGCGGTCCCGAGGGAGACGGCTCCCGGAGAACGACGGGTGGCACTCGCACCCGAGACCGTCTCGAAGCTCCGAGACGCAGGCTTCGAAGTGACGGTCGAGCGCGGCGCGGGCGAGGCGGCCGGCTTCCCGAACACGGCCTACGCCGAGGCAGGGGCGGATCTCGCCGACCCGGGCTCGGCGGTCGCCGAGGCGGAGGTCGTCGTCCGCGTCGCGCCGCCGACTGCCGAGGACGTCGAGGCGCTCGCGCCGGAGACGGTCCTCATCGGCTTCCTCCAGCCGCTCACCGATCCCGAGGGAATCGCACGGCTGCGCGAGCGCGGTGTCATCGCGTTCGCGATGGAATCGATCCCGCGGATCACGCGGGCGCAGTCGATGGACGCGCTGTCCTCGCAGGCGACGGTCGGCGGCTACAAGGCGGTGCTGCTCGCGGCCGACCGCGTGCCGAAGCTGTTCCCGATGCTGATGACCGCGGCAGGGACGATCGCCCCGGTCCGCGCGCTCGTCATCGGCGCCGGCGTCGCCGGGCTGCAGGCGATCGCCACGGCCCGCCGCCTGGGAGCCGTCGTGTCCTCGTTCGACGTACGCCCGGCCGTGAAGGAGCAGGTCGAGAGCCTCGGCGCCTCGTTCCTCGAGCTGGGCGTGCGGGCCGAGGAGACCGAGGGCGGCTACGCGACGGAGCTCACCGCGGAGCAGCAGGCGATGCAGCAGGCCGCGCTGGAGGAGCGGATCCCGGAGTTCGACGTCGTGATCACGACCGCCGCCGTCCCCGGGCGCCCGGCGCCGAGGTTGATCCCGTCCACGGCGGTCGAGAAGATGCGGCCCGGCTCGGTCATCGTCGACCTCGCGGCGGAGAGCGGCGGGAACTGCGAGTTGACCGTCCCCGGCGAGGTCGTCGAGCACGGCGGCGTCGCGGTCGTCGGCACGACGAACCTTCCGTCGCTCATGGCCCACCACGCGAGCCAGCTCTACTCGCGTAACGTCGCCGCGCTGCTCCAGCACCTCGCGCCCGAGGGCGAGCTCGTGCTCGACTGGGAGGACGAGATCACGGCGGGCGCATGCGTCACGCGGCCGGAGGGCGGAGCCTGATGGACGTCGCGCTCGTCATCGAGCTGACGATTCTCGTACTCGCCGCGTTCCTCGGCTTTGAGGTCATCGCGAAGGTCCCGACGATGCTGCACACGCCCCTGATGTCGGGCGCGAACTTCATCCACGGCATCGTCATCGTCGGCGCGATCATCGTGCTCGGCAGAGCCGAGGACGGGTTCACGAAGGCCGTGGGCTTCACTGCGCTCGTGCTCGCGACGGCGAACGTCGTCGGCGGCTGGTTCGTGACCGACCGCATGCTCGGCATGTTCAAGCGACGGCCAGAGCCGAAGAAGGACGACGGCACGTGATCTCGGACCCGGACGTCGTCGGCCTCCTCTACCTCGTCACGATCGTCTGCTTCATCGTCGCGCTCAAGTTCCTTTCCTCGCCGAAGCACGCTCGCAAGGGGAACTGGGTCGGAGGCGCCGGAATGCTCGTCGCGATCGCGACGACGCTCCTCCTGGAGGGGATCGAGAACTGGTGGCTGATGGTCGCGGGCCTCGCGGTCGGCACCGTCGTCGGGGTCGTCGGCGCACGCACGGTCCGCATGACGGCGATGCCGCAGATGGTCGCGATCTTCAACGGCGTCGGGGGCGGCGCCGCGGCGCTCGTCGCGCTCGCCGAGTGGCACAACGCGGTCGAGCTCGGCTCGGACGAGACGGTCTCGATCGTCCTCTCGGCGCTCATCGGGTCGATCTCCTTCGCCGGGTCGGTCGTTGCCTTCGCGAAGCTGCAGGAGCTCGTCAGCGGCCGCCCGATCGTGTTCCCGGGGCAGAACGTCGTCAACGGCCTCGTCCTCCTCGGCGCCGCCGGGCTGGGCGCCGCGGCGATCGCAGGCGTCGAGGACGAGTGGCTGCTGTACGGCCTCATCGGGCTCGCCCTCGTCTTTGGCGTGATGTTCGTGCTCCCCATCGGCGGCGCGGACATGCCCGTCGTCATCTCGCTGCTGAACGCGTTCACGGGACTCGCTGCATCCGCGACCGGGTTCGTCCTCGACTCCACCGTGCTCATCGTCTCGGGGATGCTCGTCGGAGCGGCCGGAACGCTCCTCACGCTGCTCATGGCGAAGGCGATGAACCGCTCGATCGCGAACGTGCTCTTCGGCGCGTTCGGGCAGATCCAGGCAGGGACGGGCGGTGCGCGGACGGACGACGGCCGGACCGTGCGCGCGACGACGCCCGAGGACGTCGCCGTGCAGCTCTCGTTCGCGCGGAAGGTGATCATCGTCCCCGGCTACGGCATGGCCGTCGCGCAAGCCCAGCACGACGTCCGTCAGCTCGCCGACCTCCTCGAAGAGCGCGGTGTCGACGTCAAGTACGCCATCCACCCCGTCGCGGGGCGGATGCCCGGGCACATGAACGTCCTCCTCGCCGAGGCGAACGTCCCCTATACGCAGCTCTTCGAGATGGACGAGATCAACCCCGAGTTCCCGCAGGCCGACGTCGTCCTCGTCATCGGTGCGAACGACGTGACGAACCCGGCCGCGCGGAACGACACCGCGAGCCCTATCTACGGAATGCCGATCCTCGACGTGGACAAGGCGGCGAGCATCGTCGTCATGAAGCGCTCGATGCGCCCGGGGTTCGCCGGCATCGACAACGAGCTCTACCTCGACCCGAAGACGACCATGCTCTTCGGCGACGCGAAGGACTCCGTTCTCAAGCTGATCGCCGCCGTCAAGGCCGCCTGATCTCGAGTGCGCAAGACGCCTGAACGCGGGCGCTTCGCGACCGCTGTGACCGCGTCGACCGCCGCTAGGGGGTACGACGCTTCAGCGTGGCCGCGCCGAACCCGAGGGCGAGCACGGTCACCCCGAAGACGACGAGGAGATCGACCCAGAAGCGCGTGCCCACCGGCTCCGCCGAGGCGAGCCTCGCGAGCGCGTCGTACGCGTACGTGAGGGGCAAGACCGCCGAGACCGCCTCCAGCCACCCGGCCATCTCGTCGCGAGGAACAATGAGCCCGCAGAGGAGGATCTGCGGCAGCACGAACGCGGGCATGAATTGCACGGCCTGGAACTCGGTTCGGGCGAAGGCGCTCGCGAAGAGGCCGAGCGACATACCGAGCACGGCGTTCGCGATCGCGACGAGGACGACTGCGACCGAGCTGTGACCGGCCTCCAGCCCCAGGAGCCCGAACGAGAGCAGCGAGACGAGGGTCGCCTGCACCGCAGCGACGAGGGCGAACGCGAGGCCGTAGCCCACGAGGAGGTCTCCCCGCCCGAGCGGTGTCGTCAGCAGGCGCTCGAGCGTGCCCGACGTCCGCTCACGAAGCATCGTGATCGAGGTGACGATGAACATCGCGACGAACGGGAAGAGTCCGAGGAGCGGAACGCCGAGGGACTGGAAGACGGCCTCCTCGTCGCGGAAGAGCTCGTGCATGAGCAGCTGCAGCAGGCACGGAACGGCGAGCAGCAGCGCGATCGTGCGCGGGTCGTGGCGCAGCTGACGGAGGACGCGGAGCGCCGTCGCGATGGTCCGGGACGGACTCACGGGCCTTCCGCCGTATCGGCGTCGATCAGCGCGAGAAACGCTGCATCGAGGTCCGCCGCGCCGGTGCGCAGCCTGAGCGCCTCGGGACTACCCGCCGCGAGAACTCGTCCGTCGCGCAGCAGGACGAGCGAGTCGCAGCGGTCCGCCTCGTCCATGACGTGGCTCGAGACGAGGACCGTGGTGCCGCCTTCGGCCAGCCGGTTGAACGACGTCCACAGGTCCCGCCTGAGCACCGGGTCGAGGCCCACCGTGGGCTCGTCGAGCACGAGCACCTGCGGCCGGTTGAGCAGGGCAGCGGCGAGCGAGAGCCGTGCCAGCTCCCCGCCCGAGAGCGTCACCGCGAGCTGCCGCTCTTGGCCCTCGAGCTCGACGAGCGCGATCGTCTCGGCGACCGCATCGCCTGAAACGCCCAGGATCCGCGCGAAGTAGGCGAGGTTCTCGCGGACCGTCAGATCCGCGTACACCGACGGCGCCTGTGTCTGGTACCCGATCTGTGCGCGGAGCGCGGGCGTGCCCGCAGGCAGGCCGAGCACGACCACCGAGCCAGCAGCGACGACCTGCGCGCCGACGACGGAGCGCATGAGCGTCGTCTTCCCGCTCCCGCTCGGGCCGAGGAGACCAGTGACGCACCCGGGCTCGACGTCGAGGTCGATCCCGTGCAGGACCTCGCGCCCGCCTCGCTCGACCCGGAGCCCGCGGATCTCGACCGCGCCGCTCACTCGTGCCCCAGGAGCCGTGACGGGTCGAAGAGATCGAGGAGCGGATCGCGGTCACCGAGGATGGCCCGGGCGACCAGTCGACCGCAGGCGAAGCCCAGGACGTTGCCGTGCCCCGAGTAACCGCCAGCCATCCAGAGCCCGCCGCGCCCCGGAACAGGGCCGACGGCCGGAAGGAAGTCGAAGACCATGCCGAAGATGCCCGCCCAGCGATAGTCGACCCGAAGCGGTCGCCCCACGAGCGACTCGACGAACTCCTCGAGCGCCTCCTGGACGGACGGCGTGGTCACCTGCTCGGCGGTGAACTCCTCCTGCAGCGAGACGTCGCGGAACCCGCCAGCGACGAGGCGCCCGTCCGCCGCCTGGTGCCAGTAGTCGAAGCCGTGGCGGCCGTAGTGAGGGATCTCGAAGCGGCGCTCTGCGATCGGCTCGGTCACGATCACCTGGCCCCTCGTCGGGACGATGAGCCCCTCGAGGTCGCCGAGCAGCCCGCTCGGGTATCCGTCGGTCGCGACGACAACCGTCCCGGCCTCAGTCTCCTCCGCGGCACGCACGCGCGTGCGCTCGCGGATCTCGACCCCAGCCTCGGCCGCCCGTGCCGCCAGGCGGCGTACGAGGCGCGCCGGCTGGAGGACGCCGTCCACCGCATGGAAGAGAGCCGCCGCGTAGCGACCTGCGAGCGGGGGCGCGAGGTCGTCGCGCCACTCCACCTCGAAGCCGTCGGCGCTGAGGGCGCGGTGCTCCTCCTCGAGCTCGGCCCGCTCCTCGTCGTCGGCGGCGAGGCGCAGGCTCCCGGTCTGGCGAAAGGCGTCTCCCGCGGCGTCGGCAAGGGCTGCGAGCTCGCGCTCGGTCCAGCGCCAGAGCGCGGCTGCTCGCTCGCCTCCGATCGCCTCCGCCATGACGGGATACGGAGCGGCGGCGCCCCTCAGCGCGAAGCCGCCGTTCCGGCCGCTCGCGCCCCCGGCGATCTCACCGGCCTCGTAGAGCCGGACGCGGGTGCCCGTCTCGGCGAGCGCCAGCGCGCACGAGCAGCCGGTGATCCCGCCGCCGACCACGGCGACGTCGGGAGGGCCGTCGAGCCGTGCGCTCTGCAGCGGCCCGCGAGGCTCCGCGAGCCAGTAGGAGTCGGCGGCCATAGGGCGCGATCCTAGACCGAGGCGCGATACACGCCATCCTCGAGCGCGACGGCGCCCGCGAGCTCGAGCTCGATCAGTGCTGCGGCCACCGCCGTGGCGTCGATCGCGGACGTGCGAACGAGCTCGTCCCCCGTCAGTGCCCCCTCCCGGAGGCGCTCGAGCAGCGACGCTGCAGCCGCGCCGAGCGGAGCCCGCTCGGGAGCAGCGGCAGCCTCGATACCCAGCGACTCGAGCACGTCTCCGGCGCATGTCACGGGGGTCGCTCCGAGCCCGAGCAGCGCGTTCGTTCCGGCCGAGAGCGCGCTCGTGATCTCGCCTGGCACCGCGAGCACCTCCCTCCCCTCCTCCAGCGCGAAGTCGGCGGTGATCAGTGCGCCGCTCCGCTCGCGGGCCTCGACGACGACCGCTGCCAGCGAGAGGCCGGCGATGATCCGGTTCCTGGCCGGGAATCGCCACGGTGCCGGCTCGACGCCCGGCTCGTACTCCGAGACGACGAGGCCACGATCGCAGATTCGCCTCGCGAGCTCGGCGTGGGCCGCGGGGTAGTCGCGATCGATGCCGCAGCCGAGCACGGCCACGGTCAGCCCCGCCTCGAGCGCGCCGCGGTGTGCCTCCCCGTCGATCCCGCGGGCCATCCCGCTCACGACGACGAGCCCCGCTGCGGCGAGCTCGCGCGCGATGCTGCGCGCGACGGACCTCCCGTACGAGGAGCACGCACGCGCGCCGACGACCGCGACCGCGGGTCCACTCAGGATCGACGGCTCGCCGTCCCCGCGGACGTAGAGGACGGACGGCGGGTCGTGGATCGCCGCGAGCAGGGCGGGGTAGCCGGCAGCGCGCCGCTCGAGCCTGCGAACCGCGGTCACGATGGAAGCTCGCCGGGCAGGCGGTACGAGAGCGCCTCCGCAACGTGCGCAGGCTCGACGGCGGGTGCCCCGGCCAGCGCCGCGATCGTCCTCGACACGCGAGCGACTCGAACGCGTCCCCGTCCCGACAGCGCGAGGCGCTCGACCGCGCTCGAGAGGAGCTCGGACGCGGGCTCCGTCCGGCGAGGGAGCGAGGCCTGCAGGAGCTCTCGGGCGCGGGCAACCCGCTCGCGCACCGGCTCCGACGCTTCGCCCGGAGGCGCCGCCAGCTCGGCGGCGCGGGGGCGCGGCATCGCGACCGCGAGATCGAAGCGGTCGAGCAACGCCCGCGAGAGTTTCTCGCGGTAGGCGGCAAGCCGTTGCGCCGAGCAACCGCACTCGACTGCGGGGTCGCCGCGCGCTCCGCACGGGCACATGTTCATCGTCCCGACGAGCTGGAACCGCGCCGGGAAGAGGGCGTGGCCGCCGACTCGCGCAACGCTGACGACGCCGTCCTCGAGGGGCTGGCGCAGCGCCTCGAGGACCGAGCGCGGGAACTCCGGCAGCTCGTCGAGGAAGAGGACGCCTCGATGGGCGAGCGAGACCTCTCCGGGGCGCGGGCTCGGCCCGCCGCCGACGACGGCTGGCGCGGACGTCGCGTGGTGCGGCGCGCGGAACGGTGCGATCGTGATCAGCGGCCGCCCCGGTGGCAGCAGCCCTGCGACCGAGTGGATCCGCGTCACCTCGAGCGCCTCACGGCGCGCCAGCCGAGGGAGGACGCCCGGGAGGCGCCGCGCGAGCATCGTCTTCCCGGTGCCCGGAGGGCCCGAGAGCAGGAGGTTGTGCGCTCCGGCGGCGGCGATCTCGAGCGCGCGGCGCGCCCGCTCCTGTCCCCGGACGTCGGCGAGGTCGGGGACCGCGCCCGGGCCGAGCGCGTCTGCGGACAGCGGCTCGAAGCCCGGGGCCTCGATCTCGCCCCGGAAGTAGGCCACGGCCTCCGCAAGATCCCGCACCGGGACCGGCCGGACGCCCGCGAGGGCGACTTCGGCGGCCGACTCGACGGCGCACACGACCAGCTCGAGACCCGCGCTGCGCGCGCCCTCGGCGACCGCGAGCGCGCCCGCGACCGGCCGGATGCGCCCGTCGAGCGCGAGCTCCCCGACAGCTGCATGGTCGGCGAGGCGCTCCGGCGGAAGCTGGCGCGTCGCCGCGAGCACTGCCAGCGAGATGGGGAGATCGAACCCCGATCCCTCCTTCCGCAGCGCCGCCGGGGCGAGGTTCACGGTGATCCTGCGGTTCAGCGGCCACTCGAGGGCCGCGGAGACGACCCCGCTCCGCACGCGATGCTTCGCCTCCTGGCCGGCGCGATCCGCGAGCCCGACGATCGCGAAGCCCGGGATACCGGGCTGGAGATGGGCCTCGACCTCGACCTTCCGCGGCTCGAGGCCGACGAGCGCATGCGTGAGCGCGCGAGCGAGCACCCTCGCCACGGTAGGCACCGGGGCTGGACCGAAGTCCAAGCCCCGGTGCCGAGTTCGCTACGAAAGAGCTACGGCGTGTAGCAGAGAACGTGCACGGTGAAGTTGCTCGACTCGCCCGTGTCGTTCCCACCGACCGCGACGAATCCGACGACCTGGTTCTGCGCGTTCGGCAGCGGCTCGATCTCCTGCGTGACGAGCCTGAGGTCGGCGTCGTCGTCGCCCCAGGAGGTGCCGGCCGAGATGGCTCGCTCGTTCCCGTCGCAGTTCCGGGTGACGCGTGCCGAGTTCCAGACGCCGTCGACCGTCCCGTCCACGACGCTCACCGAGTTCGTCCTCACCGTGATCGCGCCGATCACGCCCGGCGGGCCGGCGGCACCGTTCGGGCCTCCGGGGCCTGGCGGGCCCTGCGGCCCGGTCGGCCCGGCGGGAAGCTGGCCCGGGGCGAAGTCCACGCGCAGAAGCGAGCGGTTCCGCACCTTCGCGCCGGTCACGGCGTTCGAGCGGATCTTCGGGTTCGTCACCGCCCCGAACTGCAGCTGCGCGGGGCCGACGGAGTTCCTGCCGAGCTGGCTCACCGCCGCCACGCTCGTCCCTCCGAGCGCGACGAGGAGTGCGAGGCAGGCGACGACCATGGCCGGCGACGGCCGGCGTACGAGCTTGCGCATGCGAATCCCCTTTCCAGTTATCCCCAACTCGATGTCTCGGCGCCAGGCTACCCCGGCATCAAGCCGTCCCTGCCTCGCCTCATCGTCTTCTTACGTATCCCTTACGGCGACGAAGACGGACTCGAAGTACTCGCCGGCGCGCCTGCCGGTGCGCCGGTTCACGTGCCGCTCGAGCCGGTCGACGAGCACGAGCCCGCTCTGCTCGAGGACTTCCGGGTACAGCCCGCGACGGTCGTTCACGACGACGATGACCGGAGCTCCGTGCGTGGCGAGGGCTCCAGCGCAGCGTCGGAGGACGGCGGAGATCCCTTCGACGTAGTCGGCAAGCGCACGACGGCTCGTTCCGCGCTCGGCGGCGCCGAGCTCGAGATCGCGACGGTCGTCGAGGCCGAGCAGCTCGTATGCGTAGCGGTGCTGCTCGTGGTAGTCGATCAGCCCGGGGTAGGGCGGCGACGTGAGGACGCCGTCGAATGGCCCGCCGAGCTCGAGCTCCCTCGCGTCGCCGTGGTGGACCTCCGCGCCGCGGCCGCGGCCGCGAACGCGCTGGAACTCCTTGAGCCGGTCGAGCGTGTCGAGCAGGTACCGGGTTATGAACTTGTCCGCCTCCTCCACCGGCCGGCAGGTGCGCTTGTGCTTGTGGCACCAGTACGGCTCACGCTGCGGCGCGCGCGGGAAGTCGAGGTCGAAATGGGTGGTCAGCCGGGCGGATCGGGCGGCGCGGGCGAGCACGACCCGGAGCACGTCGGCGTGCTCGTAGTCGTCGAGCAGGGACCGGAAGTGGAGAAGCTCGGCAGCGGCTCTCGGGGCGTACCAGTCGCGGACGAAGCCACGCGGACGCGCCGACGAGACGCCACGCCGGCCGAGCGCGTCCCGGAGCTCCTTCTCGAGCAGGAACAGGTCGTAGCGCGCCGTCTTCACGCGCATCAGGAGGCAGTTGAACGCCGCGACGTCGACCCCGACCGCATCGTGTCCGGACTCGAGGGCCTGCACGAGCGTCGTGCCCGAGCCCGCGAAGGGATCGAGCACCCGTCCGCCCGAGCGCACGTAGCGGCCGAGAAGTGACTCGACGAGCTGCGGGACGAACTTGCCGAGGTACGGGTGCAGCCGATGGACGTGCTTCGTCCGCTCGCGCTCGGGCAGCTCGGCCTCCGACCACGAGAGGTGGAGGTCCTGCCCTATCTCGCCGTAGAGGGCGGCCTGTGTCCGAGCCACGGCGCCGTGTTCGACGGCGACCCGCCAGAGCCTCTACGACAGCGGCACGCGCTCCACACGCCGACCCCGCACTCCCACCGCCTCGACGGCCAGCTCCAGCGGCGCGAGCTCGGGATGCCGCGCCCGCCAGGCGCCGGCGGCCGCGTGCACGCGGCGCACCTTCTCCTCGTCGACCATCTCGAGCGGATCGCCGAAGGCGGGACCCCCCTTCTCCTTCACCTCCACGACGACGAGCGTGCGCCCCCGGCGCAGCACCAGATCGAGCTCGTACCCACCTGCGCGCGCGTTCGCCTCGACGAGCCGGTACCCGCGCAGTCGGTAGTGGCGGAGGGCGCGGCGCTCGCCGCGATTCACGCGGCGGAGGGCCAGCCGACCGGACCGCAGGGTGCTTCGCCAGGCTCTCCCTGGTAGCAGGCGGCCTGGAACGAGCGGCGGTGCAGCGTCGAGGGGCCGAACGTGCGCACGGCGAGCGAGTGCGCGGGCGTGATGTAGCCGACGTGCGACACGAAGCCGTAGCGCGGATAGAGGGCGTCGAGACGGCGCATGACCTGGTCCCGCGTGACCTTCGCGACGATCGACGCCGCGGCGATCGCGGCGCTGCGCGCGTCGCCTTCGACGATCGCGCGGTGCGGCGGCGCCGACGGCCCGAGTCGGAACCCGTCGACGAGGCAGGCGTCGGCGGGGGGATGGAGGTCGTGGAGGACTGCCCGGAGCGCAGCGAGGTTGGAGCGGTGGAGGCCGTTTCGGTCGATCGCGCCGACGGGGACGATCCGGACGCTGATGGCCGAGGCGTGGGCGACGACGGCGTCGAAGAGCGCCTCGCGGTCGGGCGGGGCGACCTGCTTCGAGTCGTTCAGCGCCGCCAGGCGACGCACCCGGGCGCCGCGCAGCAGCCCGTAGTCGAAGAGGACGCCGGCGACGACGAGCGGCCCCGCGAGCGAGCCTCGGCCCGCCTCGTCCGCGCCCGCGACGTAGCGGACGCCGAGGCGCCGGTCGTGAGCGAGGAGCCGCTGGCCGGTGGACCGAGCCACGCGGCCGAGGATAGACGCTAGCCCTGCCGGAGCTCGCGGACGCGCGCCTTCTTCCCGACTCTCTTGCGCAAGTAGTAGAGCTTCGCGCGCCGGACGTCACCGACCGAGGCGACCTCGAGCTTCTCGATCTTCGGCGAATGGAGCGGGAACGTGCGCTCGACGCCCACCCCGAACGACTGCTTGCGGACCGTGAACGTCTCGCGGAAGCCCGAGCCCTGCCGCTTGATGCAGATCCCCTCGAAGACCTGGATTCGCTGTCTGTTGCCCTCGATCACCTTGAAGTGCACGCGCAGCGTGTCGCCCGCCTTGAACTGGGGCAGGTCCGTGCGCAGCTGGCGCTGCTCGAGGCTCTCGATCGTCGTGTTCATCGGAGAGGAGGGCCGGAAAAGGCCGGAGCGGAATGCTAGCGGAATGAGATCCGCTGAGGCGGCCAGTAGGTCATGAAGACCTTGCCGATGACGTTCTCCTCCGGGACCGAGCCCCACACGCGCGAGTCGCAGGACTGAGAACGGTTGTCGCCCATGACGAAGTAGCTGTCCGGCGGGACCCGGAACGACTCCTCGGGCCCGATGTCGCGGCGGTCGTGCTCGATGTACGGCTCGTCCAGCCGGCGGCCGTCGATGTAGATGAACGCGGCGCCCTGCCGGAGCCGGATCTGCACGCGCTCGCCCGGCAAGCCGATGATCCGCTTCACGAACGTCCCGCCCGCGCCGCACTTCGTCCTCGCCTCCGGCGGCGTTTCGAACACGACGACGTCGCCGCGAGCGGGATCGGTGAAGTGGTAGATGAAGCGGTTCGCGAGGACCCGGTCGGAGAACCGCGCCTCGCAGCCCTGCGCCGGCCGCGCGCAGTGCAGGGTCGGCTCCATCGAGGACGAGGGGATCCGGTACGGGTTGACGACCCACGCTTTGATCGCCAGCACGATCGCGACGGCGCCGACGATCGTGAGGACCCAGTCGACGATGATGCGCGCCCGCCTCGGGAGGCGGCCGGTGACGCGGTCGAGCGGGTGGTGGAACTCGTGCTCGGGTGGCGCCGGCTCGGCCGGCGCGACGGGCCAGGAGAACGGGGGCGCAGGCGGTGGCTCCGACGGCCCCGGTGACGCCTGTGCTCCGGGCCAGTCGACCTCCTCCGGGCGTCCGTCGTCTCGCTCGCGCGCGGTGTCGACCTCCCGCCGCTCGCGCTCGTCGAGCTCGCTCACGTCGCGCTCCGGACGCGCTCGCGGCGCCACTCGTCGATGCGGCCGTGGTCGCCCGACAGGAGGATCTCGGGGACCGGCCAACCGCGGAACTCCGCAGGGCGCGTGTAGTGCGGGTACTCGAGGCCGCCTCCGAGCGCAGCGGAGAAGCTCTCGAGCTCGCCGGACCCCTCGGTGAGGGCGCCCGGCAGCCGCCGGGCGACCGCGTCCACGACGGCGAGCGCCGGAATCTCGCCGCCCGAGAGGACGTACGGGCCGATCGAGACCTCGTCGCTGCAGAGATGGTCGAGGATGCGCTGGTCGAAGCCCTCGAAACGGGCCGAGAGGAGCGTCAGGGCGGGCTCGGCGGCGAGCTCCTCGACGAGCCCCTGGTCGAGCTGGCGCCCCGCCGGAGTCAGCGCCACGACCCGATGGTCGGGAGCGCCGCCGTACACCGCCTCGAACGCGGCAGCGACGACGTCCACGCGCAACACCATCCCCGGCCCGCCGCCGTAGGGCTCGTCGTCGACCTGCCCGGCCGAGAGCGGCGTCGTGTCCCGGTAGTTGAAGACGCGCAGCTCGAGCTCCGTCCCGAGCACCGCGGCCACCGGACGGCGCTCGCGGATCCACGCGAACGCGCCCGGAACCAGCGTGAAAACGTCGATCCGCACAGCTCGTCCGAGGTTACCCGTCGCCCGCGAAACCCGGCGCGACGAGGACCCGGCGCGCGGCGAGGTCGACTTCGAGGACGCAGTCCTCGACGAGGGGCAGCAGACGGCCGGTGTCGAGCTCGAGCGCGTCGTTCGCAGGCCCGGGCAGGACGTCCTCCACGAGGCCGAGCCGCTCGCCCCCCTGCTCGACGACCTCGAGCCCGACGAGGTCGGCGACGTAGAACGCCCCGTCCTCGGGGTCGCCGAGGTCCTCGCGCCGGACGGCGAGCCCGGCCCCCCGCTCGAC
>JBOHBB010000210.1:0-3958 GCA_050698135.1 Gaiellaceae bacterium
CCGCCGGCGAGCGCGACTACGCCCGGGCGGCCGACGAGGCCCGGCGGGCGGAGCGCCTCGAGCCGTGGTCGGTCGAGCCGCTTCTGCTCCTCGGGAGGGCGCGGGCACGGTCGGGCGACCGGGTCGCGGCGGCGGCGACGTTCAGGCGTGCAGCCCGTCGCGATCCCGGGAACTGGCGTTCGTGGTACGAGCTCGCCGCGGTGAGCCGGGGCGCGGAGCGGGCGGCCGCGCTGCGCAGGGCCAGGGAGCTGAATCCTCGGGAGAGCCTTCTCGACGCGCTCGAACCGGGCTCGTGAGCTCCGACGGCGGGTTCCACCGCTAGACTTGCAATCGCCGTCATTCTGTTACACGCTGAACCTGAGGGGAACAACCCACTGGGAAAGGAACTGGGGGAACTGGGAATGAGGAAGCTCGTTACGGTCGTGATGCTCGTCGGGCTGCTCGCGATGTCCGGTGCTGCCCTGGCGCAGACGCCTGCGCAGGATCAGTACGGCAGCGAGGCGCCGGCGGCAGGCACGCAGACGGAGTCCACTCAGGTGAAGCCGGGCGTGTTCACGCCTCCGGCCGCAGAGTCGAGCGACGACGGCCTGCTCCCGTTCACGGGCGCGGTGCTGATCGTGCCCGCGGTGATCGGCGCCGGCATGCTCGGCGTCGGGCTTTTCGTTGTCTACCGGACTCGACGGCGCGAAGACTGAGCTAGCTCCGCGCGGCGCAGCGGAGAACCGGCGTGGCCGGGCTGCGCTGCGCGTGTTCATCCGCGGCTCGGGCATCCTGCTCGCGCTCGGCGGGCTGCTCACGCTTGCCTGGGTGGTCACGGTCTGGCAATGGCAGGACCCGGTCACCCTCGTCCTCAACAAGCGGGAGCAGGCGCGCCTTTCGAGCGCCTACGAGGAGCGGGTCACGCGCGTCATCGCCCGGCCCGCCCCGGCGAAGCCGAGCGCGGAGGAGCTCGCGGCGTTCTACCGGCGCTCCGCGGTCGCCTATCGGAAGAAGACGGGCATCGGCGAGCCGATCGGGCGGCTCGTCGTCCCGCGCCTCGGCCTCCGCATCTTCGTCGTCCTCGGGACCGACACCGAGTCACTGAAGAAAGGGCCGGGCCTGCACCCGCCCACCGCGTTCCCCGGCCAGGGCCACCTGACGTACGTCGCCGGGCACCGCACGACGTACGGGGCCCCGTTCTCGGACATCGACAAGCTCCGCCCCGGCGATCGGGTCACGTTCGAGGTCCCGTACGGGAAGTTCCAGTACGTCGTGACCGGTCACCGGATCGTTCGCGCGAACCAGCTCGAAGTGCTCCAGTCGCGCGGGCGGGAGGAGATCGCGCTCCAGGCCTGCTGGCCGCGGTTCTTCGCGAGCCATCGCTACATCGCCTACGCGAAGCTCGTCCGCGTGGACGGCGCGTCCGTCGCCGGCTGACCGCGCTCTGCGGCGACGGGCGAGCTACAGGGTCGCCGACACGCGACAGGTCTCGCTCCGCGGGCCCGACGCCCTGGCCGCGACCGTGTCCGAGCCGAACCAGTCGGGCACGGTACGCCGTAGCTCGAGCGTGCCGCCACCTCGCGTCCGAACGATGCCGCGGAACACCGTCCGCCGCTCGTGCAACAGGATGACGCTCCACTTCGCGCCTCGGCGCCGCGTCTCGATCTCGAGCTCGATCCGGATCGCACCGTCGTCCGCGCCGAGGTCGAGCTCGACCTTGCTCGAGCCCGTGCAGGTTCCCGTACGCCTCACGTCGTCGCGAGGCTCCTCGTCGGCCACCGCTGCCAGCGGCAGCACGAGCGCGGCGACGACTGCGGCGAGCACGCCGGCAACGAGCCGGCCGGATCGCTTCGCGGTCATGCGACGATCGTGCCCCACCCCCGGTGCCCGCGCAATCGGACTTCGGTCCTAGGACGCGTCGCGGCTGACTCCGTGACGCTCCGCCCAGAGGGCGGCCTGCGTGCGATCGGTCACGCCGATCTGGCGGTAGACGCTCGTCAGGTGCGCCTTGACGGTCTTCTCGCTGATCGCGAGCTGCCGCGCGATCAGCTTGTTCGGCAGGCCCTCCGCCACCATTGCCAGGACCTCCCGTTCCCGCTCCGACAGCGAGTCCGAGGTGGTCGGCGAGCGGCGCGCACTGAGAAGCGCGCGCGCGGCCTTCGGGTCGAGGGGGGCTTCGCCGCGCGCCGCGGCCTCGATCGCCCGGAGGAGATCGGCGGGCTCGGCGTCCTTGAGCAGGTATCCGGCTGCGCCGGCGTCGAGAGCCCGCAGTATCCGCTCGCGGTCCGAGAACGAAGTGAGGACGACGATTGCGACGCCCGGCTGCGCCGCGCGGATCCTCCTCGTCGCCTCGATCCCGTCCAACACGGGCATCTCCAGGTCCATGAGCACGACATCGGGATCACGCTGGGCGCAGAGCGACAATGCTTCCTCGCCTTCGCGGCGGCCCCGACGAGCTCGACCCCCGCGAACGTCGCGAGGAGCTGCGTGAGCCCGGCGCGGACGACCGCGTGGTCGTCGGCGACGACGACGCGGATCACGGCTCCGGCACCTCCAGCACGAAGGAGGTTCCGTCGCCCGGCGCTGACCGGACCTCGAGAGTGCCGTGCCTGCGCACGGCGAGCTCCTCGAGGAGCGACAGGCCGACGTGGCCTTCGGAGCGGCTGCGCTCGCGCTCGGCGTGCGTGAACCCGACGCCGTCGTCGACGACCTCGAGGCGCGCCCGCCCGTCGCGCCTGACCACCTCGACCGAGAGGTGGCGCGAGCCGGCGTGGCGCTCCACGTTCCTGATCGCCTCCCCCGCGGCGCGATAGAACAGCAGCTCCGTGTCGTCGCTCAGCGCGGCCTCCTCGGCCACGTCGAGCGTGACCTCGATCCCCCGCGCTGACAGCGGCGCCACGAGATCGGCGAGCGCGGCCTCCAGCCCAGACGCCTGCAGGTTCGGCGGATGGATCTCGACGAGGAGCGAGCGGATGCGCCGCATGCTGTCACGGGTGCCGGTGGCGGCGGCGCGCAGGGTCGCGCGGATCGCGGGTGGCATGCGCGGGTCGGGCGTGTCGGCGGCGGCGCTCAGCGAGTACGAGATGCCCGCGAGGTCCTGGACGACGCCGTCGTGGAGGTCCGCGGCGATGCGCCGCCGTTCGTCGGCCGAAGCCTCGACCGCGCGGACGAGGAGCTCCTCGCGATCCTGCTGGCTCCGCTGAAGGCTGCGCGCGAGGCGCCAGGCAAGGGGCACCTGGACGAGCCAGAGGAGGACGAGGCTGGCGAGCAGAAGGCCGGCGAAAGGAACCCAGATCCTGCGCCCCGTCGAGGACACGGACGCGCTGCGCTGGTACGTCTCGTACAGGAGCGGAGCCCCGTCGGGCGCCCTGATCGGGAGATAGACCTCGTACAGGCTCCCCTCGCCGCGCTCGAACCGGTTCTCAGGGCCGGTGAGGTCGCTGAGCTCGGCGCGCGCCGAGCCGGTGTCGAGGACCTCGAGCTTCGCGTCGTCGAGGGGGTACCGCGAACCGATCAGCCGCGGCTCGTCCGAGTAGACGATGCGCCCCTTCGCGTCCCAGACCTTGACGCGCACGACCCGCTCGCCGAGGACGCGCTCCTGGACGATCCGGTCGAGATCGTCGAGCGCCTCCCGGCTCGATGTGAGCACGCCCTTCCTGAGCGCAGGCTCGACGATGCCCTGCCCCGTGAGCACCGCGAACTGCCGCGCGTCGCGGAGCGCCTCGCCCCGGCCGAGGCTGCGGAAGACGAGCAGGGAGCCGGCGAGGAACAGGGCGAGCACGACGAGCCCGGTCAGCGCGAACTGGGCGACGGCGCCCGCGACCGAGGGCGCACCTGGTTGTGCGGCTTCACGACCGGGGGCTCGGGCCACGGCACCCTGAGTATCACGGCGGGCCCGCCGGTGGCCATGGCCTACGACCAATGTCCAATTGTGGCCGGGACCTCGACCTCGACAGGGTTCGCGCCGTGAGCGACACGA
>JBOHBB010000211.1:0-5570 GCA_050698135.1 Gaiellaceae bacterium
GAGGTGCTCGGCGAGGTGCGCGAGTACCTGACGATCCAGATCCTCCACAACGACATGACGGTCAACGTGCCGTGCGAGAACGCGGAGCGGGTGGGCTTGCGGACGGTCATCGACCAGCGGACGGTGACCATGGTGGTGCGAACGCTGTCGGGGGGCTCCACGGAGATGCCCAAGAACTGGAATCGCCGGTTCAAGCACAACCGCGACAAGATGAAGACCGGCAACATCTTCGAGCTCGCCGAGGTCGTGCGGAACCTCGCCGTGCGGAACAACGAGAAGGGCCTCTCGACGGGAGAGAAGCAGATGTTCGTCAAGGCGAAGAAGATCCTCGCGTCCGAGCTCATGTACGCCAAGAACATGGACGAGGAGCAGGCAGCCGCCTGGCTCGACGACGTCCTGTCCAAGGCGGGCCAGCCGACGCCGAAGTCGCGCGCTAAGCCCAAGGCGGCCACCGCGAGCGCCTGACAGCGCCTGGTCTCGCTTCGCAAGCCGGCGCTAGGAGGCCACTGGACACCATGAGGAGGTCCTAGACATTTCCGCCGTCGGCGGAAATGTCTGGGCGCTGCTCGTCGCCGCGGGCACGGGCGAGCGGCTCGGAATCGACCGGCCGAAGGCGTTCGCCTCCCTCGGCGGGCGCCCCCTGCTCGCGGAGAGCCTCGACCGCCTGGACCGCTGCCCATGGGTCGACGCGATCGTCGTCGCCGCTCCCGTCGGCTGGGAGGAGCCCGCGATCCTGCTGTCGGAGGAGCTCGCGGCGACGAAGGTCGTCGCCTGCGTCCCCGGAGGTGCGACGCGCGCCGAGTCCGTCCGCCTCGCGCTCGCCGAAGTGCCGGACGAGGCGCTCGTCGTCATCGTCCACGACGCCGCGCGACCGCTCCTGGACGACGCGGTCGTCGAGCGCGTCCTCGCCCCGCTCGGAGAAGGCTACGACGGCGTGGTTCCGGCACTCCGCGTGGCGGACACGCTCAAGCGGGTGGAAGGGAGCCGCGTGGTCGAGACGATCCCTCGGGACGGCATCGTCGCCGCCCAGACACCGCAGGCGTTCCTCGCGGGCGCGCTCCGCGGCGCCCACGCGGGCGAGCCCGGCGACGCGACCGACTGCGCCTCGCTCGTGGAGCAGTCGGGCGGGAGCGTCGCGGTCGTCGACGGCGATCCGCGGCTCGTGAAGGTGACGACCCAGGCGGACCTCGCGCTCGTCGAGTCGTGGCTCTGAGGGCGGTGTTCTTCGACGTCGGCGAGACGCTCGTCGACGAGGAGCGCTGGTGGAGGGAGCTCGCGGAGCGCTCCGGGCTCCAGCCGCACGTCGTGTGGGCCGCGCTCGGCGTGACGATCGAGCGCGGAGAGGAGCACGACGCGCTCTGGGGCCACATCGGGACCGAGCGGCCGAGTGGCTGGTGGAATGGCCTCACGTACTCGCTCGACGATCTGTACCCGGACGCGATCGGCTGCCTGGAGCGCGTGCGCGCGCTCGGCCTGCGCGTCGGCGTCGTCGGGAACCAGACGGAGGCGATGGAGAGATGGGCGAGGGACGCGGTCCTGCCGGTCCATGTCGTCTCCTCGTCGGCGAGCCTCGGCGTCCGCAAGCCCGACCCCCGCTTCTTCGAGAAGGTCGTGGAGCTCGCCGGGTGCTCGTCCGGCGAGGTCGCGTACGTGGGGGACCGGGTCGACAACGATGTGCTGCCCGCGCTCGCGTGCGGGCTACAGGCGGTGCACGTGCGCCGCGGGCCCTGGGGCCGGCTGCAGACGACGCCGGACGGCGTGCTCGCGGTGGACTCCCTCTCCGCGCTCCCCGACGCGTTAGCCTCGCTGACGTGACGGAGCTCCGGGTCGGCATCGGGCTCGATGCGCACGCGCTCGTCGGCGGCGTGCCCCTCGTCCTCGGGGGCATTTCGATCGAGTACCCGAAGGGGCTCGCGGGGCATTCCGACGGCGACGTCATCGCGCACGCGCTCATCGACGCGCTGCTCGGGGCGGCGAACCTCGGCGACATCGGGTCGCTCTTCCCCTCCGGAGACGAGCAGTACCGCGGCGCCTCGTCGCTCGACCTCCTCTGGGAGGCCTATCGGGAGGTGCGCGACGCCGGCTACGAGCTCGTCAACGCCGACTGCGTGCTCGTAGGCGAGGAACCGCGCATCGGGGACGTGCGCGACGAGATGTGCGAGCGGCTGGCGGCGGCCCTCGGCGTCGCGCCGGGGCAGGTCACGGTGCGGGCGACGACGACCGACGGGCTCGGGTTCACCGGTCGAGGCGAGGGCCTCGCCGCCCAGGCCGTGGCGCTCCTGCGCCGATGAAGGTCGTCCGCTATGCCGATCGCCCGGACCTGAGGGAGCGCCGCTTCGCGGAGCACGTCGAGCCGGCCTTCCCCGCGTACATGAACGAGAACGAGCCGGGCAACCTGTACTGGGATCGGCTGTACTCGGACTTCGCCGACTACCAGGTCGCCCTCGTCGACGCGGACGAGCTCCTCGCCGAGGCGCACGCGGTCTCGTTGCCGTGGGACGGGACGCTCGACGACCTTCCCTCCGGCTGGGACGAGGGGTTCGTCCGAGGGGTGACTTCCGATCGGCCGCACACGGCGCTGATGGCGATCGCGATCAGCGTGGCGCCGGCGCAGCAGGGCCGACGGCTCTCGAGCCGGATGATCCAGACGTTCACGGACAACGCCCGAGCAGCCGGCCTCTCCATGGGCGTGATCGCTCCGGTGCGCCCTACCTGGAAGGAGCGCTATCCGCTCATCCCCATCGAGTGTTACGTGGAGTGGCGCCGCGAGGGCGGGGCGCACTTCGATCCGTGGATACGCATCCACGAGCGGGCCGGCGGCGAGATCATCGCGGCCGCTCCGCGCTCGATGGTGATTCGAGCTCCTGCGTCCGACTGGGCGGAGTGGACGGGCATGCAGTTCCCGGATGACGGCGAGTACGTCTTCCCTGGCGGGCTTGCGACCCTGGTCGTCGAGGGCGGCATCGGGACGCACGTCGAGCCGAACGTCTGGATCCACCACCGGCTCTGATCAGCGCGCGGGCAGCGTGAAGCAGATGCGGGCGCCGCCACCGTCACGGCTCTCGGCCCAGATCCGGCCGCCGTGCGCCTCGACGAGGCCGCGGGAGATCGCGAGACCGAGGCCCGAGCCGCGGGACGACCTGGAGGGGTCACCGCGCCAGAAGCGCTCGAACATGCGCGCGCGAGCCTCGGCGTCGAGCCCGTCGCCCGTGTCCTCGACCGCGACCCGGACCTCGTCACCCAGCGGCTCGACGCGGACCGCGACCGACCCGTCCCCCGGTGTGTGGCGGAGCGCGTTCGTCAGCAGGTTCATCAGCACGCGCTCGACCTTGTCGGGTGCGAACCTCGCCGTCACCGTCTCGTCGACGTCCGACGCGAGACGGACGTGCTTGAGGCGCGCCTCGGCCGCGATCCCGCTGAGGCTGCTCGATACGACCGGCGCGACCGGGAGCTCGCGGAGCTCGAGGGTGAGCGCGTCCGCGTCGATGCGCGCGAGCTCGAAGAGGTCGTCCACCAGCTGCGCGAGGACGTGCGCCTGGGCTCGAAGCGCGGGAACGTACTCCTCGGGCTCGCCGAGGCCGTCCTCGAGCGCCTCGAGCATCGCCTGGATGTTGGCCAGCGGCGTCCGCAGGTCGTGGCTCGCCCAGGCGACGAGCTCCCTGCGCGTGTCGAAGAGCCGCCGCAGGCTCGCGCTCATCTCGTTGAACGACCCTGCGAGATCGGCGACCTCAGCCGGGCCGTCCTCCGGGGCATGTGCGTCGAGGTCTCCGCGAGCGAGCTCGCGAGATGCGTCCCGGACGCGGTCGATGGCATCTGCGATCGACCTGGCAAGGACGAGAGCGGCGACGATCGCGGTCAGGGCCGACGCCGCCGTGACTGCGAGGATCTTCACATCGTCGCCCATGTGGAACATCACCCACCCCGAGAGGAGCACGGCGCCGAGGGGAAGCAGCACGGCGAGCACGGCCAGGCCGGCCAGCTGGAGCCGCAGGGTTGGGAGGAAGCGGAGCACGTAGGAGAGCGCGAGCCCGACCGTGAGCGTCGCCAGGGCGACGATGACGGCGGTCGTGATCACGGGACCAGCCTGTAGCCGACGCCCCAGACCGTCTGGAGGTGGCGCGGGTCGGACGGCTCGTCCTCGAGCTTCTCGCGCAGCCTGCGAACATGGACCGTGACGGTGCCCGTGTCGAACGCCGCGGTGTACCCCCAGATGCTCGCCATCAGCTGATCGCGCGAGAAGACGCGCCGCGGGTGGCTTGCGAGGAACCAGAGCAGGTCGAACTCCTTCGCCGTCAGACGCACGTCCCGGCCCGCCTTCCACACGTCCCGCGTGCCGCGCTCCAGCCGCACGTCGCCGAACGAGAGCTGCTCCTCGTCGATCCCGGCAGGCGCCGCGCGGCGAAGGACGCTCTTCACGCGCGCTGCGAGCTCGCGGGGCGAGAACGGCTTCGTGACGTAATCGTCCGCCCCGAGCTCGAGCCCGACGATGCGATCCGCCTCCTCACCCCGGGCCGTCAGCATGATCACGGGGAGATCCGAGCTCGATCGAATCCAGCGGCAGAGCTCGAGACCGTCCGTGCCCGGCAGCATCACGTCGAGGACGACGAGGTCGGGCTCGGAGCGCATGATCGCGTCGCGGGCGGAGTCGCCGTCGCCCGCCTCGAGCGTCCGGTGCCCTTCGCGCGCGAGGTAGCGGACGACCACCTCACGAACGATCGGCTCATCGTCGACCACGAGGACGGTCGCCATCGTCGCATTGTGCTGCGGCGCGCATTACGACGAGGTGAATTCACCCCGCGTTCATCTGCCGGTGACCCGGGCGTAAGCACCTCCCCCTACGGTCGGAGCGGTCACACCGACCAGAAGGAGGCTCGAAATGCGGAAGCTCGCGGTGCTTCTCGGGGCCGTCGTCGTGATGGCGATCGCCTCGGTGCTTCCCGCGGTTGCGGCAGACGGCCCGGTGAGGACGTTCTCACAGGACGTCACGCTCGGCTTCTATCGGGGACAGGTCGTCTCGTACCTCGACCTCGGCCCGGTGAAGCTGAGGGCGGGGAACAAGGTCGCCCCCATCTGGGCCTTCACGAACGGCCACGAGGGCCAGCGGAACGTCATCGACACCGTGCCGGGGCGCAGGGACTACACGCCGCTCTGGGCGGTCCGCCTCGTGACCTGGGCCTCGGGCGAGACTCCACGCGTCCTCCGCTCGGCCGCCGCGGTGCGCGCAGCTCAGCGCGCCGGCGACGTCACGATCCGGGCGATGCCGATCGTCGTCAACTGTCCTGTTCTGTAGGCACGAGGCCTGGAGCCCGCTCGCGCGGTCTCCAGGCCGCGCGCGAGATCCCTGAAGGCGCCACTTCGTGGCCGCGGGGTCGCTGTCACGAGGTCGCCGCGGTGCATCGGATGTGCGCGCGACTACGGGGGCAGGGCGACGGCGCCCTCGCTCACGACGACGAGGCCGTCCTGCTCGAGCGAGCGGACGGCCTGGTCGTCGAGCCTGTCGAGCGGTCGGGCCGACTCGGCGACGAGGCGGAGGACGGCAGCGCGCCGCTGGCGGAAAGATCCCTCGAACC
>JBOHBB010000212.1:0-3799 GCA_050698135.1 Gaiellaceae bacterium
GCGCACACGGCGGCGTCGGGGACGAAGCTCGAGTGGGTCGACGGCGAGGAGCGCTACACGCCGCACGTGGTCGAGCCGGCGTTGGGAGTCAACCGCTCGATGCTCGCGTTCATGATCGACGCGTACGACGAGGAGGTCGTCGCGGAGCGGGAGCGGACCGTGCTTCGGCTCCATCCCGCGCTCGCGCCGGTCAAGGTCGCGGTGCTCCCGCTGATCGCGAAGAACGAGGACATGGTCGCGAAGGCGCGTGCGCTGTACGAAGACCTCCGCCGTGCCGTTGTCGCGGAGTACGACGACTCGGGACAGATCGGGCGTCGCTACCGCCGGCAGGACGAGATCGGCACGCCCTATGCGCTCACGATCGACGAGCAGACGCTCGAGGACGACACCGTCACGATCCGCGACCGCGATTCGCTCGCGCAGGAGCGGATCCCGATTGCCGGGTCGCGAGCGTTCCTCCTCGACAAGCTCGACGAGGACTGGACGACGCCGAAGCCAGGGTGATGGATGTCGAGCGGGCCGTCGTCGCGACACTCGGCCGGCATCCCTCTGTCCGTGACGTCCGCCTGATCGGTTCCCGGGCGGAGGGCGGAGCGCACGAGCTCTCGGACTGGGACTTCGCGATCGAGACCGACGACTTCGGCGCCGTCGCCCGCGACCTGCCGGGCCTCGCCGCTCCGCTCGGGGCGGTCGGCGAGCAGTGGGACCCTTCGCGTCGCACGCGTGCTACATGCTCGTCCTGCCGGGGCCGGTCAAGGTCGACCTCCTCTTTCTCGACGAGAGCCGCGAGTGCTCGCCGGCGTGGACCGTCTCGCCCGAGACCCTCCCGGCGATCGACCTCCACTTCTGGGACTGGATCCTCTGGTTCGAGCAGAAGCGGCGTGGAGGGCGACACGACGTCCTCGAGTCGAGCCTGCACGACATGCACCGGCCGCTCGGCGTCACCGACTCCCCCGGTAGCCTCGCGGAGGCGACGAGCGCGTATCTCGCTGCCCGGAGCGAGCTCGAGGGTCGGTTCGGCGTTCAGGTCCCCCGCGAGCTCGAGCGCACCGTCCGCCCGGTCCTCACCGCCAGGGCAAGCGTTCGAGCGGGTGCTCGCCCGGCTCGGCGAAGCCGAAGGTGCGCTGGAGGTCGTACGCGTCGGACGACTCCTCGCCCAGGTACCGGCGTACCCGGTCGCCCTCGATCGGCGCGGGGTCGTCGTCGAGCTCCCAGCTGTTCCCGCGGATCCGCCTCACGCGCTGAGCGTGCGGAGCCGGAAGCCGCCGTGGAACTCGTACGCCGCGACGACGACGGCGAGCGCGTCGCGCACCGCCCGCTCGCCCAGCCCGAGGCCGTGGGCGTCCGCGAGCGGGCTCCGAAGGAGGCCGTGGATCCCGCGGTAGCCCTCGGGCGAGAGCGGCACCGTCTCGGGCGGCGCGCAGGGCGCGCACACGGCTCCGCCCGCCCGCGGGAGGTAACCGACGAGCTCCGCGTCCTCGCCGCACTCGACGCAGCTCTCGAGCTGGGGCACGTACCCGGAGAGCCACAGCAGCTTCAGCTGGAAGCCGAGCGCGAGCGGGTCGAGCGCAGCCCGACCTCTGGAGCCCGCGGCGATCGCGTCGACGGCTGCGAGGAAGCGCGCCAGCGCCTCGAACGCGCGCTCGTTCCGCTCCTCCTCGACGAAGAGGCGCAGCATCGCCTCCATGCCCACGAGCCCGACCGAGAGCCGGTACGGATCCTCCCGCGCCGGGCGGTGCGGGTCGACGAGCGACGCTCCGGTGACCGTGTGCAGCTCGCCCGCGCCGTGGTGGAGGAGCAGCTCGACGTGCGAGAGCGGCTCGAGGCGCGCCCCGAAGCGCGACTTCGTCTTCCGGACACCCTTCGCGACCGCTCCGACCCGCCCTCGGTCGCGGGTGTACAGGTGGAGGACTCGGTCGGCCTCGGCGAAGCGGAACGAGCGCAGCACGACCGCCTCGGTCTTGTAGCTGCGGGCCACTCGTCCAGTCTAGGCCCGGCGCCAGCCGTCGGGTCGTCCGGCGCTACGGCGTCGTGCCCGCCGTGACGAAGATGCTGAACGCGTACAGGAAGCGTCCGGCCGCCACGGCATCGTCGATCGCCCGCTCCCACGACTCCGCGTCCTCAGCCGCCAGCATGTCGCGCTCGCGCGCGACCCCGGCCCAGGTCCGGAGCCCCATCGCGTTGTCGAGAGCCGCGGGATCGCGCACGACGACCGGAGCGGCCTCGACGACGACATCGGTGAGCCCCGCGTCCGCGAACAGCCCTCCCATGCGATGTGCGATGGTCCCGTTCCGCAGCGCGACGTCCGCACGGAACCGGAGCACCCGCCGCGCGAGCTCCTGGTCCGGGACGTCCACGACCTGCGTGTCGTAATCGGGATCCGCGACGACGATCCGACCGCCCGGCTTCGTCACCCGCACCATCTCGTCCAGCGCGTCCACCGGGCTCGCGAGGTGCTGGAACACGCGATCGGCCCAGGAGCCGTCGAAGCTCGAGGTGTCGAACGGAAGCGCGTCCGCGCTCGCGACCCGCGCATCTCGCAGGCCCCGGCGCCTTGCCTCGTGCACCATCGCGCTGGACGCGTCGACTCCGGCGACGCTCACGCCGAATTGGCTCGCGAGCTCGAGAGCGTCCGCCCCCGTGCCGCAGCCGACCTCGAGATACTTCCCACTCTGCGACGGCTCGAGGAGCTCGGCGACACGCTGCTTGTAGGCCGCGTACGCCGGCTCCTCGCGCATGCGGTCGAGAACGTCGATCCACGCCGACGGGTCGTCCTGGTCGTCGACCGCCGTGAACGCGTGCTCGGGCGGGTCGGCCATCCCGCGAGGCTACCGCGGCGCGTCGAGCGGCAGAGGCTGGCAGCGCGGGCAGTACCAGGTGCCGCGGCCACCGACCCGCCCCTTCGCGATCTGCGTGCCGCAGCGCGGGCACGGCTCGCCCTCCTGGCCGTAGACGCGGAACTCGTCCTGCATCGAGCCTGCCGAGCCGTCCGGTGTCGCGTAGTCGCGGAGAGTCGATCCCTGGCGCTCGATCCCGGTCCGCAGCGCGGCCCGAATCGCCCGCTGGAGGCGACCGACCTCGTCGGCGTCGAGGCCGTTCGCCGGGCGCTGCGGGCTCAGCCTGGCGCGCCAGAGGGCCTCGTCCGCGTAGATGTTCCCGAGGCCGGCGACGACGCGCTGATCGAGGAGCACGGCCTTCAGGGGCGCGCGACGGCGGGTGAGCTGAGCAGCGAGCCACGCGGCCGTGAAGCGCGGGCCGAGCGGCTCCGGCCCGTTCTTCGCCGCGAAGTACGGCTCGAGGTCGACGTCCTCGAGCACGAGCCAGGTCCCGAACCGCCGCACGTCGCGATATACGAGCCGCGTGCCGTCGTCGAGCTCGACCACGGCGCGCTCGTGGCTCGCCGGCTCGTAGCCGAAGCTCCCGGTCATGCGGAGGTGCACGAGCAGCGCGAGACCGCTCGGGAGGCGGAGCACGAGATACTTCCCGCGGCGCTCCACGGCGGCTACGCGGTCGCCCTCGAGCTCCTCGGCGACCTCGAAGAGGTCGTTCGGCCGGGTGAGCCGCGGGTCGAGGATCTCGACGCGCTCGAGCACGCGCCCCTCGAGCCGAGCAGCGAGCTGGGCGCGGATCGTCTCGACCTCGGGCAGCTCCGGCATCGTCAGCCTCTCCCGCAGAACGCGGCGACCTGCAGGTCGCGCACGGCCGCCTCGAGCTCCGGCGAGACCGGATACGTGTTGACGACGAGGACCACCTGGCGACGCGTCCTTCCGTTCCAGGCGACGGTGGCGGTGCCCTGCGC
>JBOHBB010000213.1:0-2330 GCA_050698135.1 Gaiellaceae bacterium
GAGCGGCACCCCGAGCCTCTCCGCGAGCTCCGACTGCGAGAAGCCGCCGTAGTACGCGAGCTCGAGCGCCTCGCGCTGGTTGTCCGGCAGCTGCTTCAACGCCGCCTGGACCCGCTCGCGCTCGAACCGCAGCCAGGCTGCCTCCTCCGTCGGCTCGGACGGTTCCGCGCCGAGCGCCTCGTCCGCGAGAGGCTCGGTCCGTCGGCGCTCCTCACGCCTGACGAGATCGACCGCGCGGCGGTGGACGAGCGTGAGCACCCAGGTGCTCGCCTTCGCGCGCTCGGGGCGAAACGCGGCTGCAGTGCGCCAGACCGCCAGGAACCCGTCCTGGACCGCGTCCTCTGCGAGCCGGTCGTCCCGCAGCACGCGGCGCGCGAGCCCGTACGCGACCCGCCCGATCCGGTCGTAGATCTCGGCGAGCGCGTCCTCGTCCCCCCGGGCGACGAGCGCCACCAGGGCCTCGTCCGAGAGGTGGGCGTGCTGCCTGCGCATGGCCGAACGCTCCAGCGAGCGGGGCAACGCTACCACGGGGTCTGCGACCTCCACCGGCGTTGTTCGCCGGGGAGCGCGATCCGGTTCGCCGCAGGATCTCGATCGAACCGGCCCGTGCGGCGCCGCGAACAAGTGCCGTTCCCGACCTCGCAATCGAGAGAGGAGTACGACATGCACAGAGGCTTCGCAGTGGTCGCCCTCGTCGGCCTGTTCGCAGCAGCAGGTGTCGTGGGCGCCGCGAAGCTCGGCCCTGGGAACGGCGTCGCGTCGAGCCATCGCGAGGCGCCGCTCATCGCCGAGGACCCGTCCGCCGACCTGACGGACGTGTACGCGTTCCGGAGCCCGGACAAGCCGGGCACCGTGACCATCCTCGCGAACGTCATCCCGGGCGAGGATCCGGCGGCCGGCCCGAACTGGTACACGTTCTCGCCGAACGCCCGGTACAACCTCAAGCTGGACACGAACGGGGACGTCCGCCCCGACGTCACGTACCGGTTCCAGTTCAGGACGAAGACGGGCCCGCTCTTCCTCGGCTCGACCGCCCAGCCGTTCACGGTGACGCGGATCGCCGGTGGGAAGCGGACCGTCGTCGCTCGCGGAACGACGCCGCCGAACAACATCGGCCCGCGGTCGACCCCGAAGTACCGCAGCCTGGTCACGAAGTCGATCGTCTCCTTCGACCGCGGCCGCTCGAAGGCGTTCGCGGGACAGAGGGACGACCCGTTCTTCGGTGACATCGGGGCGGTCTTCGACCTCGTGGCGATCCGCAAGGGCATCGGCAACATGGGCGGCGGCAAGGACTTCTTCGCCGGCTACGGCGTGCACACGTTCGCCGTGCAGGTGCCGATCTCGGCGCTCGAGGCGAAGAACGGAACGATCGGCGTCTGGGCCTCCGTCGACCGGAGGAAGGTCACGACGCGGGGCGGGCAGACGCGCGACTCCGGGGCCTGGGTCCAGGTCAACCGGCTCGGCAACCCGCTCGTCAACGAGGTGGTCATCCCGACCGGCCTCAAGGACCGCTGGAACGCGCAGCAGCCGTGGCAGGAGTCGCGGTACCGCACGTTCTACGAGTCCCCGCTGCTCGCTGCGGTGATGAACCAGCTGTACGACCTCGGCGTCCCCGAGACGGGCCGCGACGACCTCGTCGCCGTGCTCCTGACGGGCGTGCCGAAGCTGAACTTCACCGGGGCGAAGCAGGCCGACGTCCTGCGCGTCAACCTCCGGATCCCGGTGACGAAGAGCCCGAAGCGGCTCGGCGTGCTCGCCGGCGACAACCAGGGGTGGCCGAACGGGCGCCGTCTGGGCGACGACGTCATCGACATCGCCGAGCAGGCGGTCGCGGGCTTCCTGAAGGGCAAGAAGGTGCCCCTCGGAGACGGCGTCGACCGGGACGACCGGGCACTGCTCGGCACGTTCCCGTACGCGGCGGACCCGGAGAGCGGGTTCGACAACACGAAGGGACGCTGACCGCTCGTGGGAGCCGGGCACTCCCCGGCTCCCACGCCGTCTCCACGAGGACCGAACCGCCGCGGCGCGCGCGACGAACGACGCTCGTGAAGCGCTTCCTCGTCTCGCTCGTCGCCGCGACCTCGGTCCTCCTCTTCGTTTCGGCGCACGACGCCGCCGCCCATCCGCTCGGGAACTTCACCGTCAACCGGCACGCGGGCCTCGAGGTCGCGGGGAGCCGCGTGTACGTCCGCTACGCGCTCGACCTCGCCGAGATTCCCGCGTTCCAGCTCGAGTCGGAGGTGCGGCGGGCCGGGTTCCCGGAGCGCCTGGCCCGCGACCTCGAGCTCGTGCTCGACGGCCGGCGCGCGCGGCTCCGCGTGCTCGACGCG
>JBOHBB010000214.1:0-17097 GCA_050698135.1 Gaiellaceae bacterium
GGCGGGTCGTGGCACGGCCGGTCCGCGTTGACGCGCGGGTCAATGCGTATGTCCCCGCGTCCTATGTGGCGGCGGAGGCGCTCAAGATCGACCTCCATCGCCGCATCGCGCTCGTGGAGAACGAGGACGAGCTGCGCGAGCTCGTCGCGTCGACCGAGGACCGGTACGGGCCGTTGCCCGAGCCGGTCGAGAACCTGTTCGGGATCCAGGAGGCGAAGCTCAAGATCGCGCGGCTCGGCGCTGACTACCTCGTGTTCAGGGGAGGGCGCGCGACCGTCGGCCCGCTCACGCTCGGCTCCGCCGACGTTCGCGCGCTGCGCGAGGCCCGGCCCACGGCGATCTACTCGGTCGACAGGCGGGAGGTCTCACTCCGCGTGGAGGGGTTCAGGGAGGCCCTCGAGCTGCCCGATGCTATAGTCGCCTCCCGTCTGGCCGCCTGACCGCGGCCTTTTTCGTGGAGCAGGTTCGACCCGCGCGCTCACATTCCGCAACGCCCGCCTAACACCGCCTCGGCTATAAGAGACACGGCCCGAATGAACCTCTCGCGACTCACTTTCGCCGCCTTCGGCGCGACCTCGATGCTGCTTCTCGCCTCTGCCTGCGGCGGCGGGGGAGACGTGCCCGCGGGCTCGATCGCGGTCGTCGGCGGGACTGAGATCTCCCAGGCCGAGCTCGACGAGCTGCTCGGGCGGGCGAAGAAGGGGTACGCCTCCACGAAGCAGGAGTTCCCGAAGGTCGGGACCGAGGAGTACCAGAGCCTCCGCACGCAGTACGTCCAGTACCTCGTCCAGCGCGAGCAGTTCGAGCAGGAGGCCGAGGAGCTGGACGTCGATGTGTCCGACGAGGACATCGACAAGGCGGTCGAGGACTTCGTGAAGAGCCGGTTCGAGGGGAAGCGCCAGCAGTACGAGAAGGCGCTCGAGGAGCAGGGCTACACCGAGGAGGACTTTCGCGAGACGATCGCGGTCTCCGTGCTGTCCCAGGAGATCTTCGAGAAGGTCACGAAGGACGTGAAGGTGACGGACGCCGACGTCCTCGCGTACTACACGCAGAACGAGGCGCAGTACAAGACGCCCGAGTCGCGCGACGTCCGCCACATCCTCGTCGCCGAGAAGAAGGCGAACGACGAGGTCGATTTCGCGAAGAGCAAGGTGGAGGCGGACCGCATCTACGCCGAGCTCAGGGCGGGCGGCGACTTCGCGGCGCTCGCGAAGGAGAGCTCCGCGGACACGGCGAGCGCCGCCGAGGGCGGCAAGCTCACGGTCTCGCGCGGCCAGACCGTCCCCGAGTTCGACAAGACTGCCTTCGAGCTGAAGGTGGGCGCGATCTCGAAGCCGGTGAAGACGACGTACGGGTACCACGTGATCGAGGCGCTCTCGCCCGTCCGCATGGCCAAGGTGACCCCCCTGGACGAGGTTCGCTCGACGATTCGCACGTCGCTCCTCCAGCAGAAGCGGACGGAGGCCATGACGAAGTGGGTCGAGGAGCTCCGCAAGGACTACGAGGACAGGGTGAGCTACGCCGAGGGCTTCGCACCGCCCGAGCTCCCCAACGCCGAGACGACGACCGACCCCGCGAACCAGTAGGTTCCCCCCGATGAGCCTCGCGGAGGCGCTCCTCGACCTCCAGGAGCTGACGCGGCGCCTGCGCCGGGACTGTCCCTGGGACCGCGAGCAGACGGCGCGGACGATCGCCCCGCACACGGTCGAGGAGGCGTACGAGGTCGCCGACGCCGTGCTGTCGGACGACGACGAGGCGTTGCGAGGTGAGCTCGGCGATCTCCTCTTCCAGGTCTACTTCCTGTCGCTGCTCCTCGAAGAGCGGGGCATGGGCGACCTCGAGACGGTTGCCCGCGAGCTGCACGCGAAGCTCGTCCGCAGGCACCCGCACGTCTTCGGCGAGGCGGAGGCGGCGACCGCCGGGCGGGTTCGCGAGCGCTGGGACGAGCTCAAGACCGCGAGCGAGGGGCGCACCGGGATCTTCCACGATGTCCCCGAGTCGCTGCCCGCGCTGATCCGCGCCCGCAAGGTGCAGCGGCGCGCCGCCGCGGTCGGCTACGACTGGCCCGACCGCGCGGGGCCGCTCGAGAAGCTGCGGGAGGAGACCGGCGAGCTCGCCGACGCGGTCGCGGAGGCCGCCCGGCCCCGGCCCGAGACGGAGCCGGACGAGAAGGTCGTCCACGAAATCGGCGACGTGCTCTTCACGCTCGTCAACGTCGCGCGGACCCTGAACGTCGATCCGGAGCTCGCGCTGCGCTCTGCGACGGGCCGTTTTGTCCGCCGCGTCGAGCTCGCCGCCGAGCTCGCCTCCGAACAGCGGGAGGAGTGGACGGAGCTCGGCCTCGAGGAGCAGGACCGGTACTACGAGCAGGCGAAGGAGGTGCTCGGATGACCGCGATCGCGAGCGTCCACGGGCGGCAGGTGCTCGACTCGCGTGGCAATCCCACCGTCGAAGTCGACGTCCGGCTCGGGTCCGGCGCTTTCGGGCGCGCGGCCGTTCCCTCGGGAGCCTCGACCGGCGAGCACGAGGCCGTCGAGCTCCGGGACGGCGACGACGGCGTGTACCTCGGAAAGGGAGTGCTGAACGCCGTGGCGAACGTGAACGGCGAGATCGCGGAGGCGCTCGCCGGCGTCGACGCGGACGACCAACGGGCACTCGATCGCCTCCTCGTCGAGCTCGACGGAACGCCCAACAAGGGCCGGCTCGGGGCGAACGCGATCCTCGGCTGCTCGCTCGCATCGGCGAAGGCGTCCGCCGCCGACGCAGGACTCCCGCTCTACCGCCACCTCGGCGGCGCGGAGGCGCGCACGCTCCCCGTGCCGCTCCTGAACGTCGTCAACGGCGGCGCGCATGCCCAGAATCGCCTCGACCTGCAGGAGTTCATGGTCGTCCCGGCGGGGGCGGAGACGTTCTCCGAAGCGCTGCGGATCGGCACGGAGGTCTTCCATCACCTGAAGTCGGTCCTCCACGAGCGCGGCCTCGCCACCGGCGTCGGCGACGAGGGCGGGTTCGCTCCCGACCTCGAGTCGACCGAGCAGGCGATCGAGGCGATCCTCGAGGCAGCCGAGCGGGCCGGGCATCGGGATCGGGTCGCGATCGCACTCGACCCCGCGGCGAGCGAGGTCTTCCGCGACGGGCGCTACGAGCTTCCCTACGAGGGTAAGTCCCTCGACCCGGCGGCGATGATCGGCTTCTACGGCTCGCTCGCCGAGCGGTTCCCTCTCGTGTCCGTGGAGGACGGGCTGGACGAGGACGCCTGGGCCGACTGGAAGGCGATGACGGACGAGCTCGGGGAGCGGCTCCAGCTCGTCGGGGACGACCTCTTCGTGACGAACGTCGAGTTCCTGCGGCGCGGCATCGCCGAGGGCGTCGCGAACGCGATCCTCGTGAAGGTGAACCAGATCGGCACGCTGAGCGAGACCCTCGACGTCGTCGAGCTCGCGCGCGAGGCCGGCTACGCGACCGTCATGTCCCATCGCTCGGGCGAGACCGAGGACGCCACGATCGCGGACCTCGCGGTGGCCGTGAACGCCGCCCAGATCAAGACCGGTGCGCCCTCGCGCTCGGACCGCGTGGCGAAGTACAACCAGCTCCTCCGCATCGAGGAGGAGCTCGGCCCTCGCGCCGTCTACCCGGGCTGGGCCGCCTTCCAGCGCGCTCGCTAGCCTGCGCCCACCGATGCCGTTCCCCGATCGCCGGACGAAGATCGTCGCCACGATTGGCCCTGCCTCGTCCGGCGTGGAGGTGCTCGCGGCCATGATCGAGGCCGGGATGGACGGCGCGCGGCTCAACTTCTCGCACGGGACGCACGAAGACCACGGGACGAGCGCCACCCGGATCCGGGAGGCGCAGGCCGCAGCCGGGCGCCCGCTGGCGCTGATCGCCGACCTGCAGGGGCCGAAGATCCGCATCGGTGAGCTCGCCGAGCCCGTCGCCCTCGAGGTCGGCGAGCACGTCGTCGTCGCAGGGGAGGACTCCGCTCGCGACGGCGACCTCCCGATCGCGCCGACCGTCCTCGTCGGCGCGCTCCACGAGGGCTGCGACGTGCTCGTGGACGACGGCCTCGTGCACCTCCGCGTGGAGAGCGTGGAAGGGGGCCGGGCGCGCTGCCACGTCCTCACCGGAGGCGTGGTGAGCTCGCACAAGGGCGTGAACCTTCCGGGGGTGTCGCTGCCGATCCCGTCACTGACCGAGAAGGACGTCGCCGACCTCGACTTCGCCCTCGGCCTCGGGGTGGACTACGTCGCCCAGTCGTTCGTGCGGTCGCGCGCGGACGTGGCAGCGCTTCGCGCGCGGCTGGAGCGCGCCGGCTCGGAGGCGTGGGTGATCGCCAAGGTCGAGCTGCGCGAGGCTGTTGCGGCACTCCCGGACATCCTCGAGGAGGCGGACGCGGTGATGGTCGCACGCGGCGACCTCGGAGTGGAGGTCGGGCCGGCCGAGGTTCCGCTGCTGCAGAAGCAGATCATCCTCTCCGCCCTCGACCGCGGGAAGCCCGCGATCACCGCGACCCAGATGCTCGAGTCGATGATCGGACGGCCGGAACCCACGCGCGCGGAGGCGTCCGACGTCGCCAACGCGATCCTCGACGGCACGTCGGCGGTCATGCTCTCGGGGGAGACCGCGATCGGCCGGTACCCGGTCGAGGCCGTCGAGACGATGACGGAGATCGCGCGGGCCGTGGAGCCGAGCCTCGGCTATCGCCACCAGCTGCCGGCCTCGAGCGAGGCCCCGACCGTCGGCCGCGCGATGTCGAACGCGGCCTGCGACCTCGCGGAGGCCCTGTCGGCGAAGGCCATACTCGTCCCGACGTTCACCGGGCGGACCGCGTCGGCCGTGGCGCGTCTGCGCCCGCGCCGGCCCATCGTGGCGCTGACGCACGTCACCACGTCGCTTCAGCACATGGCGATCGAGTGGGGCGTGACACCGCTCGAGATCCCCGAGTCGACCGACGTCGACGACCTCTGGCGCCATTCGATCGACGCGGCGCGGGACGGCGGCATCGTCAGCGCCGGCGACCGTGTCGTCCTCACCGCCGGGACCGCGGTCAACATCCCGGGCTCGACGAACGTCATCAAGGTCGACACCGCGTAGGAGGGGCCGTGCCGCCCGCGGAGAACGAGGCGGCGTGGCACCGGCGACGGGGAGAAGGAAGCGCGCTCGAGTGGGCCAGGGCCGACCGGACTTCGGTCGGCGGCGCCTGCGGGTCCTCTGGCTGCTCGCGGCCGTCGCCCTTGCGGTCTACCTCTACTACCGGCCGATCGCGTCGTACCTCGACACCCGCGACGAGCTCGCCGCCGGGCGCGCGGAGGTCGGGACACTCCGCATCGTGAAGGCCGAGCTCGAGGTGCGCCTCGCCACCTCGACGAGCGTCGAGGCGACTCGGCGCGAGGCGAGACGGATCGGCTACGTCCTTCCCGGCGAGCAGCTCTTCGTGATCAAGGGAATCCCGGACTGGCGGCGCGCGCAGCGTACGCTCCGGGACGATGGATGACCGGGCGATCGTCGCGGCGCAGCTGGGACGGGCCCCGAGGGCGTTCCGCCGGGTCGCCGCCCGTTGCCCGTACGGCCTCCCCGCGGTAACGGAGCAGGATCCTTACGACAGGGACGGGTCACCGTTCCCGACGACGTACTACGTGACGTGTCGCCACCTCGCGTCTGCGATCGCGCGGATCGAGGCGGCGGGCGGCGTCGAGTGCTGGAGCCGCGCGGCGAGCGAGGACGAGAGCCTGGCTCGGTCGCTCGCCCTCGCGACCGAGGAGCAGCGCCGCGTGCGGCACGACCTCGCCGCAGGCCTCCCCGGCGGCGACGACGGCGCGTCCCTCGACCTCGGCATCGGCGGCTCGCGGTCTCCGGCGAACCTGAAGTGTCTGCACGCGCACGCCGCATTCGCGCTCGCCCGGCCGGGCTACCTGCTCGGCGAGCGGATCCTCGCCGAGCTCGAGCCGCTCTGGCCGGTCGACGGCTGCTGCTCCGAGGGGCTCCCCGGGTCCGTCTAACCTGCGGCCTCGTGGCGTCGGACGTCGAGAGTGCCCGGTACGAGTGGGAGGTCGCCTTCCGGCGCTTCGACGAGGCCGCCGGCGAGCCCGGGTCGTCCGACGGGCTCCACCGCCAGCTCCGCGTCCTGAGCGACGAGCTGCGCAAGCGGGTCGGCTCGACGTTCACGCTTCGCGAGCTCGCCTCGGAGTACGGTCGCGCCGACGGCTGGGCCCGGGAGGCGCTCGCGGAGCGAGCGTCCTTCCCGGGGTGGCTGTCGTCACTCTCGATCGTCGAGGGCGCCGCCTTCCACCTCTACGCCCGCGGCGCCGTGGACTACGAGCCGTGATCGCGCCCGGGCGTTCGAGCCGGCGTCGCCACGGAACGCGGCGCGAGCGCATCGCGCGGGTCGTTCTCTTCGTCGTCGTCGCCGTCATCGCGTTCCTGCTCGGGATCGCCTTCGCCCGCACGCTGAACGAGCGACCGGAGCCGGGCGACGTCGTCACGAACGTGCGCACGCTGACCCCGCTGCCACAGCAGCCGCCGGCACGGACGGTCACGGTGACCGTCACGTCACCCTGACGCGCCTCCGGGCTAGAGCTCTTCGGACGCTTCGAGCAGTCCGGCGGCGATGATCCCGAGCGCACACACGAGGCTGATCCAGATGCCCACCCCGCGGCTCGCGAAGAAGAACGTGTCCGGGATCGAGATCAGGCGGACGAGGACGAGGATCGTCGCGACGGAGCCGATCGCGATCGTGACGAGGCTCTCCGGGATCGCGGCGGGGAGGTTCACGCCGACCTCGCGCAGGACGACGAGGAGCACCGCCACGAGGCCGAGGAAGAGGACGATCTTGCCGATCGTGCCGCTGTGCCAGCCGGTCACCGAGACCGTCGTCCCCTCGCCTTCGCCGGTGTACCACCCGGTCAGGGCGGACACGGCGAGCAGCAGCCCGAACAGAAAGGTCAGCCTGCCGCCAAGGTCCGGCGTCCGGCTCACGCCGCCGAACGGCAGCCGCGGACGCCCGGGACGACCTGTGCCTTCCATGGGCTAGAGAGTATGAGATTCCCGGCGGCTGGACGCCCGCGACGTCCCGGCGACGCTCCGAAGGCGGGCTGGCGAACTCCGTTCGCGCTTACAATTCGCCCATGGCCGAGCCGGCGCCAACGACGGCACGCGAGGAGGCGCCGCCGCTCGATCCCGGGGCGGTCGAGCGCGCCTACCGGCTCCACCGCGCTCGCCGCGCGGCTCGCGAGCGATGGCACCGGGAGCGCCGCTGGGCGGGATTCCGCTTCTGGCTCGTCCTTGCGCTCGTCGTCGTCGCGGCGGTGCTCGTCGCGGCACGCACGCTCGGCGAGATCGAGCGGGTCTTCGGGCTGTAGGAATGCCCGGGCAGGGCGTCGAGGGGGCGCGCGGTGGCCGCGCGCTCGGGGCGCTCGTCTTCGGCGCCGGCATCGGCGCGCTCGCGACGGAGATCACCGCGTCCCGCCTGCTCGCGCCGTACTTCGGCTCGTCGACGATCGTGTGGGCCAACCTCATCGGGATCGTCCTCGCCGCGCTCGCGGTCGGGTACTGGCTCGGCGGCCGCATCGCGGACCGCCGGCCGGAGCCGACCCTGCTCGGGTTCATCGTCCTCTCCGCGGCGGTCTTCGTCGCGGCGATCCCGTTCGTCGCGAAGCCGCTCCTCGACCTCACGGTGGAGGGGCTCGACGAGGCCTCCGCCGGAGCGGTGGTCGGAAGCTTCCTGGGCGTGCTCTTCCTGTGCGCGCCCCCGGTCGTCCTGCTCGGGATGGTCTCGCCGTTCGCGATCCGCCTCGCCGTGTCCACCGTCGAGACGGCGGGGGCGGTCGCCGGGCGCCTCTATGCCCTCTCGACCGCGGGGTCGCTCCTCGGCACGTTCCTCCCCGCACTCGTCCTCATCCCCGCGGTCGGCACGCAGCGGACGTTCCTCGTCGTCGCCGCCCTGCTCGCCGCGTCGTCGTGCTTCCTGCTCGGCGCCCGCTACCTCGTGGTCGCGGCCGCACTGGCGGCGCTCGTCGTCGTGCCTCCCGGCGCGGTCAAGGCGCAGCCGGGGCTCCTCCACGAGGAGACCTCGTACCACCAGTACATCCAGGTCGTGGAGCGGCCAGACGGGCGCCGGCTCCTGTACCTGAACGAGGGCGTCGCGGTGCACTCCGTCTGGTGGCCGGACTCGGTGCTGACTGGAGGCGTGTGGGACGCGTTCCTCGCGCTGCCGCCGCTCCTCGGCCGGCCCCTCGAGCGCGTCGCGATCCTCGGCAACGCGGCCGGCACCACCGCGCGCGCGCTGAGCGCCTACTACCCGGAAGCCGAGATCGACGGCGTCGAGCTCGACCCGGCGGTCAGCCGGGTCGGGCGGCGCTGGTTCGAGATGGGGGACACTCCGCGGTTGAGCGTCCACGACGCCGACGCCCGGCCGTTCCTGCGCTCCACAAACGACCGCTACGACCTCATCGTCGTGGACGCCTACCACCAGCCGTACGTGCCGTTCTACCTCGCGACCCGCGAGTTCTTCCGGCTCGCCCGCGAGCGGCTCGCACCGGGGGGCATCGTCGCGCTGAACGTCGCCGCGGTACCGGACGACAAGCGTCTCGTGGAGGCGGTCGGGCGCACGGTCGCTGCGGAGCTGCCGCAGGTCCTCGAGTGGCCGGCGCTGCGCTTCAACACGATCGTGCTTGGCCTCACCGATCCCCTCGCGCCGGCCGAGCTCGACCGGCGGCTTCGCTCAGGCCCGACGGATCTCGCACCGCTCCGCGAGCTCCTCGCCCGCGACGTGCGCCCCCTCGACCCGCCCGGGCGCCCGTGGACCGACGACCGGGCTCCCGTCGAGTGGGTGACCGACCGGATGATCCTCGCGTACGCCGCCGAGGGCGGACGGCTCGACGAGGACTCCCTCCCGACGCGGCCGGGCGCGCGGTGATCTCCCTCGAGCGACGTGACGGCCGCCCGCTGCGGATCGGCCATCGCGGCGCGGCCGCCCTCGCGCCCGAGAACACCCTGCGCGCGTTCCGCGCCGCGCTCGAGGCCGGCGTGGACCTCGTCGAGCTCGATGTCCTCGACCTCCGCGACGGCTCGCTCGTCGTCGCCCACTCGTACGACCTCTTCGAGGCGAGCCACGGTGCCCACCGCGGGTCGTTCCGGAAGTGGGGGCTCGAGGATGTCCGCGCCGCCTGCCCCGAGCTGCCGACGCTCGAGGACGCGCTCGCGTTCTTCGTCGACGAGGCGCCCTCCGTCGGCGTCCACGTCGACCTGAAGTCCGCGCGTGCGGCGGCGGGCCTCGCCCAGGGGCTCGGTCGCTTCGGCCTCCGCGAGCGGTCGCTCGTCAGCTCGTTCGACGTACGTCGGCTGCGCCGGTTCGCAGCGCACGAGCCCGGGGTGCGGATCGGCATCTCCTTCCCCGCGGACCGGGCCGGGCTCCAGGGGCGGAGAGGGACTGCGCACGTGATCGCGGGAAGCCTGAGGGCCTTGCGCATGGTCACGCCACGGCTCGTCGGGCGGCTGCTCTCCCGTGCGGGCGCGACCGCGCTCGTCGTCCACCACGCGCTCGCGAGCCCGGCGGCGGTGCGCGCCGCCCACGCGCGCGGCGCTGTCGTCGTCGCGTGGACGGTGATCGACCCGGCCGACCTCGCGCGCGTGGACGCGGCGGGCGTGGACGCCGTTGTCGTCGACGATCCGACGATCTTCGCCTCTACACTGCAAACGTGAGCACGCGAGCCCGCGCCGTCCTCGCTTTCGCACTCGTCGCCTCGGCTCTCGCGGGCTTCGCGGCGTCGCTCGGGGTCGCCGACGCGTCCGATGCGCAGACGACCACGACGACGACGAGCCAGCCTCCGCCCACGGAGCCCCCGCTCCCGGCGCCGCCTCCGGTGCCGGCACCGATCGCATTCGGGGTCACGGTCGGCGGGGTGGCAGTCGGAGGGATGCTGCCGTCCGAGGCCGCGGAGGCGGTGAGGAAGGTCTACGTCCGTCCGATCCCCCTCGTCGTGAGCCCGACGAGGAGGATACGCCTCGCCGCGAGCGAGCTGCAGGCTCGCGCGAACATCCCGAAGGCGATCCGGCGCGCCCGCGTCGCTCGGCCCGGCAGGATCGTCCCGCTCGACGTCGCGGTGTCGACGTCCCGTATCCGGGCCTACGTCGACGGGCTCGGCCGCAAGCTCGACCACGATGCCGTCGATGCGAAGGTCAGGCTCGTGGGCGTGCGACCGCACGCGACCCCCTCGCAGGAAGGTCGGCACCTGAAGCGGCTCGCCGGCTCGCGCTCGATCCGCTACGCGCTGAAGCGGAACGCCCGCACCCCGATCGAACTCCGGTTCGACGTGCTGAAGCCGAAGGTCTCCTCGGTGCCCTACCGCGGAGCGATCGTGATCATGCGCGACTCGAAGAAGCTCCTCCTCTACAACAAGGTGAAGTTCGTTCAAACGTTCGGCATCGCGACGGGGCAGGCGTCGTATCCGACGCCGCTCGGGGACTACGAGATCGTGAACATGCAGCGGAACCCGTGGTG
This sequence comes from Gaiellaceae bacterium, assembly GCA_050698135.1. Taxonomy (GTDB): domain Bacteria; phylum Actinomycetota; class Thermoleophilia; order Gaiellales; family Gaiellaceae; genus GMQP-bins7. The sequence goes on from JBOHBB010000214.1 coordinate 10,496, forward strand.
GTATCCGCCGCCGTCCGACTGGGCGGCGGAGTCGGAGCCGGTGCCGCCCGGGCCGGGCAACCCGCTCGGCACCCGCTGGATGGGGCTCTCAGCGCCGTACGTCGGCATCCACGGCACGCCCGACGCCGCATCGATCGGGTACTCGGCCTCGCACGGCTGCATCCGGATGCGGATCGCGGACGCCGAGTGGCTGTTCAGGCGCGTGGAGGTCGGGATGCCGGTCTTCATCGTCGCCCGGTAGGGACGCCGATGGCCCGGCGCGCGCGGCTCGTCGCCCAGGGCGTGGCCATCGGGCTCGTGGCCCTCCTCTTCGTCCTCCTCGTATGGGCGCTCGTCACCGACGAGGGCGGAGATCTCGCGGGGGCGGCTGCCCGCGGCGAGCGGCCCGACGCTCCCGACTTCACGCTCGAGCGGCTGGACGAGGAGGGCGAGCTCTCGCTCGCCTCGCTCCGCGGCCAGGCCGTCGTCCTCAACGTGTGGGCGTCGTGGTGCATCCCGTGCAAGGAGGAGGCTCCGTTCCTGGAGCAGGTGTGGCGCGAGAGCCGCGCGCGTGGGCTCGTCGTCGTGGGCCTCGACGCGAAGGACTTCCGGCGCGACGCGCGCGCCTTCATGCGCAGGTACCACCTCAGCTTCCCCGTGGTCTACGACGGGCCTGGGGACTCCCTCTCGGCCTGGGGCGTCACCGGCTTCCCCGAGACGTTCGTGCTCGACCGCCAGGGGCGGGTCGTGGAGAGCTTCGTGGGCGCGGTCAACTCGGACGAGGACCGCACCCGGCTGAAGGCAGCGGTGGACCGCGCGCTCGAGCCGTGAGGGCCTTCGTCCTCGTCGTGCTGTGCGCGACGGCGCTCTCGTTGCCTGCCGGGGCGGCGGAGCCGCCGAACGCCGCGGATCTCGAGGCTGAGCTCGTCTGCCCGGTCTGCGAGACGACGCTCGACCAGTCGAACGCCCCCGTCGCGGAGCGCATGAAGCTCTACATCCGCGAGCGGATCGCCGCCGGCGACACGGAGCAGGAGATCAAGGACGCGCTCGTCGACGAGTTCGGGCCCGGCGTGCTCGCGACTCCCGGCAAGAGCGGGTTCGGGCTGCTCGCCTGGCTCCTCCCCCTCGCGGCGCTCGTCGTCGGGGCGACGGCGGTCGCCGTGCTCGTCCTGACCTGGAGCCGGAGGCGCCCACCCGCCTCCCCCTTGCCGCCGCTCGACCCGGACCTCGAGAAGCGGGTCGACGAGGAACTCCAACGCTTCGAGCGCTGACGTGAGCCCCACCGCGATCCCGGTCTCCTTCCTGGCGGGGCTGCTCTCGTTCCTCGCCCCCTGCGTGCTGCCGCTCGTTCCCGGCTACCTCTCGGCCGTGTCCGCCGTGGACGCGGACAAGCTCGGCCAGCCGGGGAACGCCCGGCGCGTCGTCCTCGCGAGCGTGCCCTTCGTGCTCGGCTTCACCGCCTTCTTCGTGCTCCTCGGCACCGGGGCGGCCCTCGTCGGCGGACGTCTCCTTTCGGACCAGTTCCTCCTCGAGCGGATCGCGGGCTTCGTGCTCGTCGTCTTCGGGCTCGCCCTGATGGGCCTCCTGCCGTGGCCGGAGCGGCTGCTCGGCGCGGGGCTGCTCGAAGGCGCGCGCGACCGGGGCTCCCGCTTCCTGCTCGGTGGCGCGTTCGCCGTCTGCGCCGCGCCCTGCATCGGGCCGGTCCTCGCGGCCACCCTCTTGCTCGCGGGATCCTCGGACACTGTCGCCGAGGGCGCGCTCCTCCTCGCCGTGTACTCGCTCGGCCTCGCGGTTCCCTTCGTGCTCGCGGGAGCGGTGTTCTCGCGCGCGATGGGAGCGTTCCGCTGGCTCCGCGACCACACGCGCGTGATCCAGGTTGCCGGAGGAGCCGTGCTCGTCGCGCTCGGCCTCCTGCTCTTCTTCGAGCGCTTCTACGTCCTCCGCATCTACCTGAACCGCTTCCTCGAGTGGCTCGGGCTCGAGCCGGCCTTCTGAGGAGCCGGTGCCATCAGAGGTCGGGCGACGGGAGCACGAGCGAGCCCGACGCGACGAGCGCCTGCGCGCCGGCGACGCCCGCGAGCACGCGGTCGACGTCGACCCCGCGGTGCGCGGGGCGGTAGGGCGCGAGCCGACGGGCTGCCTTCTCGAGCTGGCGCTCGCAGCCGGGGCGGTTCCCGCGCGCGGCGTGGTGCCAGGCGACGGCCACGTGGACGAGCCCCTGGAGGAAGTCGCGCTCCCCGGCCGGCGCCTCGCGCCACTCGTCCTCGAGCTCCTCGTGCGCCTCGAAGTACGCGCCGGCGCGGATCAGGTCGATCCCCTGCTCGAGCCCCATGCCGGAAGTATCCGCACGACGTACGAGGTGCTAGTGTCGAGTGCGTGCCGACGATCCTGCTCGTTGGGGTCGATCTCTTCTTCCGCGGAAAGCTCGAGGCCCTGCTCCCGGGTCACCACTTCGTCACCAGCGACAGTATCGACGCCCCGGACCTCGTGATCGTGGACATCGCCCGCGTCGAGCCCGTCGAGGTCGTCGACGCGTGGCCGGACGTCCCGATCGTCGGCTTCACGAACCACACCGACAAGGCCGGGCTGCAGCGCGCGCACACGGCCGGGTTCGATCAGGTGATCGTGAAGTCGGCGCTCGTCGAGCGTGCACCTGAGCTCGTCGCGGAGCTGACCGGAGTCACCTAGCGGAGATCTGCCGGGCGGGTGCTGTGCGCTGGCTAGACTCGCGCTCGTGACGTACATCATCGCCGAGCCCTGCATCGACATCAAAGACCTCTCCTGCGTGGACGTGTGCCCGGTCGACTGCATCCACGAGTACGAGCGGATCCTCGTCATCGACCCCGAGGAGTGCATCGACTGCGGGGCCTGCGAGCCGGAGTGCCCGGTCGAGGCGATCTTCCCGGAGGACGCGCTGCCGGACAAGTGGAACGCGTTCGTCGAGATCAACTACGCGTTCCCGGACGCGGCGAAGATCAACCAGCTCACGGACGCCTACGCGACCGAGCACGATGTCCACAACGTCCTACCCGAATAGCCCGGGTCGCGCTCAGGCAGGGAGGAGGTAGGCGCACGGACGCGTATCGCCGGGCAGCGGCGACGGCGCGATCTTCGCGACGCGGAACCGACGCTCGCCGTCCTCGACCTGCGCTCCCACCTGCGGCAGGTCGCCGCTTCGCTCCTCGAGCGTGTAGCCGCCGGTCGACCAGACGAACACGAGGTAGCCGCCTCTGCCGTTCTCGTCCATGTCTCGGATGCTAACGCCGCGCTGCCGACGGCGGCAGGTCGATCCGGATCGTCGAGCCGCGCGACTCGTGCACATCGGCGCTGAAGCGCGCGTTGAGTGTCGCCGCGCGCTCGGCGAGCGCCTCGAGCACCGCGCTCCGGCGCTCCGGGAGGCCGTCGTCCGAGACGACGAGAACCGCGCCCTTGCTCGGGGTCGGCTGGAGCGAGACCTCGATGCGAGTCGGCGACCCGCGGCGCGAGGCCTGGTCGATCGCCTCGCGCAGGATCTGGTACAGCGCGATCAGGGCGTTGTCGCCGAGCTCCTCGGCGTGGTCGAGGTCGAGGGTGAATTCGATCTCCCGCGTGGCGGTGATGCGCCGGGCGAGCGCCTCCACGGCGGTTGCGAAACCGAGCTCGCGAAGCGTCCTCGGCTCTAGGTCGTCGCAGAGAGCGCGGAGGTCCCGGGAGGCCGTGCGCGCGAGCTCCAGGCCGCGCGTCAGGATGTCCTCCGCCCGTTCCTTCTCGCCTGCGCCGACCGCGTCGAGCGCCGCGTCGAGCATCTGCGCGATCGCCGAGAACTGCTGGACCGGTCCGTCGTGGAGGAGCTCCGCGAGCCGGCGCCGCTCCTCCTGCTCCGCGATGATCCTCTCGGCGACGAGCGCCCGCTCCGCCTCGTCGGGGCTCAATCGATCATCGCCTCGCGGAGCGCGATGGCGACCGCCTGTGTCCGCGTGTCCGCCTCGAGCTTCGAGAGGATGTGACGTACGTGGCTCTTCACGGTCTCCTGGCTGATGAAGAGCTTCTGCGCGACGTCCACGTTCGACATGCCGTCGGCGAGGAGCTGGAGGATCTCGCGCTCGCGCGGCGTGAGGATCTCCATCTGGCCGCGCCCGGCGACGAACTCGGCCATGAGCCCGGGGTCGACGAACGTCTCGCCGGCCGCGACCTTCTCGATCGCGCGCAGCAGCGTCTCGTGCGGGGCCTCCTTGAGGATGTAGCCGCGCGCCCCGGACTCGAGCCCACGCTGGAGGAGCGAGCGCTCGCCGTACGCGGTGAAGATGAGGACGGCGGTCCCGGGCACACGCTCGAGCAGCGTCTCGGTCGCCTCGAGCCCGTCCATGTCGGGCATGCGCAGGTCCATGATCACGACGTCGGGCCGCCGTCGCTCCGTCAGCGCGACCGCCGAAGCGCCGTCGGCGGCCTCGCCGATGACGCGGATCTTCGGCGAGCGCGAGAGCGCCAGGCGGAGACCCTCGCGCACGACCTCGTGGTCGTCGGCGATGAGGCAGGTGATCTCGTCGGCCACGTGGGCGATTCTACGGCGCGGCGGGGCAAGCTCCTCCCCTGAGGCGCGCAGACCGCGAGCCGCAGCTGGGGGAGCTCGGGCGTCGGGCGACGCTTCGGAGAGCGCACATGGCGAAGCGGCGCGCCGCGCGCCGCTTCGCGAACCGTCTCCTGCACCGGGCGCGCGAAGCTCGCCGGGAGGTACGCGCGGTCCGCGAAGAGCTGCTCGTAGCGGCCCACGTCGTCGGGCCAGTCGCGGGCGAGCGCCTCGAGGAAGTGCTCACGCGTTCCCGGGCGGAGGTGCAGCACGCTCGTCCAGATGCTCCTCGCGCCGGCCGCGCGCGCCGCGCGTACGACCGCGCCGAGCTGGTCGGGGCGGTCGGAGAGGCGGGGGCAGGATCGGGGCCATCCCGACGCCGACGTCGAGGCCGGCGTCGGCGAGTCGCCGAACCGCCTCGCGGGCGGGTACGCAAGCGCCAAGGCAAGGGGTCGGTCGCTCCTTGGCGATTGCGTACCCGCCGGGCGAGTGCGGGCCGGCATGAGACGAGTTACCGCAGCGGCATCTTCCAGTTGCTGTTGCGGCCCGGGACGGCCGCCTTCTGCTTCTCGTTCGACGTGGGCTGGCGCGCCGACGAAGACCCGTCGCCGATCGACGGGATGAACTGCGGCGGGACGCGGACCTGGGTCGCCTGCTCGAACGCGTAGGCGAGGGCGATCAGCGTCGGCTCGTCCCAGCGGCCGCCGATGAACGACACGCCGACGGGCAGCGGCCCGACGGAGCCGGCGGGCACCGTGACGTTCGCGTAGCCGGCGACGGCGGGCGGACCCGACGATCCGATGAACGTCGAGAAGTCGCCACCGAGGTCGCCGTTGACAGGATCGGTCACCCACGCCGGCCCGTTCGTCGGCGCGATGATCGCGTCGAGATCCTCGGCCGCCATCAGGTCGTCGATCGCTGCCCGGGCGCCCGGCGTCGCGATCGCCCGCTGCTCAGCGCAGTCGGCGTCGCGGCCGCCCGTCGCCTGGGCCAGGTCGAAGAGCACCGAGTTCCAGTTGGACTCCGGCGCTCCGGACTCGAGGTCGGGGTTGTTGTTGTTGAAGTCGATCAGGTCCTGGAGCGTCTTCGGGTAGCCGGGGCCGGTGTACGTCTCCAGGTAGGCGGCGATGTCGCTCTTGAACTCGCACAGCAGGGCCGGGAACTCGGCATTGGCCCAGTCGCCGAACGGGATGTCGGCCGGGTCGACGATCTCCGCGCCCGCGTCCTCGAGCGCCGCGATGGTGTCGTCCATGATCTCGGACACGTCCTCGTCGACCGCCTCGCCTTCGACCTCGAAGCTGAACTCGCGCCAGACGCCGATCCGGGCGCCGGCGAGCGCGTCGGCGTCGAGGAACCGCGTGTAGTCGGTGAACGCGTTGCCGACCTGCTCGGCTGTCGCCGGATCGTCGGGATCCACGCCGGTCATCGCCCCGAGGAGCACCGCGGCGTCGGTCATGTTGCGAGCCATCGGACCCGCCGTGTCCTGGTCGGCGGAAATCGGGATGACGCCGGCCCGGCTCAGGAGGCCGAGCGTCGGCTTGATTCCGGCATTCGCATTCGCACCCGACGGGCAGACGATCGAGCCGTCGGTCTCCGTGCCGACCGCGGCGACCGCAAGGTCGGCGCTGGCAATCACGCCCGAGCCGGAGCTCGAGCCGCAGGGATTGCGGTCGAGGACGTAGGCCATGTTCGTCTGGCCACCGATGCCGCTCCAACCGCTCGATGACGGCGAGGACCGGAAGTTGGCCCACTCGGACAGGTTCGCCTTGCCGATGATCAGCGCTCCGGCGGCCCGGAGCTGCTGGACGATGAACGCGTCGTCCGGCGTGCTCCCGGCGAGCGCCCACGAGCCGGCGGTCGTCGCCATGCCGGTCGTGTTGATGTTGTCCTTGACGATGATCGGGATGCCGAGTAGCGGGCGGTCGTCGCCGTCGCGCCGCGCCGCGTCGGCCGCTCGTGCGTCGGCGAGGGCCGTCGGGCTGACGGTGATGACGGCGTTGAGGGTCGGGTTGAGCTTGCGAATCCGGTGCAGGTAGAACTGGGTCAGCTGCACGGACTTCAGCCGGTGCGCGTCCAT
>JBOHBB010000215.1:0-19344 GCA_050698135.1 Gaiellaceae bacterium
CGGCCTCGCCGCACCGCCGGTCCCCTCCGCGAACGCCTCGAGCAGCCGCACGAGTGCGTCGGCGATCTCGTCCGCGCGGATCGTCCCGCCTCCCCCGGCAAAACCGGGCATGATCACCTGCGGCTCGTCGCCGGGCACGACGACGTTCGTCTTGAACGCCGTGAGTCCGCGCTTCACCACCTCGCGGCCGAGCGCCTCGACGTCCTCGTAGGACACGAGCTTCGGCGTGCCCGTGACCTCCCACGCGCGCGCCCTCGTCGTCCCGCAGTGCGACCAGTACACGGGGATGCTCTCCCGGGTCGGCCCGCCGAAGAGCTCGTGGACGGGGATGCCGAGCGCCCTCGCCTTCAGGTCGAGGAGCGCGTTCTCGATCCCGCCGATGGCCTTGGCGATGACGGACCCCGGGCTCTGCCGCGTGTGCCGGTAGAGGTCCCAGTAGATGCTCTCGACCGCACGCGGGTCCCGCCCGACGACGACCGGGGCGAGGTCCTCGACGATGCCAGCGAGCCCGTGAGGCGACCCGTGCGAGTCGGTGATCTCCGCCCAGCCGACGCCGCCGTCGTCCGCGGTCGCCTTCAGGAAGATCCAGGGCCGCCAGCCGGCGTCACAGAAGAGCGTCTCGAGAGAGGCGATCTTCACGACGCCTGAGCATACGGCGGCCGGGAGACCGCGGGCAGCGCCGCGGCGCCGGACGCGGCGAGGCGCTCCGCGCGCTCCCAGTCGTCCTCGTCGTCCACGTTGAACCCCTCGTGGCCCTCGGTGAAGAAGGGCGCGACGACGCGACCTTCGCGGGTCCCCGTCTCGGAGACGACGCGTGCCCAGGCGATCTCGAGCGCGCTCGACTGCACGTAGACGGGCGGGAGGGCCTGGTACTGGCCCGCGTGCCAGGCGACGTCGAGCTGAGACTGCTCGAGCAGGGGACGCATCGTCCGGCCGTCGTCCGCGAGGAGCCACATCTTCCCAGGGTGCTGCTTCACGCGCTCGACTGCGCGGAGCGAGTCTGCCTCCGGCGTCTCCATGAGCTGCTCGAGCCCGCGGCGCACGGCCTCGGGCCCGCGGAACGGATTCGTCGCGCGCACGATCGCGAAGACGTCGTACGGCTCGTCCAGGCGCCCGAGCGTGAATTCGAGCCACTCGATGTCGGGCGACGTCGACGTCGCGTACTCGACCGGCCGGAGGAACGGCACATCGGCGCCGTACCAGCGGGCGACGTCCGCGATCTCCTCCGAGTCGGTCGAACACACGACCCGAGCGAACACGCCGCTCTGGAGCGCGGTCTCGATCGCATACGCGAGGAGCGGATGGCCCGCGAGTAGCCGCACGTTCTTCCCCGGGACCCGTTCGGATCCCGAGCGGGCGGGCACGAACGCGACCGCGGCCGGCGTCACGAGAGGCCGGCGGACGCGGCGAGCGCGGTGAGGGTCGGAGTCGGCACCTCGTGGCGCTGGGCAACACGGAGCACCGATCCGAGGATCGCGTCGAGCTCCGAGCGACGACCCGCGGCGACGTCGCGCGCGGCCGAGGTCGTCGTCTCGTCGGCCATCTGGTCGATGATGTCCCACTGGGCCGTGACGCGCAGGGGGACGCCGTCGGCCTCGGCGACCGCGCACGCCTCCGCGATCGCGTGCCGGATGCGCTCGCGCCACTCGCCGTCCGACCGCAGCTCGCCGATCGAGCGGCCCGTCGCCGCGGTCGCTGCCGCGAGGGCGGAGATCCGCGCCGCCTTGTGCCAGAGGACGCGCCGCTCGCTCTCGGCCACGCGCACTTCCATGCGCCCGAGGCGGAGGATGTCCGCGATGCGGTCGAGCTCGCCGCGCGGGAGCTCCTCGGACGCCATCGTGATGATCGGGGACGGCGTCGCCTCGATGATCTGGACCCGGCCGGCGCGGTACGCCTGAAAGTGCGAGATCGTCCCGGCCGCGACGCGCCCCGGGAACCGCTCGCGCAGGATCTCCATGTGCTCGAGCCCGTTCAGGAGCGGGAGCACGACTCCCTCCGCGACGCTGTCCGGATCGACACGCTCGAGCGCCTCCTCGAGCATCGGCGCCTTCACCGTCACGAGCAGGAGGCCGACGGGGCGCTCGAGCCGCTCGGCCACCTCGGGGCGGGCCGTCATGGGGCCGTCCCGGGTCTCGAGGACGAGTCCCGAGAGGGCGATGATCCCGACCGTGTCGGGGCGTGCGACGCAGACGACGTGCACGCCTGCGAGCGTGAGTCGGACCGCGATCGAGCCTCCGACCGCGCCGGGGCCGAGCACGGCGACGGTGCGGTTCGGGGTCATGCGAGGTCGGGGTCGGCGATCAGGTTCACGACCTTCCAGTCGGAATACACGTCGAGCGCCTCGACCCCTGCCTCACGCCACCCCGTGCCCGAGCTCTTGACGCCCCCGAACCCCATGTGGGGCTCGGATCCATGCGTCCCTCCGTTCACAACGACGACGCCCGCCTGTGCCTTCTCGGCGAAGCGCATCGCGCGATGGATGCTCGTCGTGTGGATCGCCGCGGTGAGCCCGTACGGCGAGTCGTTGACGAGCGCGATCGCGTCCTCGAGGCCGCGGGAGCGGTAGAGCAGGGTCACGGGCCCGAAGAGCTCGGTCCGGGAGATCTCCGCGTCGGGCGTCGCACCCTCGAGCACGGTGGGCTCGAGATACCACCCGGGCCGGTCGGCCCGCTCGCCTCCGCACAGGACGCGCGCTCCAGCGTCGGTCGCCCGCCATACCGCGTCCAGGATCCGCGAGAGGCTCTCCTCGCTGATCACGGGCTCGGGCCGAAGCGTCTCCGCTCCCGCGAGCAGGCGCTCGCGGAAGGCGTCGTACACGCCGTCGAAGACGACGATGCGGCTCGCCGCGGCGCAGCGCTGGCCCGCGTTCGAGAACGCAGACGCGAGCGTCCAGCGGACGGCCCCGTCGAGGTCGGCGTCGTCGCAGACGACGAGGGCGTTCTTGCCGCCGAGCTCGAGGCAGACCTTGGCCAGCCGGCGGCCCGCCACCTCGTTGACGGAGCGCCCGGTGGCGGCGCTTCCCGTGAAGCTGACGAGGTCGACGTCCGGATGCTCGACGAGCGCGGCCCCGGCCTCCGCACCGAGGCCCTGGACGACGTCGAGCACGCCGGGCGGGATGCCTGCCTCGCGGGCCAACTCGCCGAAGAGCCAGGCCGACGCGGGGGTGTGCTCGGACGGCTTCACGACGGCGGCGTTCCCGCACAGGAGGGCCGGGAAGGCCTTCCACGCGATGTTGGGGAGCGGCGTGTTGAAGCTCATGATCAGGCCGGCGACCCCGACCGGCTGGCGGAGGGTCAACACCGTCCGGTGCGGCATGCTCGCGGTCGTCGTGCGCCCGTACGAGCGGCGCCCCTCGCCCGCGACGAACAGGCCCATCTCCACGGCCGCGTCCGTCTCCCCGAGTGCGAGCTCGAGCGGCTTCCCGGTCTCCTCGACGACCGCCGCGGAGGCCTCCTCGCGCCGCTCTCGCAGCAGGAGCGCGAGGTCCCGAAGGAGGTCGCCGCGCTCGACCGGGGTCCGCTCGGCCCACGCCGGGTGCGCGGCGCGGGCGGCGGAAACGGCCGCCTCGACGTCTGCAGCACCCGAGCGGGCGACGCGGCAGAGGTGGCTCCCGTCCGCGGGCCTCAGCTTGTCGAGCCACGCGCCGGACGCGGGCGGCGCGGCTTCGCCGGCGACGAGGTTCGGGATGTCGCCGGGGATCACCAGGCGGACCAGCCGCCGTCGACGACGACGTTCGCCCCGGTGACGTACGACGATGCGTCGGAGGCGAGGAAGACGACCGCTCCGAGCGCTTCCCGCGCGTCCAGCATCCGCCCCATCGGCACGCGGGCTGAGTACGCGTCGAGGAACTCCTGTGGCTGGTCGTTCCAGACCCCGGCCAGGGTGAGCGTGTTGACCCGCACGCCGGCCTTCGCCCAGTAGGTCGCGAGGTAGCGGGTGAGGTTGAGGACGGCCGACTTCGACACCGAGTAGGCCACCGGCTTCACGAACGTCTCGCCGCCCGCGCGGCGGAAGTCGTAGAGGTCGTGGACCGGGGACAGCAGCCCGTAGATCGAGGACACGTTGACGATCGATCCTCGCCCCTCGCGCGCCATCGCCCCACCGACGAGTTGGCAGCAGAGGAGCGCGCCCTTCACGTTCACGTCGACGACCGCGTCGAACGATTCCTCCGGGTACGTCTCGAACGGGCCGACCTCCTCGGCGGGGGCGTCGGGGGGAGAGTCGAGCGCGGCGTTGTTCACGAGCAGATGCGGGACCCCCCACGCGCTCTCGACCTCGCGCAGCGCGGCCTCGATCGCGCGTCGGTCGGTGACGTCGACCTCGAACGCGCGCGCCCCGTTCGGGACGTCCCCTCCGGCGACGTCGAAGACCGCGACCCGCATCCCGCGCTCGGCGAGGCCCGAGGCGTAGACGGAGCCGAGCTGGCCCATCCCGCCGGTGACGACCGCGACGCGGCCCTCGAGGTCGAAGAGCGGGTCCGTCACGCCGCCCTCTTCCGCTTCGCGTGCCAGACCGCGTCGCAGAACTCGCGGACGCAGCCATACCCCCCCGGCCGGGTGAGCACGAGCCGTGCGAGGGGCACGACCTCGGGCCAGGCGTCGGCGGGGACGACCGGGAGCCCGACCGCGCCGAGGCAGCCCGCGTCGTTCACGTCGTTCCCGACGTACGCCGTCTCCTCGAGCTCCACCTCGCGGCGAGCCGCCTCCTCCCGGAGCACCGGGAGCTTGTCCTCGACGCCCTGCACGCACGTCGCTCGCATCTTCCGGGCGCGGGCGCCCACCGCCGCGTTCACCTCGGTCGAGAGGATCAGGTAGTCGACGCCCACGTCGTCGAGCCTTCGCAGCCCCAGCGCGTCGCCGCGCCAGCAGGCGACGCTCTCCTCCCCGCGCTCGTTCGTCCAGACGCGGTTGTCGGTGAAGACGCCGTCGAAGTCGAAGACGGCGAAGCGGACCCTGGTGAGATCGGTCACTGGTTCCGCGCGGCGACGGGCTGCTCGACGAGCGAGACGTCCTCGCGCGCGACGTCCTCCTGAGCGGCGAGCGCTCGCAGCAGCGTCCCCCCGAGCAGGCGGTCGAGCTCGTACGGCGGGAGGCCGCCGTCCGCCGGCGACCGCGCCTCGAGGTCGCCGGGCGCGAGCACGTGTCCGGCCGGCAGGTCGCGGGCGGCGACGAGCTTCTTGCCCATCTTCTCGAGCGGGCGCTCCTCGCTCGGCAGGCGGCGCTTCACGCCGTCCCCGAGCGCGGCGGGGACACGGTGGAGATCGCGAACGAAGCGGCGCATTCCGTCGGGCATCAACGAGTACGCGTGGTCCGTCCCCTTCCAGGCGTGGTTCAGCGTGAAGTGCTTCTCGAAGGCCCGGGCGCCCAGCATGAAGGCGACGGGTGCCATCGCAATCCCGTTGTGGTGGTCGGAGAGGCCGATGACGAAGTCGGGGTAGCGCTCCCTGAGCGTGGCGATCACCGAGAGGTTGAGGTCCTCGACCTCGGCCGGATACGAGGCGGTGCAGTGCAGGATGCAGAGCCGCGGGTTGACGCTCGCGATCGCCTCGACGGCGCGATCGATGTCCTCCGTCGTGCCGCCGCCGGTCGAGAGGAAGAGCGGAGTCCCGAAGGCTGCGACGAGGCGCAGGAAGGGCACGTTGAGCAGGTCGCCGGAGGCGAACTTGAACGCGTCGACGCGGAGCTCGGCGAGGAACTCGGCGCTCGGCTCGTCGAAGGCCGCAGCGACGAAGGCGACGCCCTCCTCGCGCGCGTAGCGGCTGAGCTCGAACCAGTCGGACTTCCCGAGCTCCAGCGCCTCGCGGTGCTCGCCGTACGTCGGCCCGAAGCTGTTCTCGTTGTCGTACGGCGAGTCGTAGAACGCCCGCGTGAAGAGGCGTCGGTTGTCGCGCTTCTGGAGCTTGACGGCGTCGACGCCGCACTCCCTCGCGGCACGCACGAGCGCCTTCGCCTTCTCGAGCTCGCCCTGGTGGTTGTGGCCGATCTCGGCGAGGACGTAGGCGGGCTCGTCGTCCGCGATCCGTCGTCCGTTCACATGGAGCTCGGGCACGGGCACGATGGTACTCAGCCCGCCTGCTCGAGCGTCACGTCGAACCCCGCTGCGCGCGCTTGCTCCGCGAACTCCCGCCCGACCTCGAGGCTCGGAATCTCGTGCAGGACGACCTTCACCCGTCCACAGCCGTCGAGTTCGGTCTCCACTCCGGCAAAGCCCGTCTCGAGGGCGCGATCGCGGACCTCGACCGCCTCTTCCTCACCGTCGAAGCGTCCGAAGACGGCGTCGATGTCCGCGTCTTCGACCGCCGGTCGTGCGCAGTCGTCGCGCGAGGGGAACGTCGGAGCGCCGCCAGCCAGCACCGCCACCGGGTACGCGAGCCCCGCTGCGACGACGACGAGCCACGCTGTCGACCGTCTCACTCCGCCCTCCCTTCGATCGCCTCGCCTCGCCCTCGCCACGCAGCTTCGAGGAGCAGCGGGACGAGTGCCGCGGAGAGGAGGACGAGCGACCCGACGAGTCGCACGATCGGGTTGACCGCCTCGTCCTGCTCGATGGGCAGCTCGAGCTCGGTGAACGACCAGAGCACCCACGTGAAGCCCGCGGCGGCGAGCCCGTAGACGAGACTGGCATACACGGGAAGGACACGAGCCCCGCCGAGGAACGCGAGGACAACCGCTGCCGCGGCGAGCGGAAGCGTCGCCAGCCAGAGGTCGTAGTCGACGAGGGTCGTCAGCACCGACTCGACGGCCGGCCAGGCACGATCGAGGTTCTCGAACAGGGCGAGAGCCCCCGCTTCGGGGAGCTCCCCGGTGAGATCCCGGGTCGAGAACCAGAGCCGCCACGGGACCGCCAACAGCAGTGCGACGACTCCGACGAGCGCGAGTCTGGGCCAGGCGTAGCGCTTCGTCCTCCAGGACGCGGCCAGGGCTGCGACGAGAACACATGCGGCGAGGAGCAGCCCCTCGCGTTTCGTCAGCATCGCAGCGCCGAGGAGCAGCGCCGCAGATGCGAGCTGCCACGTCTGCCGCTCGACGAGCCAGAGCGCCACCAGCAACGCGGCGAGTGCGAAGAGGTAGTCGAGGAAGAAGTCCGCCTGCGGCTCGAGCGAGCGCCCCACGACTCTCGGAGCGACGAGCACGAGGAGGAGGGTCGGCCAGAGCACGAGCGGAGAGACCCGGGGGGCCAGGAGCCCGACGAGGGCCGCCGCGAACCCGCAGAGGAAGAACCAGAACTGCAGGTGGAGGGTGACGACGTCCGCGGAGCCCATGAAGAGGAAGGTCGACGCCTCGAGCGCCGGAAGGAGCGGTGGGTACGTCGGGTTCGGAAGCTCGCGGAAGAACTGCTCGTCGAGGCCCTCGAAGAAGTAGATCGCCTTCGCCTTCGGGACCCAGAAGGCCCACGCATCCCAGGCCGAGAGGCTCGCGAGTCGCCCGGCCCGGAAGAGGGCCTCCAGGTACACGACCACGAGCACGCCGTACACGGCCACGACGGGCGCGACCGCCCGCGCCGAGCCCTCCCGCCACGTCGGCAACGGGCGGCGCAGGAGTGCTCCGGCCGCGACACCGCCGCCGCCGAGAGCGAGGCCTGTGAGGACGACCGTCCGGAGCGAGAACGGAATGCCGACGACGAGCTCGAACGAGAGCCCGACGCCGAGGCCGGCGGCCCCGAGCATGTACGCGACTCCCGAGAGTCGTGCGAGCTCGACCCACGACCGCCAGCCGCGAAGCCCCCAGAAGAGGCCTGCCCCGATCGCGAACAGGAAGACGTTGAGCAGCGCGAGCCCGAGCAACGAGCGGACGGTCACGCCGGAAGCCTCACCAAGGCAATGCCCCCTCCGTTGTCCCAGACGACGTCGGCACCCGCCCCCAGCTGGGCGCGGTCGCAGCCGTAGCAGATGATCCACGGCGCATCCGCAGCCGGTCGTCGCGGCATGAGGAACGAGCGCGCGAACTGGTCCACGTACGTCTCGGTGAGCGCGCTCGCGTCCCGCACGCCCGGGCCCGTCACGACTCTGAACGTCCCGTCTTCCGGGATGCGCGCTCGTGCTTCGTAGAGTGCGCCCTTGTCCACGACGATGGAGTTGCCGCCGCCGAACTCACGGTCGTCGTAGTTCTCTGCGGCATTCTCGGCCGCGTCGTCGTGAAGCCGCTCCACCGCGCGGACGCCGTACACGAGCCCGAGGACGATCATGAGAGCGATGCAGGCGGCGACGCCGAGCCGAACGAATCCCTGCGGCCATTCCGTCCTGGGGTCGATGCGGCCGAGCTTCGGGCGAATACGCGCGAGACGATGGTCGGACGAGCTCACAGCCGAACCGCAGGATACGACTCGTGGCAGAAGCCGCTACTGCGCGAGCGCAGTGCGGTAAGCCTCGATCGTCGCCTTCGTGGACGCCTCCCAGGAGAGCTCCTCGCACGCCTTCTCACGCGCCGCGGCGCCGAGGCGCCGCCGCAGCTCGTCGTCCCCGAGCAGGCGCTCGATCGCTCCCCGCAGCGCGGTCGTGTCCCCGGGCGGCACGAGCAGCCCGGTAACCCGCTCCTCCACCGCGTCACGGAGCCCGCCGACCGCGGACGCCACGACCGGCCGTCCGTACGCCATCGCCTCGCGCGCAACGACTCCGTAGCCCTCGCGCCGCGACGGGCAGACGACGACGGCCGCGCGCTCGTAGAAGGGGCCGAGCTCCCTCGGCGCGACGAAGCCGACCGCATCGGGGACGCCGTCGCGGAGCGGCCCGTCGCCGACGATCACCCGTGGGAGGCCGGACGTCGCCCGGAGGAGATCGGGCACGCCCTTCTCCTCGGACAGCCGCCCGACGTAGAGGACGTGGGGCGGCTCCTCCGGGTCGAAGACCTCGGCGGGAACGTCGACCCCGGGCGGGACGACACGCACCGACCGTGCGCCGAGCGCGCGGGCGTCGCCCGCGAGGTAGGGCGAGGGGCAGAGGACGAGCCTCGCCCGTCGCAGGAGCCGACGTGCCACCCAGCGCGCGCGCCGCGCGAGCTCGACGTCGGTGCCCCAGAGCTGGACGACGAACGGCTTCCGCGTCGCGAGCGCGGGGAGCGCAGACGGCAGCCAGTGCGCGTGCACGAGGTCCACGTCACGGGCCGCGCGGCGCGCGGCGGCGGAGTACGAGAGGAGGAAGAGCGGCAGCAGGAGCGCTGTCCACGGTCGCCGCCGGAGGTTCCCGGCGATCCCGTGCCCGTAGGCGAGTCCGAAGTGCCGGAACGACGCGGGCGAGACGACCCGTACCTCGAGCCCCGCCTCGCGAAGGTGCTCCACGGCGTCCCTGACGAATACCCCGGCGACATCGTCCGGCCGCCGTGGGTACGACGTCGTCAGGACGAGGACCTTCACCGCGGCTCGGCCCGCCGCCCGAACACGACGGGGACCGCGACCGCGAGCGCCGCGAAGACGTAGAAGTAGTAGAAGGTCATCGTCAGGTAGAAGAGGTTGGCGACGAGCGTCGCGAGGAGCGCCGCCGTCAGCCCCCACGCGAGCGGGCTCACCCTCGCGGCGAGGGGATCGCCCGCTGCTGCGAGCGCCCGCCCGAGCCGGCGGGCGACGCCGAGCCGGCGCAGGAGCCAGACGACGAAGAGGGCGAACAGCACCGTCCCCACGACCCCGGTCTCCACGAGCGTCGCGACGTAGAAGGAGTGGGGCCCGAAGTCCTCCTTCCCCGTCACGAACTCGTAGTACACGGCGAAGTTGTTCAGCCCGAGGCCGAGGAGCGGGTTCGTCAAGAGCACATCCGGGACGAACCCGTACACCTCGAAGTGGGGCGACGCGGCTGCGGAGCTCGTGTTCGTGCGAGCGCGGAGGACGGTGAGGAAGAAGTCGAGCCGGGCGAGCACGACCCCCGCGATGACGAGCGCGACGGCGCCGAGCGGGACGAGGAAGGCGGGCCGGCGCACATGGCGGCGGTACGGAAGCGCGAGCACGAGCGCGCCGCACCCGAGCCCGAGCAGCGCGCTCCGCGAGAGCGTGGCGAGCTCGACCACGAGCAGGAACCCGAGCAGCGCCGCGAGCGGCGTGCGCAGACGGTGCCCAGGCTCGAGCCGCAGGTAGAGGGGCGTGAGCACGAGCAGCGGGATGACGAGCTCGATCCCGAGGTGGTTCGGGTCGCCGGTGAGCGCATTCGGCCGGAACACCTCCTGGGTGCCGCCGACCGCTCCGAAGACGTTGATCCCCGTCTGGCGCGAGGTGATCGGCTCGATCAGCACCTCGTCGAGATTCGTCCCGGTCAGCTCCGCGAGAACGAGCTGCACGACCCCGTAGCCCGCGTTCAGGGCGATCCCGCCGAGGAAGGCGGCGAGGGCGTACCAGTAGAACGTCCTCGAGCGCCTGGCGAGGAGAGCCACGCCGGTCACGAGGAAGCCGAAGTGGAGCACGAACTTCACCATCCCCTTCGCCCACTGCGCGAGGGCCTGGCCCGTGTCGAGCGAGTAGAAGCCCGCGAGGTAGAGGAGCGCGAAGGCGACGAAGAACGCGAGCCCGACCGCGGACGTCCGCGTCAGCCGCGCGTCGGCGTGCTCGAAGCGGTCCCAGACGAAGAGGACGAGGAAGACGGAGGTGAGGACGTCGGAGAGCGTGAGCGAGCCCGCCAGCTCCCACTGCAGCTTGTGGAACGTGACCGTGAGGATCGTCGCGAAGAAGAGCCCGTCGAGCGCCGGCTGCATGAGCACGCCTCGGCGCGCGGTCGCCCGGAGCGTGAGCGCGTGCGAGGTCAGGGGGCGATCTCCTGGAGTAGCGCCGCCGTCTCCTCGACCCGCGCACGGCGGGAGAGCCTCCGGCGTGCGTCGTCCGGCAGCTCGACGGCCGGCGGGCCGCCGTTCGCGAACCGCGAGTGCAGCTCCCCGAGAGCCTGCTTGATTCCGTCGACGTCGTCGGGCGCGACGACGACGCCCGCTCCCGTCTCGCGAATCAGCTCCGCAGCCGCCCCGTCGGTCGGCACCACCGCGAGGATGGGTCGCCCGGCCGCGAGGTACTCGAACACCTTCCCGGAGAGGACGCCCTTGCCCCGGCCGCCCGCATCCGGGACGAGCAGGAGCAGCGCCTCCGAGTCCCGCTGGAGCCGCAGCGACTCCGTGCGCGGCGCGTACTCGACGAGCTCGAGCCGATCGCCGAGGTCGAGCGCCTCCGCCCACTCGCGGTCGGCCGAGCGGAAGTCGCCGACGAAGCGCGCGACCACGTCGAGCCCCGAGTCGTGCAGAGCCTGCAGGAACGGCCGCGGGTCGCGCTTCCCGAAGAAGCTGCCCGTGTGCGTGATCCGGAAGCGCTCGGCCCGCCGGTACTCGAGGCCGGCGAAGTCGTCGAAGTCGCACCCGTTCGCGATCGTGCGGACGATCCCGTGCGCGCCGAGGACGCGAACCTCGTCGGCGATCGCCTCCGAGACGCAGGAGATCGCGTCGGCCCGACCGGCGACGAGGCGGGCAAGGCCCTCGTTCGCAGCCTGCCGTGCGCGCGTCGCGGCTGTGTCCGCTCGGCGGTGCTGGTGGGCCACGAGCGGGTCGCGCAGATCGGCGAGCCAGCCCGCGCCGGTCGCCTTCTGGACCGCCGCGCCGACGAAGTGGACCGAGCCGGGAGGTGAGGTCGTCAGCACGGCGTCGATCTTCTCGCGGCGGGCGAGCCGGATCGCCGCCGGGATCGCCGTCAGGTTCCAGGTCACGCTCGCGTCTGGAACGAGCAGTCGGCGCGCAGTCACCTGCGCCTGGACGAGCGCGCGCTCGATCCCGTCCGCGGTGCGGAGCTCCTCGGCCGGCTTCCTCGCCCGCGGGCCCACGTAGCGCACGCGGTGCACCCACGCCTGCGTCGGGACGAGCAACTCCGGGTCGCGGTGCACCCACTTCGGGTCCTCCGGGGCGAGGACGTGTGTCTCGATCCCGAGCGCGGGCAGGTACTGGGCGAGCTTCAGCGAGCGCTGCACGCCGCCACCGCCGGCGGGGGGGAAGTACATGGTGACGAGCAGCACCTTCACCGGCGCGAAGCGTAGAGGTCAGTAGAGAGGCACGAAGGCCTCGCGGGCGGCCTCCACCGTCGCCTCGATCTCCCGCTCTCCGTGCGCGGCCGACACGAAGCCGGCCTCGAACTGCGAGGGGGCGAGGTAGACGCCGCGGTCGAGCATGGCGCGATGGAACGCCGCGAACCGGGTCGTGTCGGCCCGCTTCGCGTCCTCCCAGCTCGTCACCGGACCGTCCGCGAAGAAGAGGCCGAACATCGTCCCGGCGCGGGCGAGCGCGACGGGCGCGTCCAGCACCTCGAGCCCGGCGACGAGGCGCTCCGCGGCCGCCTCGGCTCCGGCCCACACGTCCGGCTCGGCCAGCTCCCGCAGCGTCTCGATTCCGGCCGTCATGGCCAGCGGGTTCCCGGAGAGCGTGCCCGCCTGGTAGACGGGGCCCGCCGGAGCGACGAGCTCCATGATCTCCCGGCGACCGCCGTAGGCGCCCACGGGCAGCCCGCCGCCGATCACCTTGCCGAGCGTGGTCAGGTCCGGCGTGACCCCGTACAGCGCCTGCGCGCCGCCGGGATGGACTCGGAAGCCCGTCATCACCTCGTCGAAGACGAGGAGCGCCCCGTGGCCCGAGGTCAGCGCGCGCAGCCCCTCGAGAAACCCAGGGAGCGGCGGGACGAGGCCCATGTTTCCGGCGACCGGCTCGACGATCACCGCGGCTATCTCGGCGCCGTGCTCGGCGAAGAGGCGCTCGACCGCAGCGAGGTCGTTGTACGGCGCCGCGAGCGTGTCGGCGACCGCGCCCGGCGTGACTCCCGGCGAGTCGGGGAGGCCGAGCGTGGCGACCCCGGATCCCGCCTGGACGAGGAGGAGGTCGGCGTGGCCGTGGTAGCAGCCGATGAACTTGACGATCTTGGCGCGCTCCGTGAACGCGCGCGCGAGCCGCAGCGCGCTCATCGTCGCCTCGGTCCCGGAGCTGACGAACCGGACGAGCTCGAGGCCCGGCATGGCGTCGCGAATCAGGCGGGCGAGCTCGAGCTCGAGCGGGCTCGGCGCCCCGTAGCTCGTCCCACGCCGCACGGCCTCCTCGAGAGCGGCGACGACGCGCGGGTGCGCGTGCCCGAGGACGAGCGGGCCCCAGGAGAGGACGTAGTCGACGTACTGGTTCCCGTCGACGTCGACCAGGTACGCGCCTTCCGCGCGCTCCACGAAGAACGGCGTCCCGCCCACCGCCCGGAACGCGCGCACGGGGGAGCTGACGCCTCCCGGCATCATCTCCGTCGCCTCGACGAAGAGGCGCTCCGAGCCCTCGCGGGTCACCCGGGGACCGGCGCGAGGGCGCGTGCGATCGACTCCGCCGCCTGCTCGCCCGAGCCGATGCAGTCGGGGACGCCGACCCCGCGATAGGCGGCTCCCGCGACGGCGACCCCGGGATGGCGCTCGAGCGCAGCCTCGATCCGCTCGAGCCGTTCGACGTGGCCGATGACGTACTGCGGCATCGAGCGCGGCCAGCGGTGGACGCGGACGAGCGCGGGGTCGGCCGCGATCCCGAGCAGCCGAACCTCCTCGCGGGCGAGCGCGAGGAGCTCGTCGTCCGGCTCCGCGCAGACGTCGCGGCCGCCGTAGCGGCCGGTGTGGATGCGGATCAGCGTTGAACCTTCGGGAGCGCGCCCCTCCCACTTGCTCGAGCTCCAGGAGCAGGCGAGCACGTCCGAGCGCTCGGTGCGCGGGACGACGTAGCCGTACCCGTCGAGCGGCTGCGGCACGTCCTCGTCGCGGAAGCCGAGGCTGACGAGCGCCGACGACGCATACGGGATCTCCCCGTGCACGGCGGCGAGATCGGGATCGAGCGAGGCGACGAGCTCCGCGGACGCGAACGCGGGGACCGCGAGCACGACGCCGTCCGCCTGCACCGCGCCGCCGGGAAGCGGGAGGACGTAGCCGTCCGGCCCTCGCTCGATCGCCGCAACCGCCGCTCCGGTGCGAATCGTCGTCAGCCGGAGACCGTCGACGAGGGCGCTCACGAGGGTGCCTATCCCGGAGCGCAGGGCGACGAAGGGCGGACGCCCGCCACCCATAGGAGCCGGCTGCGCGAGCAGGCCGCGGATCACGCTACCGTGCTCGAGCTCGAGCGAAGGGAGCCCCGGGAACGTCGCCCGGAGGGAGAGCAGGTCGCCGTCGCCGGCGTAGATGCCCGTCGTCAGCGGCTCGACGAGGTTCTCGTACGCCTCCCGACCGAGACGCCGCGTGAAGAACGAGGCGATCGACTCGTCGCCACCTGGCGGCGCGGGTGGAAGGTCGACCTCGGCTGCAAGCTGCTCGCGACCCTCGGGCGAGAGGAGCGGGTTGTCCACGAGCGCATCGAGGTCGGTCGGTACCAATCCGGTGAGCCCGGCCGGCAGCGGGTGAAGCTCGCCGTGGCGGCGCACGTACGTGCGGGCGTTCTCCGGCCTCCTGCCGACGAGCTCGTCCCCGAGCCCGACCTCCTCGCACAGCTCGGGCCCGCGCTCCTTGCGAGAGAGGAAGCTGTCCGGGCCGCCCTCGACGAGGAAGCCTGCCGCGTGCTCCGTGACGACCTTCCCTCCGAGCGTCGCCTCGCGCTCGAAGAGGGTGAGCTCGGCGTCCGGGAGCAGTGTCTCCAGACGCCGCGCAGCGGCAAGGCCGGCGATCCCTCCTCCGACGACGGCGACCCTCACGCCGCGGCGGCCTCCGCCCAGCCACGGGCGCGCTCGCGGACGATCTCGGCGAGAGCCTCGACGAAGCGCGGGTCGTCGTTCAGCGCCGGCGGCCGTTCGAGGCGCACTCCGACCCGCTCGGCGACCCGCCTGGCTCGGATATCGACGTCGAACAGGAGCTCGACGTGGTCGGACACGAACCCGACCGGCACCGAGACGACGTCCGTCACACCGCGCGCAGCGAGGTCCTCGAGGTGGTCGCCGAGGTCGGGGCCGGCCCACTGCTCCGAGGTGCGGCCTGCGGACTGGTAGCTCCAGGACCAGCGCTCGGCCGGGAGCTCCGCCCGCTCGGCGACGAAGCGCGCGGTCTCGCGGCACTGCTCGTCGTAGGGATCGCCCCCGGCGAGGACCCGCTCGGGGAGGCTGTGGGCGCTGAAGACGACATGCACGCGGCGCCTCTCGTCCTCGGGCCAGCGCGCGAGCCCTTCCGCGACCCGGCCCGCCAAGGCGGCGATGAGGCCCGGGTGGTCGTGGTAGCTCCGCACGTGCGCGAGCTCCATCTGCCCGCGGTAGAGCTCGAGCCCGTCCGCGATCTTCTGCTGGTAGCGGGCGACGGACATGGCGCTGAACTGGGGCGCGAGCACGAGGCCGACCGCGTGCGTGACACCGTCCTCGACCATCTCGCCCACGACCTCCTCGATCCACGGCGACCAGTGGCGCATCCCGAGGTAGCACCGGAAGCCGTCCCCGAGCTCGGCGGCGAGCGCGTCGACCTGCACGCGCGTCGCCTCGAGGAGCGGCGAGCGCCCGCCGATCGCGCGATAGCTCTCGGCGACGTCCTCCAGAACCTCGCGCGGGGTCGTACGGCCCGACCGGATGTCAGCGAGGTAGCCCGGGAGCTCGTCGAGCGAGCCAGGCCCGCCGTACGCCATGACGAGGACGCCGACGGTCACGACGAGGCCCGCTCGCGCACGTGCTCGACGAGGCGGCGCACGTTGTCGGTCGGCGTCTGCGGGACGAGCCCGTGGCCGACGTTGAACACGTGCCCGGGGCGCCCGGCGGCGCGGTCGAGGACGTCGTCGATCCGGAACCGGAGCTCGCGCCAGGGCGCGAGCAGCGCGGCCGGGTCGAGGTTGCCCTGCACGGGCCGCTCGTGGCCGACCCGCTCCCACGCCTCGTCGAGCGGGAGCTGCCAGTCGAGCCCGACGACGTCGCCGCCGCAGGCAGCCGCTTCCTCGAGGTACGCGGACGTCCCGAGCGAGAAGTTGATCACCGGCACACCTGCCCCCGAGACCGAGGCGAAGAGGTCGCGGTTGTGCCGCGCGACGGAGCGGAGGAAGTCCTCGCGGCCGAGCGCGCGGCCGACCCACGAGTCGAACACCTGCAGCGCCTGGGCACCGGCACGAGCCTGCGCGAGGAGGTAGTCGGCCTGCACGGTGACGAGCTTCGCCAGAAGGCGGCGCCACGCGGCCGGCTCCGAGAGCATGAAGGCCTTCGTCCGTGAGAAGTCCCTCGACGAGCCGCCCTCGATCGCATAGCTCGCGAGCGTGAAGGGCGCCCCGGCGAAGCCGATGACGGGAACGCCCCGCGGCTCGAGCTCCGCCCGCACGAGCCGGATCGCCTCCAGCGTCCCGGCCATCGTCTCCTCCGCGGGCGGAGCACCCAGCAGGTCGACGTCGCGGGCGCGCGAGATCGGGTTCGAGATCCGAGGGCCGTCGCCCTTGACGAAGTCGAGGTCGAGGCCCATGCCGACGAGCGGAGGCAGGATGTCCGAGAAGACGATCGCGGCGTCGAGGCCGAACGCATCGACGGGCATCAGGGTCACCTGCTCCGCGAGCTCGGGCGTGCGGACGAGCTCGAGCATCGAATGCCGCTCGCGCAGCGCCCGGTACTCGGGCAGGTACCGCCCGGCCTGGCGGAGCAGCCAGACCGGAGTTCGCTCGACCGGCAGGCCGCGGCAGGCGCGGAGGAACGGCGAGGACGGCTCGGCAGCGACCTCCGTGGATGCCGCCGCGATCACCCCGGAGTGCTCTGCCACGCGACCCTGCCGACGAAGAACGGCCCCAACCGCTCCAGGTGGAGCGACGTCTGTCGCGTCTTCCGCATCCGCTGGACGATGATCGAGAGCGGGTGCAGCTCGGGCCCGAGGAGCCCCACGACGAAGTCGTTGTCCGCGCGGTCGAGGCCGTGGCAGGCGAGCCGGATGTCGTACCCGAGCCCCGCCCGGCCGAACGCCATGCCGACGCCTCCGTGCTCCATCAGAATGGCGTTCTGCTCTTTCCGCGAGAGCTGCTCGAAGGAGCCGGCGCGCCGGAGCGGGTACCAGATCGCCCAGCGCAGGCCCGGGTCGAGAACGCGCCGCCGGGGGCGCTCGACGAGCGTCTCCTCGAGGTCCTGCTCGTGGCCGATCGCGTACGTCCGCCCGAGCATCGTCAGCTCCGGCTTCGGTTCGAGCTCCGAGAAGGGTGGCGACTGGAGGAAGCCCCGCAGCTCGGACACGAACGCGTCCGGGCTCTCGCTCACCGTGAGCAGCGCGACGCCGGTGGGGTCCGAGACGTCCTCGTACAGCGTGCCCTCGACGCCCGCCGACTCGAGCGCGGAGACGAGCGCTGCCGTGTCCTCCGCTCCCCCGAACGCCTGAAGCTGCATGAACAGGCGGCGGTCGAGCGAGGTCGTCTCGCCCTCGGCCGTGCGGCCGTGCTCGGCGACGTCGGTCTCGTCCACCAGGTCCTCCAAGGGCGGCTCGTCGACGCGCGCCTTCACGACCTCTCCTGCAGCCAGGCCGCGGCGTCCTTCGCGTGGTACGTGACGACGAGGTCGGCGCCGGCGCGCCGGATCCCCGTGAGCACCTCGAGCACGGCCGCGCGCTCGTCGAGCCAGCCGTTCGCGGCGGCCGCCTTCACCATCGAGTACTCGCCGCTCACGTTGTACGCGGCGAGCGGGAGCTCCGGGAAGCGCTCGTGCACGCGCCGGACGACGTCGAGGTAGCCGAGCGCGGGCTTGACCATGAGCCCGTCCGCGCCCTGCTCGACGTCGAGGGCCGCCTCGCGGACCGCCTCGCGCACGTTCGCCGGGTCCATCTGGTGGCTCCGGCGGTCGCCGAACGCCGGCGCGCCCTCGGCTGCCTCGCGGAACGGCCCGTAGAACGCGGACGCGTACTTCACGGCGTACGAGAGCACCGCGACCTGCTCGAGGCCCTCCGAGTCGAGCGCGGCGCGGATCGCCCCGACCATGCCGTCGATCATCCCGCTGGGAGCGACGACGTCCGCGCCCGCCTCGCCGTGCGAGACCGCGATCCGCGCGAGCACCTCCAACGTCTCGTCGTTGAGGATGTAGCCCTCCGCGTCGAGGAGCCCGCAGTGGCCGTGGTCGGTGTACTGGCAGAGACACACGTCGGTCATGACGACGAGCTCCGAGCCAGCCTCCTGCAGCGCCCGAACCGCCTGCTGCACCACGCCGTCCTCGGCGTGGCTCTCGAGGCCGAGCGGGTCCTTCGACTCGGGGAGGCCGAACAGAAGCACGCCCTTGACCCCGAGGGCGAGGAGCTCGCGGGCCTCTCCCGCGAGCGCGTCGACGGACAGCTGGTCGACGCCAGGCATCGACGAGACGGCCAGGCGCTCGCCGCGCCCCTGCTGGACGAAGAGCGGATAGACGAGGTCGTCGGGGGCGAGCGGCGTCTCGCGCACGAGGTCGCGGAGCGCGCTCGTTCGCCGCCAGCGGCGCGGGCGTGTGGCACCGGCGCGCAGCGCCTCGATCGGTGATGTCTCCAGGTCCGCCACTCAGCTCTCCCCGAAATGCGACACGAGCGTACGAATCATGCCCTGCCCCGTCGCATCCTCGGCGACGAGATCGACCCGGAGCCCGGCTGCACGGGCCGCCCCGGCCGTCGCCGGGCCGATGCAGACGACGAGCGTGCGCTCCGACGGAGTGGCTGCCGCCGCGAGCGCACGCGCCGCAGATCCGCTCGCGAGCAGGATCGCGTCCGCCCGTTCGAGTCCGGCGAGCTCCGCCGCGGTCGGCTCGAGCCCGACCGTCCGGTAGGCGTCGACGACGTCCACGGTCGCGCCTCGAGCGCGAAGCCCGTCCGCGAACGACCGCTCCGCGATCTCCGACTGCGGGAGGAGCACTCGCGCCCCGGCGAGCGGCTCGAGCCCGTCCGCGATCTCCCGGGCCGCGAAGCGGTCGGGCACGAACGCGGGCTCGACGCCGAGCGCTCGCACCGCAGTCGCCGTGGCCGGGCCGACGGCCGCGATGCGCGCGCGCAGCTCTCGCGCGACGCTGCCCACGGCGCGGACGGCGTTCGCGCTGGTGAAGACGATCCAGTCGTGGTCGCTCTCGACCAGTCGGCGGAGCTCGCCGTCGTCCTCGAGCGGCGCGACCGAGATCAGCGGCACGGCCCAGGCGTCGGCGCCGAGCCGCTCGAGGGCGGTGACGAGCCCGCCTGCGTGCTCTCGGGGACGCGTCACCACGACCCGCTTGCCCCGGAGTGGGCCCTCAGCCACGGATCGCCTCGAGGATCGCCTCCGCGCCGGCATGGAGCGCCTCGCGCGCGAGTCGCTCCCCGATCTCCTCCAGCTGCCCGGTCCCCGACACGCGTACGACCTCGCGGCCGTCGGGCGAGGCGACGAGCCCGTCGAGGTGGACTCCCTCGGCGGCGACGGTCCCGTGCGCCGCGACCGGCGCGGTGCAGCCCGCCCCGAGCGCGCGCAGGAACGAGCGCTCGGCAGT
>JBOHBB010000216.1:0-3636 GCA_050698135.1 Gaiellaceae bacterium
CGCCCACCGAGCGGCCGATCGCATTCCTGCTCGGCGCGGACGGCACGTGCGCGCTCGTCGTCCCGCGTCTCGAGGTCGAGCACGCGGAAGCGAAGGCGATCTTCGACCGCGTCGAGCAGTACGACGAGTATCCGGGCGAGCCACGGGCTGAAACGGCGCTCGAACGCGCGCTCGCCGCGCTCGGCGTCAGCGGGACGATCGGCGCCGACCAGGACGGCTACCCGTGGATCCTCGGCTTCCAAGGCCCGTCGCTCTCCGAGCTCTCCGGCGCGACTGTCGTCCGCGTCGCGGCCGAGATCGAGGAGCAGATGGCGATCAAGTCCGCGGCCGAGATCGCTCTGATCCGGGAGAGCGTGCGCTGGGGGAACCTCGCGCACCGGCTCCTCCAACGCTACACGCGGCCGGGCGTCACCGAGACGGAGGTCTCGCAGCGCGCGAGCGACGAGGCGACCTTCGCCATGCTCGACGCGATCGGCGAGGTCTACCGGGCCCAGAACGCATTCTCGAGCGGGGCGCACGCGGGCTACCGGGGTCAGATCGGCCGCGACTCCGCGATCCCGCACGCGCTCGCCGGCAACATCGCCTTCCGCGCCGGCGACGTCCTCGTCACCGGGGCGAGCGCGCCCGTCTGGGGCTACCTCTCGGAGCTCGAGCGGACGATGGTGATCGGGGAGCCGACGCCGGAACATGAGCGGCTGTTCGGCCACATGAAGGCCGTCCAGGACGTCGCGTTCGAGGCGATCCGGCCGGGCGCGCGCTGCTCGGACGTCGACAAGGCCGTTCGCACGTACTTCGCGCAGCACGAGCTCTTCGCGTACTGGCGGCACCACACCGGTCACGCGATCGGCCTCCGCTACCACGAAGGCCCGTTCCTCGACTCGGGCGACCACACCGAGATCCGGCCGGGGATGGTCTTCACCGTCGAGCCGGGCCTCTACGCCGCCGACCTCGGCGGCTTCCGCCACTCGGACACCGTGCTCGTGACCGAGGACGGGATCGAGATCCTCACGTACTACCCGCGCGATCTCGCGAGCCTGGTCATCCCGGCCTGACGATCCTCGCGGCCGACCCGCAGCAGGATCGGGGTCGTCGCGGATACGGCGCGACCACGGCAGCGTCAGCGTGGAGGGGTGACACTCGCGCTGCTCGGGAGCCCGACGCGAACGAACGTCCAGCTCGCGTACGCCTGGCGGAAGCGCGGCCTCGACGCGCGCGTCCTCTGGCCGCAGGAGGCGACGTCCGTGCTGGGCCCGGACGACGTCGCGATCACACGCCTCGACGTCCTCCCCACACTCGACGGCATCGAGCCCGGCCTGGAGCTCGTCCCGGAGCTCCGGGAGCGCGGCATCCGCGTGCTGAACGGCCCCGACGCCTTGCTCGCAGCGCACGACAAGCTCCTGACGGCCGAGCGCCTCGCGCACGCCGGCCTCCCCGGGCCCCGGACCGATCACATCGGGCCGGGCGCGCCGCTGCCCGCCGTGCCCTTCCCCTGCGTCGTGAAGCCCCGCTTCGGGAGCTGGGGCCAGGACGTGCTCCTCTGCCGCACGCCCGAGGATCTCGCGCGGGTGTTCGAGCTGATCGCGGACCGCCCCTGGTGGAAGCGCCACGGAGCGCTGGTCCAGGAGTTCGTCGGCTCGAGCAGGCACGACGCGCGCGTGGTCGTCGCAGGCACACGCGTCGTCGCGGGCGCCGAGCGGATCGCAGCGCCCGGCGAGTGGCGGACGAACGTCACCCTCGGCGGATCGGTCGTCCGGGCCGGGGTCCCGCCGGGAGCGGGTGAGCTGGCGGTCGAGGCGGTCGCCGCAGTCGGGATCGACCTCGCGAGCGTCGACCTGCTGCCGTCGAGCGCCGGCTGGGTCGTGCTCGAGCTGAACGGCGCCGTCGACTTCGACACGCGCTACGCGCTCCCGTGCATCGACCCGTACACCGCTATCCTCGAGGCGCTCCGCATCGACGTGCCCGGCCTGCACGAAATGCCGGGACGCGGCACACTCGAGGTGACACGAGAGAAGGAGGCCCCGATGACGAAGAGCGTCCAGGGGAAGCCGCCCCGGGCGGGAGACGAGATCTCCATCACCGGACACTCGGTCGGTGACGCGGCGAAGACCGCCGTCATCCTCGAGGTCCTCGGAGAGCCCGGCCACGAGCGCTTCCGCGTCCGCTGGGAGGACGGCCACGAGTCGATCTTCTTCCCCGGCGAGGACGCGGTCCTCGTGCGTCCGGCGCGGCGCCGAGCCAGATCGACTGCCGCCTAGCGGCGGTACGCTTGCAAGAGACAACGAGGCGGAGGTGCGCAGATGAGCGCGGCGGTGACGACTGAACTGAAGCTGATCGGGCACTGGATCGGCGGCGAGGCGGTGGCAGGCGCGTCCGGACGCACGGGCCCCGTCTACAACCCGGCGACCGGCGAGCAGAGCGGCGAGGTGCAGTTCGCCTCGATCGAGGAGATCGACCGCGCGGTCGCTGCCGCGAAGGCCGCGTCCGCCACCTGGCGCACCTGGTCGCTGTCGAAGCGGGCCGAGCTCTTCTTCCGGATCTACCAGCTCCTCGACGAGCACCGCGAGGATCTCGCACGGCTGCTCACGTCCGAACACGGCAAGGTCCTCTCCGACGCGCTCGGAGAGGTGCAGCGCGGCATCGAGGTGGTCGAGTACGTCTGCGGCCTCCCCGAGCTCCTGAAGGGCGACTACTCGGAGCAGGCCTCGACCGGGATCGACGTGTACTCGATCCGCCAGCCCCTCGGCGTCGTCGCCGGGATCACCCCGTTCAACTTCCCGGCGATGGTGCCCATGTGGATGTGGGCGCCCGCGATCGCGTGCGGGAACACGTTCGTCCTGAAGCCGTCGGAGAAGGACCCGTCCGCCTCGCTCCTCACCGCCGAGCTGCTCAAGGAGGCCGGGCTCCCGGACGGCGTCTTCAACGTCGTCCAGGGCGACAAAGTCGCGGTCGACGCGATCCTCCAGCACCCGGACATCGCCGCCGTCAGCTTCGTCGGGTCCACCCCGATCGCCCGCTACGTCTACGAGACCGGGACGAAGGCGGGGAAGCGGATGCAGGCGCTCGGCGGCGCCAAGAACCACATGATCGTCCTCCCCGACGCCGACATCGACATGGCCGCGGACGCCGCGGTGAGCGCCGGCTACGGCTCCGCCGGCGAGCGGTGCATGGCCGTCTCGGTCGTCGTCGCCGTCGGCGATGCCGGCGACGAGCTCGTCGGCGCGATCAGGGAGCGGCTGCCGAAGGTCAAGGTCGGCGACGGCCTCGATCCCTCGTCGGAGATGGGCCCACTCGTCACGCGGGAGCATCGCGACAAGGTCGCCTCGTACCTCGACTCGGGCCCGGCGCAGGGCGCAACGCTGGTCGCCGACGGCCGCGAGACCGCGCCGGACAACGGCGGCTTCTTCCTCGGCGTGTCCCTCCTCGACGACGTGACGCCCGAGATGGACGCGTACCGCGACGAGATCTTCGGGCCGGTGCTCTCGGTCGTCCGGGTGCCGACGTACGACGAGGCGCTGCGGCTCGTGAACGAGAACCCGTACGGGAACGGCGTCGCGCTCTTCACGCGCGACGGCGGAGTCGCGCGGCAGTTCCAGTTCGACGTCAACGTCGGGATGGTCGGGATCAACGTCCCGATCC
>JBOHBB010000217.1:0-3262 GCA_050698135.1 Gaiellaceae bacterium
ATCGTCATGTTCGAGCCTCGATTGCGGCCGAGGTTGACGACGAGGATGGCGATCCCCGCTCCGAGGAGGAGGACGCCTGCGAGTGCAATCAGGGTGATGTCCACGTCACACGTCCATTTCCGCGATCTTCTTGATCCAGAACGAGCCGATGAGGACCATCACGGCCCCGACGACGAGAGAGATCTTCCCGATCAGGGTACTCGTGAGCGGGTCGAGGTAGTCGCCGCCCGTGAACGTGAGGGCGACGAGCAGGAAGATCGGCAGGCTGGTGAGGATCCACCGCGAGATCCGGGCCTGTGCGGTCAGCACCTGCACGAGCCGACGGAGCTCCATGCGCCCGCGGATCGTCTCGGCGACGCGGTCGAGCACCTCTGCAGTATTGCCGCCGGCCTCGCGCTGGAGCCGCATGACCATCGCGACCTGCTCGGCGTCGTAGCTCTCCATCCGCCGTGCCATCACCATCAGCGCGTCGTCCAGGGGGACGCCGAGCTGCTCGTCCTGAAGGACGCGGCGGAACTCCGTCTTCGACGGCTCGTCGGCGCTCTCGACCATGACGGCGAGCGCGCCCATCACCGAGTGCCCCGTGCGCATCGCCCCCGCGAGGACATCGAGGTTGTCGGGGAGCTGCTCGTCGAACGCTTCCCGTACCTTCCGGACCTTCCGCGTCACGTACCAGCGCATGACGAAGGGAGCGAGGAGGCCGATGAGGAGCCCCCACAGCGACTGGAGCGCGACGGCGGCGACGAGCGAGGCGACGATGCCGGCCACGATCGTCCAGAAGAGGATGGCGAGCGGGGTGAGCGTGAACGCGCCGATCTCGACGTCGTTCTCGAATCGCTGCCACGAGCGGAGCCCGCCAATCCGCTGCTGCGCCTGTTGCGCGAGCATCGCGGAGACCTCGGCGCGCCGCTCGCGCGACTCCTCCTCCGACGGGACGGTGACGTACATCGCCATCCGCCGCTTGAGCGAGCGCTTGCGAGCCTCGAGCACGGTCATGACGGCGAATCCGATCAGCGCGAGCACCGCGATCACGACGAAGACCATCAGGTACGGGGACACGATGACCTGGTCGGTCCAGCTCTGCTCGAACGTGCCGCGGGGAGCGAGGTCGAGCTCCGGCGTCGTGTACGTCGCGGTTGCCGGCGCGTAGCCCGCCACGGTCGCCGCGACGACGGCCTCGCGTTCTGGAGGCAGCACCGAGCGGTACGTGACCTCGTACTCGTTCGAGAGCTTCGCGCTGACCTCCGAGTAGATCTGGGCGAGCGACGCTGGAGTCAGCGCCTCGATGTACGACCCCCCGGTCCGTGCTGCGAGGGTCTGGAGGGTCTGGGGGGTGTACTGATCCGACTTGAGCCCGATCGAGATGACCCGAACGTTGGCCTCCTCGAGTGCCGAGAGTGCTTCCGCGAGGCTCGACTCGCTGGTGTCGTAGTTGGCGCCGTCCGAAAGGAGGACGATGGTGGTCCGCGCCTGGTCCTCGTCTCCTGCCATCTCCGACGCCTTGATCAGCGCGTCGTAGATGTGCGTTCCTTCGGCGGTCGACGGCGTCTCCGCGACGGCGGCGGCGAGGTCTTCCCTGTCGGTCGTGAACTCCGAGAGCACGTTGACGTTCGGGTTGAACGCGATGATGGCGAGCGGCAGGTCCTCCTTGCGCTCGGCGAGGAAGGCGCGTGCTGCGGTTGCCGCGCCGGCGATCGGAGCGCCCTTCATGCTGTTCGAGGCGTCGATCAGGAGCATCGCCCCGCTCGCGGAGCCGCCAGGGGGCTCAACGGCGAGCCCGACGACGGGGCCGCCGTTCTCGGTGACGGACACGTTGCCGGCCGTGAGCGCCTGCTTCTTCGGCAGCTGCAGCAGGTACGCCTTGTCGGGGAAGCCCGTCGTGGGCGACTCCGACAGCTTGAGCTGGCCGCCCTGTCCGAGGGCCGCGACCGGCGCCACGAGCGCTGCGAGCGCGGCGAGAGCCGCGCCCGCGGCGCAGATCCGGACGAGGCGCCTCACGCGGTTGCGCCTCGGCGCTCGTCGAGCGAGGCGACGCGCTCTCCGAAGACGCTCTGTGGAAGCTCGATGCCGCGCTTGCGGAACTTCTCGAGGAACACGGGGCGGAGGCCCGTCG
Organism: Gaiellaceae bacterium; assembly: GCA_050698135.1. Lineage (GTDB taxonomy): Bacteria > Actinomycetota > Thermoleophilia > Gaiellales > Gaiellaceae > GMQP-bins7. Next base: position 2,114 of record JBOHBB010000217.1, read on the forward strand.
AGCGGAGCCGGCCCGTGATCGTGCGGTCGGGCGCGACCGACTCGATCTCGAACTCGAAGATGTCCTGCAGCTGGATCACGTCCGACTCCATGCGCAGGACCTCCGTCACGGCGACGACGCGCCGCGAGCCGTCCTCGAGGCGGTCGATGTGGACGAGCAGGTCGAGCGCCGAGGACACGTGCTGGCGGATGGCGCGAAGCGGCAGGTCGTAGCCGGCCATCATCACCATCGTCTCGATGCGGTGGAGGGCATCGCGGGGCGAGTTCGAGTGGACGGACGAGAGCGACCCGTCATGGCCCGTGTTCATCGCCTGGAGCATGTCCAGCGCCTCTGCGCCGCGACACTCGCCGACCACGATCCGGTCCGGCCGCATGCGCAGCGAGTTGCGCACGAGGTCGCGGATCGGGATGTGCCCCTCGCCCTCGATGTTCGGAGGGCGCGACTCGAGCCGGAGGACGTGCCGCTGGTGGAGCTGGAGCTCCGCGGCGTCCTCGATCGTCACGATGCGCTCGTTGTTCGGGATCGCGGACGAGAGCGCGTTCAGGAGCGTCGTCTTGCCCGAGCCGGTGCCGCCGGAGATGAGCATGTTCAGCTGCGCCTCGACGCAGCGCGAGAGGAAGTTGACCGACTCCTCGGAGAGGGAGCCGATGTTGATCATGTCCTCGAGCGAGAGCCGCCGGCGGCTGAACTTCCGGATCGTCATCAGGGGCCCGGAGAGGCTGAGCGGCGGGATGATCGCGTTCACGCGGCTGCCGTCCGGCAGGCGCGCGTCGACCATCGGCGAGGACTCGTCGATGCGCCGGCCGATCTGGGACACGATCTTGTTGATGATGCGGCGGAGGTGCGACTCGTCCGTGAAGCGGACCGTCGTCTCGTAGAGCTTCCCCCCGCGCTCGATCCAGATGTCGTCGGGGCCGTTGCACATGATCTCCGTGATCGAGTCGTCGGCGATGAGGCGCTCGAGCGGCCCGTAGCCGAGGATGTCGTCGAGGATCTCGGCAGTGAGACGTTCTCGGTCCTCACGGGCGAGGCCGGGCTCGTCGTTCAGGAGCCGCCGGATGTCGGCGGTGACGCGGTCGCGAAGCTCGCTCGGATCGACCGCGATGTTGAAGAGCTGCGGCCCGAGCTCCGAGATCACGCTCATGTGGA